>NZ_JBNCMT010000016.1:0-115329 GCF_049846925.1 Brevibacillus nigriterrae
ACCACAAAGAAAATTAAAGAAGCTGACGCCGATTGAGTACCGACGCCAGCTTGCGGTTTAGGAGCTTTTTTCAATGTCCACTAAATGGGGTCTTGACCACTATCTGATGATAGCAAAGCGACTTTTTCTTTTTCTCCGCCAATCCCGGTCTTCCATCATTTTCTTTGCCCCGTTGCCAATCCAGTTATCGAGATATTTTGCCGATCGCACTGCAGCCAATATTCAATCATCCATTTTATCGCATTCTCGCTGCTTTGCTACTTTGGGTTCTTGCATAATAGTAGATGCTCCCAACTCTAGTCCATTATCGGGATTCACCTCACATGAATCTCTATCTTACCAATGATCTCAGACCATAAGGTATTCAATAACCTCCTGCACAATTTCATTTTTCTCTGGCATCTTTCTTATACCATTCTAGATTCTAAGAATATTCTACAGAATAACAACTATAAGGAGGAGAATTGCATGCTTCAACTAAATGGAATTGTCGGCGGAAAAAATCCTATTCCTGTAAGTCCTGGCCAATCCAGAGACCTACAAATTATCGTGATCAATGTAAAAAAGGGGCAACGGCTAGTGCTTAAAAGGTTAAATTTTTTACTAGGAAATGAAGACTTTACGTTTGTAGTGAAAGCTTTGCCGTCTACAGGAACCTTCAGAGCTCGAGGTGGTTTTGGCGATCTGAAGCCAAATAAAGTTCTTTTTCACAACAATACCGGTGATGATGTATTAATATTTTTAGCTATCTCGGCAGTTAATAAAGCAAAGAACACTCTCACTTTAGATAGTACAAATTGTTGGCTGTTGAAACTGGCACAAGTGTGCTAACTGTTGGTGAGAAAAGTTTACAATTGTATAACAAAACCACTCCTAACAATGGAGTGGTTTTCTTTACATTTACCACACTTGCATATCCGTTATGGAAGCGACGGTCTGTATGTTGATATCAATGGTTATATTGATGACCAAGATGTCGTGATTCAAGTAATCAATTATGGTGATGTGATCCCGCCGGATATTTTGCCGCATCTCTTTGATATGTTCTTCACCGGCGACCAGTCCCGAACCCATCAAGAGGGAAGTACAGGTCTTGGCTTATTCATTACTAAGAATATTGTATCGCAACATAATGGAACCATTTCGGCTGAAAGCAATGTGGTTCGTACACTTGTTGAAGTGATTGCCATTGCCACAAGTGCGTGTAGCAGAGTAGCCTTCCCAATAGCCGATCAATAATTTTTTCCAATACCATGAACTTCTTCGTAAATTCTTCGTCAGATCACCCAAATAGGGATGGCAACAGCACCCTTACTGGGAAGTCTGCTTTACCAAGGGGGAGGAATTTTGATGTTATTTGGTTCCACAGTATTGATTATGGGCTTAGCAATCTTGTTTGCCAAACAGAAACTGACAATAAGGGATGTAAACAAATCTAGTACTACCTCTTTATAGGCACGATATACTGCAATCGATATTGTTATTTTTCAGCCCCACTATGCCGTTTCTTATGATATGGCTCACCTTAACGCCTCTATCGGTGAATTTTTTGAGTCAAAACACCCTTCCACAATATATGGAAGGGTCATGAATTATAGTTAGTTTAATGCAAATGATGATGATTGAATCGGAACTAACTGATGGAATAAAACAGTGTTTCCTACAATATTTACTAAATCCGGACTGCTACCATCATAACCAAAAACATTGGCAATGATATCAGGTTCTAGAGCAAAACGCACTTCATAGTGATCGAAAGGCGCTAAAGCAACATCTACAGCAAAGCTCCAGGAATTTGGATTTAGTGTATAAAGTTGGTCATGAATGATAGTTCCATTAGCCCAGTTTTTTATTTTGACTTGTACTTGCCGGGTATTAGTTGGGTCAAGATTTAATAATTCAGCGTGAACTTTAGCAGTGGCAATACCCGTTCTTATCACTCCTGTTGAAAAATACTTAAAAGCCATAATGCATCTTCTCCTCCATATATATTTTCGAAAATGTTTTCCATTTTCAAAAGCATTATATGAAGACTATCAATAAGTGATTGTATATTTTACCTACTCTATCAACCTATTTTTCAACAATAATAGTTAGGAATAACATGCATGGCTTCATCCTAGAAGTGGACAAAGAAATCGCCAACCTGATGTATACCAGGCTGGCGAATCATAGTTCCTCTTGATTAAGTGTTATATTTTTGTATACATTTGACTTTTCACAATATGAGTACCCGATTGTCCAAGTAAAGCTTTCTTTAGGCTTTCCGGGTCAGTAATTATTACCCTTTTGCCTCCGTTTTCCAAGAAATTAAGGCTTGCCTCAATTTTAGGAAGCATACTGCCTTTTGCAAAGTGGTTTTCAAGGACATATTGTTTTGTTTCTTCAACAGAGATTTCCTCAAGTGCCTTTTGATTTGGTTTTCCAAAGTTAATGTAAACCCTTGATACGCCAGTTGTAATAATTAACGTATCTGCTTCAATTTGTTCGGCTAGCAAGCTTGTTGCAAAATCTTTATCGATCACAGCATCTACGCCCACATAAGAGTCTTTATCCTTCTTTACGACAGGAACCCCGCCGCCGCCAACTGCAATCACAACAAACCCTGAAGCAATTAATGATTTAATTGCATCCTTTTCTACAATATCGATTGGCTTTGGTGATGGAACCACTCTTCGATAGCCGCGGCCAGCGTCCTCAACGAAAATCCAATCCTGATGCTCTTTCTGCATTTCTATTATCTGTTCAGGTGAAAAGAACGATCCCACCGGCTTTGTTGGATTTTTGAAATTGGCATCATCCGGACTTACTTCGACCTGTGTAATAACCGTTGCCACTTTTTTGTTGATATTTCTTTTTGCAAATTCATTCGTTAATGCTTGTTGAATCTGGTATCCAATTCCTCCCTGGGTATCCGCTACGCAGTTGACAAGCGGAAGAGTTGGCATTCCTGCAATATCGTTTGCAATCTCTGCTCGTCTCAGGCCAAAGCCAACTTGTGGACCATTCCCATGTGTAACAACCACATCGTAGCCTTGCTGAACCATGTCAGCAATGTGCTTCGCTGTTTCACAGACCGCTTCATATTGGTCATTAATGGAATCCCGACCATTATCCCTTACCAATGAGTTGCCACCAATCGCGACAATTACTAATTCCTTCACTGTATTCTCCTCCTGTTGCCTTGATCCCCACTATTTGGGCAAGATTATGTTAAGATTACGTCTTCATAAAAATATCCTGATTGGATGATTGAATCGTAGTGGTCACAAGCGTACCTGGCTTTGATGAAAAGATATTTGCAACATTGTCCACCGAAGTGATAATTGCTTTCCCTTGAGGATTATTCTCCAAAAATTGCAATGCTGCTTCAATTTTAGGAAGCATCGTTCCCTTTGCAAAATGCCCTTCTTCTTTCAAGGTATTGAGTGACTTGCTATCAATTCGTTCAATTTTCTTTTGATGTGGTGTGTTGAAGTGGATATACACGTTACTGACTGTTGTCAGAATAACCAAGTAGTCTGCGTTTATGACTCTTGCAAGCTTTGACGAAATCAAATCCTTTTCAATTACTGCCTCTACCCCTGCATACTGTCCGTTTTCCTCAATGACAGGGACACCGCCGCCGCCACAGGTAATAACCAGAACATCTTCTTCCACCATTTTTCTGATAATCTCTTCTTCAACTATCTCTACCGGGTCTGGCGAAGGGACTACCTTTCTCCAGCCCTTGCCTGCATCTTCGATATAAACGGAGTTTGTTCGTTTTTTTTCGGCAATAGCCTCTTCTCTGCTTAGAAAGGGACCAATTGGCTTTGTCGGATGATGAAAGGCATAATCCCCTTTTCGAACCTTTACTTGTGTTATTAATGAAACAACACTTTTATTGATACTGTTCTTCCTCAGCTCATTAATGAAAGCATTCTGTAACCAATATCCAATGCTTCCTTGGGTCATCGAGACACAAGTATCAAGTGGCAAAGCTGGCGTTTGTTCTGATTCCCCTGCTTTCTGTTGCAGCAAAAGGTTCCCAACCTGAGAGCCATTCCCGTGAGTAATAATGACTTGGTTTCCCTCTCGAATCAGCGGAACAATTTTTTTCACCGTCTCAATCAATACTTTTTGTTGACCGGCAGCTGTCAGGTCTTGATTAAATATGGCATTTCCACCCAGTGCAATAACAATCCGATTTTTCATTTGCCTGACTCCCCATTCAGCTTCCTTCATCTTTAAATAACAGAAACAAACCCGTATAGATGCCACATAGCAAATCGATTCCAGACGTTCCTCCATGGGATAAAAAATCTTGCAACACCTTTTTCCTGTTTTCCCCTGAAGCTTTGAAAAATCGCTTAACTACATTGGGAAACAAGCTGTGGATGGAAGCATAATGCAGCATCCATTTACTCACTTCTGTTGTTTTTTCCTTGTATGCAGTTAGATATTGGATGAGTGTTTTTGATTTCTCATCCCCGGCATACAGCAAGACACTTAATAAACCAAGCAAAAAGTCGTCTGATGAGGGAGTAAGTCCTGGGCCGAAACCGGTTATATTAGGTGCTGAGCATAAATCCCCTTTAGATAAACAAACCAAAAAGGTTTTAACCTTCTCGATCATGAAGCTTTCATTCCCAAAGAAACTACTTTCCTTTCCAGCAGGCAGCTCTACCATTCTAGTCTTGGTCAGAAGCGGGTAGAAGCTTTCAGCCATGGCGCTCTCAATCAGAAAATTCCTCACCTCATGAAGAGTTTCTCTGTTTATTGAACTGTCTTCCGCCTTTTGGACATGGAGGTCTTCACCAGCAGTACGTTCATCGTAAAACAAAGGAGAGGCTTCATCGTTTGAAATTGTTAAACTGTTCTTATTGTGTATGTTTAGTTCGTCAACATTTCCGCCTATGACCATACTCATAGGCAGCAGTTCTTTTGTGCTGTTTAAAATCGTTATGAAATAATCACCTGAATACCCGCTTAATGATGTTTGAAATGATGATTGGATATTGATGCTGGTCACTTTCTCTTCTTTTATTAACCTGAATAACTCACTGTCGATTCGGGATATATGCATGTTAGTCCTCACTTTCCTTAAAAGTTAACCGGCACCCCGGGACCAATAGGCACTCCCAACAACAGCCAAATGATTAGGAACACTGTCCAAGTAATTAAAAGAATTATCGAATAGGGAAACATGATAGACATCATGGTACCGATGCCTATATTCTTTTGGTATTTGTCGGCAAATGCCAACACCAACCCTACGAATGGCAACAGTGGAGAAATGATGTGTGTGGCCGAATCACCAATTCGATAAGCCAATTGAGTTAATTCAGGCGAAAAACCTAACATCATAAACATTGGGATAAAAACAGGTGCCATTATGCTCCATTTTGTTACCGTCGAACCTATAAAGAGATTGATGCTCGACGAAAGCAATATAAACACAACTAACAAGGGGATTCCCTTTAATCCTGTAGTTTTCAATACATCGGCACCATTTACAGCGAGTATTGTGCCTAAATTTGAATATTTGAAAAAGGCAACAAATTGCGCCGCTACAAACGTTAAAATTAAATAACTTCCCATCGTATTAACCATGGTACTCATTGCGTTCAATAAATCGCGATCATTTTTAACCGTTTTGGCACCTATTCCATAGAAGACTCCCGGGAGGAAGAATAGAAGCGTAACGATAATCACAATTGAATTCATGAAAGGAGAATTTGTGATAATATCGCCTGTCTCTTGATTTCTCAGGACTGCCCCTTCCGGTAATATCATGAGAAAAAGAACTCCCAAGGATATGAGTAAGGTAACCAAGGCATATTTCAGCCCTCTTGCTTCTTCCTTGGTAATCGGCTCCAACTTTTCTTCAATGCCACCACGATATTTTCCCAATCGCGGCTCCACTATTTTTTCCGAAACGAGTGTCCCTACGATAACTACTAAAAAAGCCGAAGCAGCCATAAAATAGTAGTTCGCAGTGGGAGATACATAATAACTTGGGTCTAAAACATTTGCACCTGCTGTACTGAATGTTCCCAACAATGGATCGATGGACCCTAGCAATAAATTGGCGCTAAAACCACCAGAGACTCCAAAGAATCCGGCCGCAATCCCCGCTAAGGGATTTTTTCCAAGACTATTAAAAATTATGGCCCCAAGCGGAATAACAACCACATATCCGGCATCAGATGCTACATGTGACAATACACCCAAAAAGATAATCATAGCCGTTATATATCGCTGATTAATTCCATAAATCATTTTTTTGACTAATGCTTTTAATAAACCGGTACCTTCTGCCGCTGCAACCCCAAATAACGCCACCAAAACAATTCCTACCGGAGCAAAGCCGGTAAAGTTCGCAATGGCATTTTCAAATATGAAACGAATTCCATCTTCGTTTACAAGGCTTTTGGCCGTAATGGTAATATCCTTAATTTGTCCTGTTGCAGAATCGACTTGTTGAATATCTACCGATGCCTGGAAAAACGAAGCAACAGCTGAACCAATCATGACCATAAGAGCAAGTATGGCAAATAGAGTGGTAGGCTGCGGCAGTTTATTGCCGGATTTCTCCAAAGAGTTTAAAATTCTTTCGGTTATCGATGTTTTCTTTGTTAAAAGGCCATCATTCATATCGAACGATACCTCCTTCAAGTACGAAGCTTGTTGGATTTTAAGGACTTTTCGTGTTATTCAGCCCAATCTAGGAGGACAAAAATGAAGGAAGAAATGTATGAAATCTCCAATCTAATTTTTAACGATTACAAGTAGAATCATACATGTCTTCCTCTAAGTAAAGCCTTCCGTTCAATTATTAAATGATGCCTTCCATTCTCAACAGGAATTCTGAGATAATCGCTGCCAACAAGACACTACCCAAAATAACAGCCAGACCTACAAGAACGATCTTCCACGACAGTCTTCTTAAGATTGGTAGGTCCTTACCCAACGCCAAACCTGCGAATGCCAAAGTTGGTGTTCCTAAAGCGGCAAATTGAATGACTTTCGATTGGCTTGCAATGAAATCGTGTCCTGGGAAGATTGGTGAAGACATGATGACTCCGATGATACCAACCCAGAAAACAGGTGACAGTTTCTTCAGATAAGGCAATTGACTGATCACATAACCGACCATGGCCACACCGAAGATTACCATGGCGCCTGTAAGTGATTGTCCGAAAGAAACAGGATGCAATCCTTCTTTAACATGGGTCTGAATTGTGTTACCGATTGCAGTCAATATACCGGCAATGAAAAGCAGGAAGAATGCGATTTTTACTTTTCCAAACTCGAAAACTTTCGATTTGTCGTCCATCTTTTTTCGCCTCCATATACATTCATTTCAATTAAGCAGCTGCATTCACTTGGGGTTTATTCCCTTTTCTGAATTTATCAAAGAAGTTGTATAACCAAACCGTTAACGGTAAAGTCAAGAACATATTTACATAAATCGCCATGACGTTTGTAATGAGGTTTGACGTATTCATATAAGCTTGAACTTTATCAATATCTGCATCTGGATAGTTCTGGGTAATAACCTCTAAGGCCGCGGTAGACATACTCATACTGCTATTTCCTCCACCTAAGGCTAGAGCATATGGATGGAAAATATCCAGAGCCGCAATAACACTTACAAAAACACTTGTCCATAATGCACCTAGCACTGTTCCTACAATAAATACACCCATAACTCCATGTCCTTCAGGAGTGTTCAACCCGAATTTGTCAGCGATAATAGCTACTTGAGCCTCACGTCCAAGCGAGTAAGTTGCCCCGATGGATTCTCTTCCCAAGCCTAACAGCATGGCTACCGGTAAGCCCAAAATAACAATCCCCAAGAAGTGCGCAAACATTTGAATGAACAAGGTGCCCTTTGCAGCCATGATGGCATCTAACTGAGGACCAACTCCCAATCCAACTTTTGCAAGCAAAATCATAAGAGCGACTGGGAAAATAGCGCTAGCATGTTCCATGTCTTTCATATTTAATATTTTTAATTTCGGCCAGCTTATTACTCCGCCAAGAATGGTGGCATAAAGAATCGGCATTAACACCATAATTCCTATATGTCTGATCCCAATCAATTCACTGATCACAACAATGATGAGTGCAAATAGATGCAGCTTCCAATTTTTCAAAGCTTCCATTATATAACCCTCCTGTTTCTATTTTTACTTAACTAAATCTTCAGCAGCAAGGATAAAGCACTCCATTGGAGCTTTTACAATTCCTGCGCCAACTTGTCCAATTCCTGGCTCCTTATGGGCCATACCAGTAGTAATGATAGGCTGAATTCCCGTTTTTAAGACTTTGACAATATCAATTCCTGTTGGTGTTCCACGGAAATCCATTGTTGGCATTTTAAAGTTTTTGTTCTCAACATCGGTAATTTCATACATTTCGTTGGTAATATTAACCCCATCCTGATAGGTTCCACCGATAAACTGAACGATTGCTGGAGCTGCAGCCAGAGCAAATCCGCCCATTCCATATGTTTCTGTGATGGCACTGTCACCAATGTCCGGAGCCGCGTCTTCTTCTGAGAATCCTGGGAAGTAGAGCCCTGTTGGAATATTGGCAGGAGCTTTGAACCATTTGTTTCCAGTTCCGCTTACTTTGATTCCAAAGTCGACGCCATTTCTGGCCATTACGGTCACGATGGAACTGCCTTCAATGCCTGTAGCAGCATCAGCCATGGCTTTGCACATTGCCATAACCAGGTTTACGTTAAACATGTCAATTTTCTCGATATGTTCGGCAACTGCAAACACATCTTCTTTCGGTGCATCAACCATCACCAAATACTTAGCTAGCTCACGCATGAATAAGCTTGTGGAAGCTTTATGTCTATTATGGTTGTCATCGCCCATTTGCAATGCTTGGGTAGCGATAGCCTTGAAATCAATTCCGCCAGACAGCTCAATCGCCTGTTTCAAAACGGGATACAATGAATTTTTCATCCAGTGCAGCCTTTGAATTACCGATTCTCCATAGGCACCAAACCGCAAAGCTTTTCCAGGACCTTCATTTACATTCGAGAAAGCAATATTTCCATATGTCATATTTTTCATAATAAACACTGGCATATTAGCGGAGATAATCCCTGCCATTGGTCCAACCGCTTGGTGCTCATGGTTCGCATCAAACTGGATTTCTCCCGATTCAGCCAATTGATAGGCTTGCTCTTCTGTTTCTGCTAATCCCTCATAAAGGATTGCGCCAATAATAGCTCCTTTCATTGGTCCGCACATTCTTTCCCACTCAATGGGAGGTCCAGCGTGTAAAAACAGTTTTTCATGCATTCCAGGGATCACATCTTTTGCCAATCCCATACCGATCAATCGTACATCTGAATCTTGAAATCTTTTTAATACCTCAGCGTTTGCTTCTTTTCTACTCATTGTCTTATTCCTCCTCATCTAATAGAGCCAATTTGTCCAGAACGTTTTTGATTCTTTCGTTATCTGTAGTCGGAATACTCCATCTTAGTTGAATCACTTCAAAGCCTTGTTTGACTAAATCATCATGGAATTGCTCGATTCCGATGTTGATAACCTCAAGCTTTTTATTAAATAAATCATTGATTTTCATCCATTACCCCTCCTGTTTCAGTTCCTCCACGATTCGCAATGCCAGTTTCGTTGCGGTTTGGTTACTAGGCATGATGATAACCCCTGCGTTCTCTAATTCATTTACGATGGTTTCATAATCCTGTGGATCTTCATCCGTACCACAGATATTCGCAATAACCGAAACATATTGTCCTTTATATTGTTTCAGTGTCTCGACAAATGTCTTCTGTGGCTGGAGATTGGCTCCATAACCCAAAACAATATCGAGAACAATAACCGCTGTTTCTTTATTGTTTAGGGTTTTCTCAAAAACTTCATGCCGCAATGTGGGGTCAATCATTGGATGAGCACGTCCAACAGTAAATTCATCCTCGCCAAAATCAATCGTAGTATGGCTAGTTAAGCTTTGGATGTTTTTCACTTTATGCTTTTTCGATAGATTGGACTCTACCAGTTCAAATTTTTCTTCCAAAATGAACAAGCATTCGTAAGCCAACGTTCCACCGCTAAACAATCCTCTAATATACTTTTGGCCCTTTTGCAGTTTTTGGGATTCCTCTCGAGCAATACTGATAATTTGCGCATCAGTCAGTAATGGAGCATTGCCCTGACGGTATCCTGCCAGCTCTAACGCCTTGAGTGAGGTATCCTCCAGTGTTGATTCGAAATAAATGTCTCCGTCTTGGTTATTTTCAAATTTTTCTCCCAAGAAGTTAATGATGACAGGCTTGTTTACATTCTCATGAATGAATTTGATAATTTTGTCACTAACTGTTTTTGCTGGCGGCTTCGAGATCAGAACAATGACCTTTGTTGCTTCATCATTGTTAAGCGCTTTCAGCCCTTGTAAAACCATAAGTCCAGATATCTTTTCACTTAAATCTCTTCCACCCGTACCAATTACCTGAGTTAGACCGCCGCCATTGGCCGAGATTAGTGTCATGACTTCTTGAGCTCCCGTTCCGGAAGCTGCGACTATCCCAATATCCCCCTGTTTTACCTTATTGGAAAAACATAGCGGTGCATTATTAATTAAGGCTGTCCCACAGTCTGGACCCATAACGAGCAGATCCTTTTTAACCGCATAATTTTTTAATTCCAGTTCCTCTTCCAGCGTCACGTTGTCGCTGAACAACATAACGTGCAGATTGTTTTTTAATGCTTCCATTGCTGTATCTTTTGCATATTTTCCAGGGACAGAGATGATGCACAAACTACTGTTTGGCTGCATTTTCACTGCAGTTTCAAGGCTTTTTGGTCTATACCGGTCACCAGAATTGGATGATGATTTAGCATTCAATAATGAGTCCAGCTTTAGTAAAGCTTCCTCAATTGTCTGTTCATTTTCCCCTTCTATGGCAATAATCATATCGGTCGGAACAGCCTCCGCTGCTTCTTCGGACATTAACCCTGTTCGTTCCAATGTTTCTTTATTAAGATCCGTCCCCATTACAACAGCTGCTTCTTTTATTCCTTCAAATGTGTTTAACTCGTTGGTCACCAGCATCAGCTTCACTGAGTCATAATACACACCCTTGCGGACTACTGTTTTCTTTTTCATTTTCCCACTCCTTAGGAATTTGTGAACACCGCAATAATAAACCCGGAACAAAAATGCGTCAATACATGTCACTAACTCGTCAATTTTTTCGTCATTTTTCTCATAATTTATCCCAATTATCCCTAATTAGCTGTGAGAATATGGTGTTTTTAGTCGTTTTTTGTCGATTAATGACAAAAAAAGCATAGGGACATAACCTGCTGCTCCATTAGCTACGTTTTTTAACTTTTGCCACTGGACGGTAAAATGAACTTTATGTACTATTAAGATGTCAATAAGCATTCTGTCCGCTCTGGTTTTTGTTTTACAAAGGGAAGGGAAGTATGTATATGTTAAAACCTACACAAACCATCTTTTATGGAGAAATAGAAGGAGCATTGTTAGAAGCTGATTTTTATCAATCTATAGACCATCATCGACATAAAACCATTATTTATATTCACGGTGGGGGACTTATTTACGGATCGAGAGATGATTTGCCCAAAGAATATGTAAAGTTATTTTTGGAAAACGGTTACAATTTTCTAGCGATCGATTATCCTTTATGCCCTGAATCAAAGCTGAACGATATCCTGCATTCATGTGAGCAGGCGTTGGATTGGTTTACTAACCATGCCGTTCGAGAACTAAATCTTCACTCGAATGAATACATCCTTTTTGGCAGATCAAGCGGAGGCTTCCTTTCCAACTATTTAACGGCAAGATACAAGGGGAAAAAGCCATTAAAGCTAATCAGTCTATACAGCTATTTTTCATTGGAACATCCAGGGTTGAGCCTCCCTAATCCGCATTACCAAAGCTTAACCGCCATCCCTGCTCAAATAGTAGAACGCAGCATTCAAGCAAACCCTTTGACAAGTGGAAGTATTCATAAGAGATATTCGATTTACATGTACTATCGTCAAAAAGGGGAATGGATTTCCAATTTGCTGGATTCTGGTTCATCGGCGGGAAATTACTCATTATCTGATGATGAGTTGGCCAAATTTCCTCCGACTTTCCTGGCTGTTAGCAACCATGACCAGGATGTTCCACCTGAAATGACCTACCATCTAGCAAAAGTGATTCCCCAGACAATGTGTTATAAAGTTAGCAACCAAGTACATGATTTTGATAGGGATACACAAAAAACTGAATCATCCATTTTATACCAGTCAATTATCCACTGGTTATCTCTATAAGGTTTTTCAATCAGTAAAGGTTTCTATAAAATACTATGTTTGCCTATTGAACTTTGACTTTTCTTTATTTACAGTAGTCAATATGGGTTTGTTATTCTTAATTATTTTCAATCTTGATAGACCTGCTGTGGCATATAGATCACTTTAGCAAGGAAGGGTAGTATGACAAATTCAACAAATTCACCAAACGTACGATCTTTGGAGAGAGGGTTACTCATTTTAGATTGCTTTAACGAAGAAAATGTAAACTTGTCCTTAACGGAAATCTCTGAAAAGACTGGACTAAGTACAAGTACCGTGGGAAGACTACTTCAAACGATTGTGGAAGCAGGCTATTTACAAAAAGATTTCCAAAAGAAATACTCTCTTGGAGATAAAATGTACCAATTTATGAAAGTATTGATGGATAAGTCAAATATCAGGGATTTGGCAATGCCCGTGATTACCAATTTAAGAGACATCTATAATGAAACAGCCAGTTTATATATTGTTCAAAATGAAAATCGTGTCTGTATTGCCAGTGTAGAGAGCCATCAACCGTTGAGAAGGTCTGTGTCTGTCGGGGAGGTCTTACCTTTAAAGCGGGGTGCTGTTGGAGAGGTTTTACTTGCATGGCTTCCGTATAACGAAAGAAGAAGAATCGTTGGAAATGACACATATTATACTGAGGATTATTTTTCCCGAATAAGAGAAACGGGGTTTGCCGTTAACGATGGATTACAAGAAGAAGGAGTTTACGCCATTGCTGCGCCTGTGTTCGATAACACCGGATCAAATGTAGCAGCTATATCTGTATCCGGGCCAAGCCACAGAATAACCTTAAATCAACGCAGTGAGTTAATAAAATCGATAAAGTTATACAGCAATTTAATCTCAAGATCTCTAGGATTTCATGATCCGGAAAAATAAACAAATCGCCATTTCTAGCAAAGACCTTTGTCCATTGGGCAAAGGTCTTTTAATAACGTCAGTTATTTATGATACAGTTCCAGCGAGTTTGGAAAATCTGCAACGTCCCCCAGACCGAGACCGTTTCCGTTGCTTGTGGCACAGTTGACCATGCTGCTTGTAACAGCAAATTTTTCAATGGCATTTTTCCATCGCACTCAGAATCCGTTCCGGCTGTATCGACAAGGGGCTGCGTAAACTAGCCTGACTTATCAACCCTTCTGAAACAAAACTCTTTAACTGCTCGGTCACCGTTTCACGAATACTTCCAGCCGTACTAGCTAATTCTTGATGCGTTAGCTTGACCTCCAACTGAACCCACCCCTGGTCTGAATCCAGTGCTCGCCCAAACTTTTGAGATAATTTATAGAGCAAGTAAAGGAGTCTTTTTCGTACGCTTCCATAGGCTATGAGCTCTAGCATTTCCTCTACTTCCTTTAGCCGTGACGAAACGATCTCAATCATTTTAAGCCCTAGCTCCGGGTGTGATTTTACAATCGATTCAAATTCCTCTTTACCTATACTACAAATAATTGAATCTTCCATTGCTTCCGCATACAAACCATCTGACCATGTCGTAAAGAGTTCGATCTCACCAAAGATGTTTCCCTCTCCTAATATATCAACAGTCAATTCTTTCCCTGATTTTAGAATCCGATACAATCGAACCATCCCTGATTTCACCAAATACAGCCGTTTTTGCGGCATATGAGGAGAAACAATTGTTGTTTTTCTTTTAATGACATCGGCTGGAGTAGCATGCTCCAGGTTTTTTATTTGTTCCATATCCAATTCATTAAATAATTGAATTCGTGATAAATACTTCATCTTATCCAATAAAAAACCCCCTCCTGCCACCAACTTTGTAGGCTAGCCTACATTCAGCCATAGCCCCACTACTTTATAGTATATAGTAAAAGCTTTGCACAATATCAAAAGGGAGAGTGTTTGTATATGCTCATTTCTATCATTCAAGTCATCTTGGCTGTTATGTTTAGCATCTCGGTGGCAATGAAATTTCTCCGAACCAAACAAATGGTTCAACACTGGAATGAATATCGTTACCCGTACTGGTTTATGTATGTTATTGCTACTCTTGAGGCGATTGGAGTCATAGGAATACTGGGTGGATTTATGTTCCCCGAACTATTGAACTACTCTGCTTCATTACTTGCAGTTCTTATGGTAGGTGCTATCCACGCCCATTTATTCAGAGCTAAACATAAACCGTATATGGCGATTAACGCTTTATTGATGTTGTGTTTGTCCATCTTTCTCATAGCGAAGTAACAACAAAAGTTACTCCCCTAACAAAGGATTGGCTCATTGATTCCCCATACATATACCAAATCCTAAAAAAAACTCCATAATTTATCCAGTGATTGATTATTTTATTCGATAGAGAAGCGGAGAAGCCTTGCTACTAAAGGGTTCTCCGTCTCATTATTAAGGTGTTAGAATACTAGTTTTTTTCAGAGTCTATGTTCTCTGTTTTCTTTCTCTTATCATCATTGAGGTGATATTAAGCTTATCCGTATTGTGTCCAATTCTACTGACTTTCTTTTAGCTTTACTGTTTTCGCAGCGTTATCCCATTCCACTTGATATCCCAAAACATCGGCAATTTCTTTTATCCAAGCGTAACCTGTGTCTCCAATTAGTTTGGTGCTAGTCAATGCTTTATTGATTAATAATATTTTTTTGGTTGCTGCGCAAAATTCTACTAATGATTCTTTGTTGATTTCTTTTGCGAAGGAGCGGACAGGGATAAGTGATTTTCCATTATCTATCACACCTTTGATATTCAAACGTTTACCGTTCAGCTCTACATTGCAAGTGTTAAGATCAGGTCGATCTGCCGCTCTTTCTTTTTCTTGTGTTTGAGTTTGAGCTTGTGCTTGATCTTGTACTTGTGAATGACTCTTCTGTTCTCTTATTTCGTACTCATCCAAGTACTTTACTGGATCGATATGATTGCCAAAACCAAAGTTTTGACCATATTTCCTTACTTCATAGTGAAGATGCTGACCTGTTGATTGTCCTGTACTGCCCTGTCTGCCGATGACTTGTCCTGCTTGGACTTGTTCGCCTAACGATACGCAGGAATCTGTGAGATGGGCATACAGGTGGAGATGATCGAACTTATCTTTGATGATGACGATTACGCCAAAGCCCCCTACTCCTGTTCCTCGTTGTCCCACTTTGGCATGAACAACAGTCCCTGATACAAATGCTTTGATGGGGGAAAAAGGAGCTTTTACAAGATCGATTCCAGTGTGGAATTCCTGCTTGCCAGTGATTGGACTAGTGCGTCTTCCAAATAGTGAGGAGACTCTATATTCTTTCATCATAGGGATCATTATTACTTACCCTCCTCTTTGTGCTCTTCTGTGTCGATGTTTCTGTTTCCATCAGAGCGTTTTTTCAATTGAACAAGTGCCGATTTGAGTGGTGTGGGAATCGGCACGCCTGCTCTGGCGATATTTTCCAGCAATGAAAGTCCCTCATTGGCAATGTAAAAATAGATAGTAAGATTCCGCAAAAAACCTGGGGAGTTTAATGCAATATCTAGCTTGTGGGCTACGGCTACCAGTACAAAAATAAGGATCTTCCTAGCCAGTCCCATGAAACTTACCCGACTGGATAAATTCTTTTCTATATAGGCTGCAAAAACACCCGTGCTGTAATCAATCGCAACTAGCCACATCAACACACCTAATAATGGGGTCATTTCTCCCATGAAGTATGTTACTGCTGTAGCAAAGGTTGCCGTATAAATTTGTAATCCGTATTCTCTCATGATGTACGTTCCTCCTCACCCCCTATGGGGAAAATAAAAACGCCTCATTCGTTTATGAATAAGGCGTTACTACGCAATGCGTTTTAGAATAGGAAGTTGGGATAACTCTCCTGGCGTGATGCCTGGCGGTACATCTATACCTGCTGTCGAAAGCATTCTCGCTGCTGTTTCAGAGCAGTTAAGTCTGTCTGGGGCGTTCATGATCGGAAGGCCTGTTAGAAGGTGTATTCCGTTTGTGATGCTTTGCCAAGTGTCGTATTCAGCCATGAGATGCTCTTGCAAGAAAGTGTTCATTTTTTCTATTTGTTCAGGAGAGAAATCTTTGTGATAGCGATAGACATCGTATTGTGCTGGTCGGTATGGTAGATGGCGTACCTGTAGTGGTACTTGCCAATCGGTTTCTGCTATGTGGTTTTCATAGAGAAAAATCGCCACATGGGAGTATGGCGATCTGGTGATTTTTTTGATGATTCTGCTGATTGGGGTTTTTCCTTTGATGAAAAGGAGGTCGAAGCGTTTTAGGGTCATGGCTAGGTTCTCCTTTGCTGCTGTTTTGATTAACTATTTCTTAATCATTGGAAATATACAGGGAAAAGGTACAGTCTCCTCAGTTTTCCTGAGGGACTATACCTTTTTCTGGATCAGGGGACTTTTTCAGTGATACTACTATCATTCAAAAGTGTACTAGATCGCTCCTAAATCACCAGATCGGCCTCTGACAGGTTGTGCTTCTGATAGATTCCCTGTTTTTGCACGTAGTATTCTTTTATCTCTTTAACAAGCTGCTCGTACATCTTTTGAATATCCTGCAAGGTTTTTTGGTAATCATACACGTTCATCATGTTAACCTGATCAGCAAAAAAGGCGACGGTCTCGTCGTATTTTTTCTGTTCATTTTCAGGTAAATTTGGTTTAAGGTTGTTCGCGAGGACGACCGCGTGGAGCACTTGAATCACGAGATCCAGTTTTTTGGTCAGCTCAGCTACTGACTGATTCAGGTCGATGCGATTTCGCAGGTCCAGCAAGTTGTTCACAAGCTCTTGTTTTGCAATGACAAGAGTATTCTCCCGGTTATAGTCACTTTCCTCGATGAAAACTACTTTTCCGTCTACAAGACGAGCTAGATGCTGATTTTCTGCCGTGATTTTATCCGTCTCAATGAAGCCTTCCGCATTGCTCGGTTTCTCTGAAAAGTAGATTTCCGAGATCTTTCCTTCGTCGTTGAATTTAACAAACATCCTCTATTCCTCCTTTTAGTCCCACTTGCCTTGCAAGAGGCGGCGATATGTGGCGACGTGTGGCTTGAAGTTGGTTGACATGTTGTTCGTTGTGTTGAAGTTGAAGAAGCCGTGGTAGTTGTAATAGTGATAGGAGTTGGTTCCAGTATACGGTTGTGGACTCGTCTTAAGAACAAAAATGATTACCTGACCGGCTGGAACAGAGATTGAGAAGTTAACAGTAGAGCAAGTACTACTTGTTTGCTCCCAATGATTCGTAAAACCTCCCAAGTTCGGTTTAGCGTTAGGATCAATAATCTGATATGCCACACTTGCAGAAGCGCTATTATGGTTTCCATAGGCAGATGAGTAATAGGCATATGGTGCAAACGTCTGCGCCGCATTCGTAACATTCTTCATACAAACAACAGAAACGTTATCCGCATAGTACCAGCCGCTCCAAGTAACTGGTTGGACATCTTTATCGTACCAACGCCCGTGATTTTGGCTCATATATTCTAATCCTCGAAAGAACCTCCATGCTGCACCACTGCGTTCACGCATATCATTAGCCCATGAGAAGGCATAACGTGGAGCCCAATTATCTGGCATACTCGAAGAATGACTCCACCATTCAAAGAAACGAATGATTGGGGTAAAACCATAGTCACCGGTCAAATCTATTGGTACACCGCCAAAGCCATTTAGCTTACCGAGAAAATTATCAAGAGCTTCCGTACTAAGCTTCGCATAGTCAATCGCTCCATCAGCAATCTTCACATTCGTTACTGCTCCATCAGCTAATTTCTGCGTTGTCACAGCTTTGTCTGCAATCTTCGGTGTCGTAACTCCTTGATCAGCAATCTTCAGCGTCGTAATCGCCAAATCCGCTATCTTCGCAGTAATCACATTCGCATCAACGATTTTGCTCGTCGTTACTGCGTTGTCCGCAATTTTTGCTGTAACCACATTCGCATCTGCAATTTTCCCCGTCGTTACTGCATTATCAGCAATTTTTGCTGTTGTAGTTGCCCCATCGGCTAGTTTCTCACTTGTGATGGCAGCATTCGCAATTTTCGAGGTACTAACAGTTCCGTCCTGGATTCGCTCACCAAGTCCCATGTCTTTTAAAATGTTATCAATACGCATTAGCTCACAACCTCCTTTTTCGTGATAAATCCTTGCTCGTCATAGGAAATCTGGAAGGTGATTGTTCGCACTAACGTTACGCCGTCCTTGGCAAAATACTCGACGGCAATTGTCTGGTAGTTTCCGTTTTCATCAGGGTCTGTCGCTTTTGCTCTGGCGTACAGCGTTTTGGTAGCATCATTTCGTTTGTACTCGATCACCGTGAAAAGGCCGTTGCTGTCCCGGTTGGATGCGGTAACGTGATAATCGTTCGTACGTCCCTCCGCCTCTTCCAATCTCCCGTTTAACGTGTCATGAATTTTGCCAGACAAGGTAGATTTCCTTGCGTCAACAATCTCTGTATTGCTCATTCCTGAACTTCCAACGATAATATCAATCCGTGTTGCCAGGTGTTCATCCACTTCTTTTTGTCTGATCAACTCAGCATCCATCACATCTGCATTTTCATTCAGGTACGTATGCCAGTTTCTTGTCCCTTTGTCTGGCTTATGAAGCGAATAATTTCTTGTTTTTTCGATCATAGCTTCCTCCCGATTAGATGAATTTCACATCCAAGTCAATACCATTTGCAAAGGCAACTTGGAAGGTATTAGAATCTGCTCCTTTGGTAACGGTATAGCTTCCCACGATCTCCTCATCCAGGTGCAAAATCACTCGATTCTCATCCAGATACTCCATCTTTACAGGGATTTGCACTTTCACATTGCTGTCTGGCGAAGATTCTCCAAAGCCGAAAGCCCCGTAGGCATTTCTCATCATCACTCTTACGTGACAAGGATAGCTCTGGAGCTGATGAGTAATCTGCACTTCTGTTCTGTCGAAGCGGATGACATCTGTTTCCACTCGCGCAAAATGGACATTGATTCGATCAAAATTCTCGTTAATCTTTAAAGCCCCCGATTTCAATGAATCGGGGGCTGCTAGGTCAACCGAGATTCTGGCATTGGTCACTGCCATTCTCTCTTCACCTCTCTTTTTATTAAGATAGATGCGCCATTAAATTACGGGCCATTGGTGTTACCGTTGGCACGGTTGTGCTTTGCTTGATTCTCACGCGCAACTTTGTTGATGATGCAACGGTTTTCTCAAACTTCAATTGGGTAAAATCAGCATCCACTGGGATTTGCGCAACGGAGGAGCCCATGCTTGTCCACGTGGTGCCATCCAAAGAATATTCAACCGTTTGATTCGTGCCTGACGGACTTGCGAGATCAACATAAACCGTAATTTTGGTGAATGGCGACACGGACGTGATTTCACGGCTCACATATGTCCCGTTTTCTTTATAGGCCATGGCAATCGCGCCAACATTGGCTTGAACCACAGGAGATGATCCCTTCGATTTCAATTTCGCTCTCACATGGATGGTATTGGCAGGTGAGAGCAGCTTTGTCACGTCTGAATCAGCCAAGGCATACCATTCCTGATTATCCGTTGAATATTGCCACAAGATTTCCCCACCCTGTGGTACTAATTGCGTTACTGCCAGAACCATTTGCGTAGCTTGTGTCACACTCATTGGCGCAAATTTCAGGATCGATTCGCCGCTGAATTTCGCACCGTACAGCTTGAATTTCAAATCCATATCTTGGTGTGCTGTCCATGCCGATCCGTTTGAAGACGAGAATAACAATCCCACTGCATAAGGTTGTCTGGCCACGACATTCTGCGATTGCAAATCTTTATTTCCCATGCGAGCTACGTACAATCGATATTGGCTTGAGCTTGTAAGTATGACAATCGCATACTCAACATTTGGCTGTAACAGAATCGGATCGGGAAACGTAACCCTTGTCGCTTGCGATCCATCGTTGGAAATCTTGACTTGGGACGAGTTCAACACCTTCGATGTGAGAACGTTCATCGAAGGGTATCCGTTTGCTACTTGGCGGAGTTGCACCGTTACATCAGCAATCGGGTCTTTTGTTGCGAAAAAAAGATCAATAGACGTAACGTATTTTTCCTCTGTTAAAAGAAATGTTTGTGCTAATGGATCGGTACGTCGCCACCAAGGGATTTGCCAAATGGTCTGCTCTATGACTTGTCTGCGACCGATCCCAACATACGATGCTCTTGCTTCATTTTGAATAGCCATCTCTTTCACCCCTTCTACACTTCATTCCAGAATCGAACTTCCCTTGTACCTGTACGGATGTTCGCAGGAATGGTAAATTTACACGTAAATCGTCCTCTGCCATCTGCTTTCATCGTCCCGTTTAACGTCCCTCGTTGCGCTCCATCCGTTGCTGTAAGCGCAATCTCTACACCATCAAACGTTGCTTTGATATTGTCGCTGTACGGTTCAAAGCCTTCTCCCTGCACAATCACTTCTCGCTGACGAATGAAAGGTATGTTTTCATCCAGAATCACTCGTGTTTCCGTGCGTGTTCCAGTCCACCAATCCCACCACCAGCCCCATACGGTTCGAGTAACAGTTGACGATTCCACCCACGAGTCATGAGAAGGTGTTAGTCTTATTGTTGCTATGTTGCCAAATACTAGGTAGGGGTTTACATTCATTGTTTCTGTTGCGAACGATTGATCGATCAACACTTCTTCTGTGTAATTCATCGTCACTAATTTTTCATGGAATTTTACTGTCGAATTCACCTTATCCAAAGTCAGCTCAAAAAACGTTTGATCAATCGGGAGCTGCAACACCTTTTCTTTTGGATTCAACATGGCATCAAACAATGGGTGCGTTACATCCGACCTTTCGAAATTGGTAAAGTTATCGGTGAACACCCCTTTTTTCAGTAAGGTTGGATCAGAATACTGAGCTGATTTATCGAGATCGTTTACAGCCTGGTTGTACTCTGCGCGTTCCAGTCGATCAAGCAACGAACGCAATTCCAGCATGGTTAATCGTTTAGGCTTACGATTTATCACCCGAACATCATTACTATTCGGAGGCAAATAGATTTCGCCTAATTCCAACACATCCTGAGGTGCAGCTGGCGTAGGCGGATAAACATCGGATTGTCCCGTAATCACTTTGATTTCGCCATCAGCAGTAAGAAAATACACATCTTTTCTGGCTAGATAAAATTCATAGGTAGTTTGGAACGTTGTGTTATTTACTGGCTTATCACCAGATAACCATTTCACCTTGTCATTTTCTAATTTGAAATCGGTGCCTGGCACCATCGTTTTCGTGTAGCGATAAACAACCGTATAAGTCGTTCCTCCAGACGGTTCTGTTCCTACCAAAGACCAATCAACAGCATTGCCAGATAGCTGGTAGTCTGTTCCTTTCGTATAGGTGATTGATCCTGCCGTAATGGAAACGATGTCAACAGCAGGAGTTTTGGGTAATAAATCTTGTGTTCCCCCAACATTTCCTCTCGTAAGCGTAGCTGTTGTTTCGACGGTGGCTGTAACGGTTTGAATAGCCTTGACTGGTCGAGAATTTAGCAGGTAATCACTTGTTCCGTTGGCGTATGTTTTTGTTTCATTCAATACCGCTCGCGTATCAAAAGCCTTGGGAATACTTATGCGCAAAGGAACCAATTTCATAATTTCATAGCCCTGCACATACGCTTTTCCTGCATCTACAACCAGTGTGACGTTATTTTCATCCTTTGGTTCAATAAACCCGTCCATCCCAGATACAAGGAAGTTGCCGCTTGTGTCATGCGTTCTGCGTGCAAGCACAGGAACAAAGCCCTCTAGTTCGGGAGGCAGTTTGGCAGTGATTAGCTGACCATCCTGCAAACGGTACATTGTTGTTGCTGTCGCATCATTAGCAATCCATTTTGGATTAGCGACAAGTCTGTCTGCGCCAGGCAAACCAAAATTAGAATATCCGAGAGCAGGGTCGAGCAAGCTTTTATCATCTTCGTAGGTGATTGTGTCGTATTCTACTTTTAATCCAATTGCCTCTTCACCGACACCTGTAATCGTCAATGTTGTTTCGGGAATATCGTGAATTATCCCATCCAGATACACTCTTGCAGGCGAAATTTTCAAGCTTGTTTTGTTTCCATTAACGTATAATTGACCGCCCTCAATAATATGGCCTGATCCAAAAATGACGTCTCCTATTTGTTTGTCCCGCTGCAAAGCAATGGATTGCATTTCGTTGATCTCAGCGGTTTGTAGTCGTCTTCCCCCTACCGCTTGAACAGATACCCAACGCTTCGAGGGATCAAAACGGTTGTAATGTGTTGGCATAATTCAACCTCCTTAAAACTCGATGATAAATTCGATCGACTCTTTTTGAGTTGCTTCACGTGGAATCGGTGAACGGTTATTGGCAACAATGAAAAAGCCAAGATCCGCAACATCGCTGATTGTAATGATTTGCTTATTGGCTGGCACTCCTGGCTTCAACGCCAATCCTGTGTATATACCTGTTTGTCGATAGGTTACGACAGGGAATTGATCGTAATTGAGCCATACTTGAATATAGACCCAACGACAATCAATCGACTTCGCTTCCTGTTCAGAAATGATTTTCCACTTTTGTCCTTGCTGCTCAATGGTCCCGTTTGGATCGGGAACGACGAATGCTACTTGATCAGCACGTTTTAGAGCTACCAATTCTTGCAAAGTTGTTCCTTCGGTTACTTGGGGTACCGTTTCTGTCTCATTCCATTGAGCCGTTTTTCCCACCGCAACCCAAACACTTTCATCTTTTACGAGCTTAAACGCTTCAAACGTTCGCAAGCCCTTCACATCACTCGTATAACTTGGCATTCCAGCACCCCCTACGTCATTTTTTTAATTGTGCATTGCTGAATAGAAAACGTTTCATCACTAAAATGAACATCATCAGAAAAGGAGACATTTGGCGTCCACCAGCTTTTTCTGTCGGCGTCCCTATGCTCTGATAAAAAAAGAGAGTGATGATTGGCACGAATCACGTCTTCTCCACTCAGCTCATCACCGAATCGATCATGCATCGTTACGTCAGTAAAAAGGGACCGAGTGGAAGCCACCGATCCCAGATCAACCTTGATTTTTTCTTGCAGAAGGACAGAGAATAAGTATTGAAAGCCGGACAGCCCCATCAATTTAACTAGACCTTTGGCAATCAATAACATTTCGGGAGTTGAAAAAATAACTGTTGTTAACGGCATAAATTCCATCCCGTCCGCCATGACACCGGATTCGGAGAGTACCATTCCATCCTCTGGCATATCTCGATATGTTTCCCGAATCTTGAACCCTTGGGCCAGAAGGGTTTCCAGGTTCATCGTTCCAGAGGACCTGAGTCTTGTGATCAATTCCTCGTAGCTATCGACTCCAAATTCCTCACGCCATAGATCAATCGACTTTTTGCTTAGCAGGCTAGTAAAAAAAGCTTTCCACATCTCACCGTCTACATCAGGCATATGGATTTGGACAGCTTCCATAATTGCTTTCATTTGCCGACTTTCCTGATAGTAGTCAGGCAAGTACTTCATGAGCTGGATCGTCATAGGATGGTCACCACCGGATGAATGGCGCTATCATTGCTTAATGTAATGTTTTGCAGTGGTTCAATCATAGTTGCATCGGTCGCACCTGCATTCATAACAGCGGCAAGAATTTTGGCCCAATAGACTGTTCCGCCTACCTCGATTTTACGCAGATATTCCTGGATAGCACTTGCAGCGGCAGCTTCAGGAATACCTACTACCTTTATGGTGATTGGTACTGTCTGCATTTGTACCTTGCGTACTTTTACATCTACACCACTTGGTTTTTTCAGATCGATAAATTTTTGTGTGTCTGCGACGATTTTATTCATTTGCATTTCATTGCCGCCAACAACCACATCGACTGATCCGATACCTCTTGGTTTGTCGATCGCTTTTGCATAAGTGACACCCGTAACACTTAATGCCCACCGCACATAATCAGAGTCAGTTCCCCCATGCTCGGGATTGCGTTTTTGATATAAAATCCGATTTCTCAAACTCTGGTCGCTTTCCTCATCCGTTCCACCCTTCGCCGGGTCTGGATTTGTTACCGTCCAAATATCCGGAATTGGATCAAATATCAGTGTAATGGTATGAAAAGGCACATTCCCAATTATGCCAGCAATTTTGCAGGTCGCTCCAACTCTTGCTCTCCCGTTAGAGTCAATCGTTACGGCTTCATCTGTCGTAAAGGACAGATCAGAATCAGGAATACCACAAGTCGTCCCTTTGGGAACTACTTTTCCTACAGCCCCTGTAAACTCTAGCATTACCGTAGCGGGACTGGCTGGCGTGCGTGAAATACCATGATCCTGTGCAATCAAGTCAAGATAATACCCCTCTGCCTTGACAGCAAAGGCTTGCTCCAAAATCTCGCGAAACTTGCTCTCCTCAATCCACAATTGCATCGCGATCGGTGCCAGGGCATCATAAATAATGGACCCTTCACGCTTATCCAATTCATTCGGTACTCGGTTAAGCATTTGTTGAAGCTTGGATTCGAAGCTATCCACTTCTGTTATTGCCACACTACATCACCCCCTTGTATGGAATGATCCCTTCTACTGTATCTACGGAGAAGGAAATATACACTTCGTCATTGTCAGGTACGATCTCAAAATCATAGACCCGATCAATCCGATCATCATAAATGATCGCTTCCGTCACCATTCGCACAATTTCCGTTTTAATAAATCGATCAGAAAAACCTTTGCCAAATAAATTTTTTATTTCGCAGCCATAATCATCTGAATAGATGGAAAAATGATGACGAATGGTGTGAATCGCTTTGGTGATAAATTGTTCAATCGCTTTTCTTCCATCTAATTTTTCACCAATCTCGCCTGTCTCTATATCTAACTTGTACGTTTTAGATGGTTGTGGCTGGGTGTCCAATATAGTTGGAAAATGAATGTTGGGTGATAATCCCATATCTTATCCCCCTTTAGTAAGTGATAAGTCGATCCATGATAAAGAACTTTTGCCCACCTTCGAATGTTGCTACCATTACTTTGTCGCCTTTCTTCAATTCATCCAGAAACTCAATTTCACCATCAGTCAGCGTAAAATTGCTGTCACCAAGCTTCAATGATGAAATGTCGTGAACATGCGGTCTATAACCCTCCACCGACATCGAGTCAGTAACGCTGGAGCTATCTATCGTGGTTTTACCTTTGTTCGTGATCGTAACCTTGCGTTTGTGTTTGCACAAATATTCAGCAACTACGATCAGTTCTTTTGGGATGATCAGTTTGTCGTTGCTCTTCACCCGAATTTTCAACTCCGGCGGTGCAGCAATCACTTCCGCTTCCATCAGATTGGCTACCTTCATGGACTGAAATCCCTTTAAGCTGTGTTGTTTGATTAGATTTCCTAATGACATAAGACCACCCCTACTTCACTGCCGCAATATCATCAGATTCAGACAAAGTAAGCGACATCGTATGCTTTTTCCCTTTGAAAGAGTGACTGTCCTCTTCCACATAGTAAGCTCGCTTGATTCCCAATTCAGGTACGATGACATAGATCGACGTGCCTGTGATCACATCAGGTATTCCAAGGATGTTGCTTAGCTTAAAGGATTGCTTCTCTTTTCCTTCTTTCGCAAGAATCTGGTTCGCTCGCTCCTGCAATTGCGCTCGGTTTATTTTTTCACTTACCTTTTCGTAATGCTGCAGGACCCCGAACTGCTCCAGTAAGGATTTATTTTCGGCTGTCACGATAATCGTTTTCTTTTCCTCTCCCGCTTCCAGCTTCACCTTGGTAACCGTATTCTCAATTGATTTTGAGAACGTATAATCAACGAGGTTCACACCACTCTCAATAACCCATTTTCTGATATTTTCAGTACGAGGAATTAAATGGAGCTTTCCTTCTTTAGAAAAAAGCGCATATCGCTTCCCGGAATGTTGATAGGTGATGTGCAATGCCTTCATGACCATATCGTAGAGAGTGTCACCATCAAACAACAAATAAGGGATCACGTGTCCTGTATTTTTGATATCACCCGTCTGAATCGAAAAATCACTGCATATTTTCTTGGTGATGTCAGAGGCTTTTTTTCCGGTGAACAAATAGGTGTCTTTATTATTGGTAAGGTAAATAAGTGTGTCATAAGCGACAATCGATTGATGAGAACGTGTGAAGTTGCTGGAAAAAACGATTCCTCTAAACAATTCCACATCATCTTTTCGCAGGATGATCCCATTCCCATTACTTACCTGTACCGTCTCATGCATGCCACGATCCGTATAAATGATATTTACAGAGACCTGGCGAGGCGCCTTTGTTTTGGCTCCTGACCAGTCAACACTCTCTACTGTATCTGTAATGTCCATGGTTTTGTTTTTCGTAACGACTAGGACTTGTATCATGGGATAATCAACACCTGGTTTGGATAGATCGTGTAGGGAGGCTTTATTTTGTTTGCTTGGGCGATTTTAAGATAGTCAACCCCGACACTTTTGCCAATGAGATACAAATTATCGCCTGACTTTACATTGTAGGATTTCGGCTTCATTTTTTCATTTGGGCGCTTCCCCTTCTGATTTACCCGAGCGTAGGTTTCTCCATTCTCTGTCTTTGTTTCCGTCGTGCGAACCTTTATGAATTTGTATTCCTTCAGAGAAATATCGTAATAGATGGTACCAACGTCCCCAGCATCCTCTCTTGGTTGAAACGATTCAATGGTAACCAGATAATTCCATTCAATTCCCTCGTCATTGATTACCATGAAACGGATGGGATAACCGCTTTCTTTCCATTGTTCAATCATGGCAACTGCTTCTCTCGGGTCAGGAATGTCTGTATATTCACAAAAGGGTGCATGATATTTGGGAAATTGTGACGAGAAATCAAAGGCTTTCAGAACAGGGTCCTGAATAATGGTTACTTCACCCAAACGCTGTACCGATACGCTTTCATTGGCTGATCCAGCTTTCATACCTAATTGGGAAGGGTTAACTGGCAGTTGCAGCTTTTCACTATTTTTGTTAAAGGTTAACCATATCTCAACCGACATACACACCATCCCCTTCCGTCAGTAATTCTTCCTCCAGCATTCGTTTGAGCTTTTGAATAAATCGTTCTTCATCAGCTTCTTGATGGATGTGTACCTCGCCAACCAATGTATTCACGTTGACTGATCTGGACTGATTTTGGGTTGTAGTTGCCTGATTTGGCGTCTTCAACATAGTCGCTGTTTGTTCTGGGGTTAATGTTCCGCTTCCGCCAATGCTTGAGCCCGTTTCACCTGTTCCAAATTGCATGCTACCGCTGCGATAAAGCTGTGCCTGGCTTGCCGTCAACACCATTTCGCCTTTATGCAACTCAGCAATATATCCGTCGAAAGGCACGTTCTCTAACCCTGTTTTATGCGATCCATTAATTCCACTGCCGCTTGCTTCCACACCCACTTTGACTGTTTGTTTATCTTTAAAAATACCTGTGATGGAATCCCAGATATCTTGCGCGGTTTGCTTGATGGACTCCCAGATTTGTAAAAATCCATCCTTGATTCCTGTCATGAAGTCAGCGCCAATTTTCACAGCACCAGCAATAAAATCTGAAAAGAGCTGTTTAATGTTTTCAATCGCACCAAGAGCTGTTTGCTTCATCGTTTCCCAAGCTCCTGAAAAATCGCCCGTCAACACTTGCAGCACCGCTTTAAAAATGCCTGCAATTATGCCCCACACCAGAGAAATGTAATTCCAAATCGTTGTCATCACCACGCAAACCACGTTCCAAACCGTCTGGAAGGCAATTTGCACAATGGTCCAGATAATGGTCAGATTGTTGATGACTACTGCTGAAATTACTCCCCAGACCGCAGTGAACAGTGTTTGCAGCATCGGCATGATAGACTGAATGTACGTCCACACTTGATTGAACACAGTCATAATAAAGGTCATTGCCTGTTGAATGTAAGGCATGAGCCAAGCAATGATATTCGCTACTACTTCTCGCATTCCAAACCAATTGCCGTACCATGCGGCTGCGAGCAATCCAATTGCTGCTACTACCCAAAAGATTGGATTTGTCAGTAAGCCAATAGCTGCTCCACCTGCTTGAAAAGCCGTGACTACACTTTTTACAGTTGTAATCGCTGTTTGGATTTTGGAAATTGCACCAAATGCCATAAAAGCAGTAACAATTCCAAAAATAATAGGTTTAAGCGTATCAAAGTTGGCAATGACCCACTTGATCCCGGTTGCTAATCCATTAAACACTGGCTGAGCACTGCTCCATATCGCTTGGAATGTCGGTATCATGCTTTTGCCTGTAGCGACCAGCCACAGGAAGCCATTCACCAATGTATCTACTGTTGCTGTAGCTATTTCCTCCAGCATTTTGAATCCTCCACCCTCCGTAAGCCATGTACCGAGGGCCTCAAGCTGTGGCTTTAATTTTTCTAAAGCCCCGACACCTGCGTTTTGAAGGGATGTTTCGATGCCACCTGTAATCGTTGACCATAAGCCGCTTGCTGATTTTGATAGCTTTTCGGCACCACCTTCAAACATGCCATTTGCCTCTTTCATGAATCCTTGCCAGCCAACCTTGTCGAATTGATCTTTGGAGAACTTTAAGCCGAACTCCTTCATCCGTTCAAACTCGCCCATTCTTGCATCGGCAATGGCTTCCATCGACTGTTCAAGGGTTTTACCAGGATTGAGTGCTGCCATGTCTTCCGCAATTTTTAGTAGCTTCATCGCTTCTTTAGGGTCGCCTTTTGCTACCTGTAAGGCTCTTGTTCCGCCTGCGACAACCTCTTTTGTTGAAAAAGGAGTCGCATTGGCGTTTTGACGCAATCCTTCCAAATAGGACTCCGAAGCCTTTTTAACCCCTGAGGCATCCATGGATGGATTACCCTTCCCCATGAAATGCTCAAGTGAAATTTTTTGTTTTTCTAAATCATTGGCAGCTCCAATTGTTGATTTCGCAAACTTCTCTATACCTCCACCAAGCCCAATCGAAGATGCAACTCCGCTCAAACTGCTCAAGCGGTCCCTGATGGATGCGATGATGCCTTTGGTATTGTCTTGGACATTTACCTCGGGAGTTGCGTCCATGTTCGTTGACAGTCTGCCTTTGATAGCCGAAATAGCACCCTTCGTATTATCCTGGACATTTATCTCAGAAGTTGCGTTCATGTTCGTTGTCAGGCGGCTTTTGATTGCCGAAATGGCACCCTTCGTATTATCTTGGATATTTACTTGCGGGGTCAGATCCATACCGCTTAAAGACCGTAATCGATTCGATATCGCTTGAAGCTTGCCAGAAATCCTGTCCTCTAAATCGAAAACAGCGGTTATTCTCGCCACACAATCACCTCCATTCTTGCAAAGATACTTATGATGTGACGATTATCTTCGTTTCGCAGCTCTATCCGCTTTCTTTTCAGCATCAATCTCAACTAACTCAGATGCGTAGATAAAAGCCTTGTGGTAATCATCCATGTCCCATAATTCATGCGGAAGCAGATGATGCTTTTGCCATACCCGATGAGAGATGATGGCATGGTAATCACCACTTTTTATCAGTTTTTTGCTTCTTCAACCAAGTCCTCGAAATCGTTGTCAAAGCCATTTACCCGTTGAACCGCTTGGATAAGCTCAGCATATTCGCCGCCCACATGGAGAATTTCTTTTACGAGATCACATGGGTCAACCAGGCTATAACTTTTCAACAGTTCTGGATCTTTAAAGTTGGGGAAGACTGTGGTTTCAACAGCAAGGCGGTTGGCAAAACGTTTCCAGTCCACTTTTTCTCCCACTTTTTTGCCTTTTTTAAATTGTGGAACTGTACATTCATCCTGCAATTCCTCAATACGTTTCGTATCAATTGCTTTCAATACAAATGGGATTGGATTCCCTTTGTCATCGGTATAGCGATTCGTTACAATCACTTCTTCGGTAACGACTTGCTTCGCCTTACCTTTCATAAAAGCATCCATTGTTTTTGGAATCATCGTCATACCTCCCAAGGTCTGATATGGATTAGTAAGAAAAGAAGGCCGCATCATGCTTGTTCACGATGCGGTCCACTTAGGTGAGTCATTAGAATGTTTCTTTCAAAGCCTCCGGCAACTCGGCACCTTCAAAAGTAAATGGCACTTCTTCTTCCAACGCTTCTGCTTCTACGTCGAACTGACCAATTTTCACAGAATCAATATTGCAATTAAGCAAGGTAACACGCTCAGTACCACGGCCGGACCCTGCATCATCTAGTACGCCTTGAAGGGTGAAATATACGTCTTTTCCTGTTTTCGCGTATTCCAGAATCATCTGTGTAAATTTGGAGGTTACTTTATAGAGCGTAATCGTGCCTGAACCGCTTAGACCGGTTGTCTTTTTACCCATCCAGCGATTTCCAAGGACTTGCACATCTGCTTTATTTTTTTCAATATTTGCCTCAAACGATTTGGCATAAGCAATTTCTTCTCCATTTAAGAACAAACGGGCTTCTTTTCCGTTAATCGTATTCTCTGCGCGAAATTTCCCCATGGATTAGCGCACCTCCACGTTAAAGTAAAATTTCTCCATGCTGTCCACAGGTTGTACACTAATTGTTGCGTACACCTCATCGCCTAGAGATTTTTGCGGATCAACTACAAAATCGTTAATAAAATCTACATTCTGAATGGCACCTGCATCTTGAAGTGCACGCAAATATTGATTAGCGGCATCCTTGAGAAGGGCATGACCATCCTTGCTGTTATCTACCTTACCGATATAGCTTTCGTTTACGACGCGTGCAAAGTCGTTCGCAATCGCGTCTAATACACGAATCACTCGGTTTTTGCTGAAGCGATTATTTCTTTCCTGAGAATATGTGACGAGAGAGTTAATATCTTTTTCTACCTTCACACGTACACCGTCGTGCATAAAAGCAAATTTGCCTTGCTTCAAGGCATCAATGATTTCACTATTTTTCAAACGAGGATTAGCGTCCACTGCGCCTTCATACGCTGTATAGGTATTGGAGTGGACAATGGAAGCCCCCGCTGTTGCTCCTGCTGCCCAAGCTACTGCTTTGACCGCATCGATAAGTGTTCCATCGTTTAATTTCACGCCATTAGCAACATTGATAATGCCCTCGTAATCAGCTGGATGATTAGCTACAACACCCTGAATCTTTTTGCCTTCTTCCTCACGCATACGCTTGATAAATGTCACAAAAGATGTTTTCAACGTTGGATCGTCATAAGGATACGCAATGACATCAAAGTGCTGAGTCTCTGTTGCTCCTAAGTAATCGGTGTGATCCTGGCTGATTACGGTACCGTTCGTTCCTCCCGTAAGCGGCGTTCCTGCCGTGGTTTGAACAGTTCCAGTACCAGAGAAGGTCACCCAAGCATTCTGTTTTAAGTCCTGAATGTTGGTTACTTTTTGTTCATCTACCACGCGACCTTTAAGTAATGTTTTCACAACCTTTTTCGTCGCATCAATAACATCGACCTCAGACGAAACGGTGATATCATTACCGCGTGTTCCACTGTATTTCGCTGTAATTGTTGTCACATTCGGAGTTGTTCCAAATGTTGCGCTTGCCTTCTCACCATCGTTTAGACGGTAAATGAGCAGTGTTTTTGCTTTTTTCTTCGCTTCACGAACCAACAGCATTTCCTGAGCGTTGATGTCAAAGCCGAGCTGTGCCATGACATCTCCTTCCGTTTCAATACGTAGAAACGTTTTTGGTGCCCCCCAGTTCAAAACAAGCGGCATCGTAACCGTTCCGCGTTCGGCTGATTTAATTCGCTCCAAAGCCTTTGCCTTGAAATTCACATATAGCCCTGGTCTTACCTTGTCTACTCCTTCAATCCATGTTCCGCCCGCCATTAGTTAACCTCCCTCTCTAAAAACACCCTGATTTTCTGTTCCACTTCTGATTTGCTTAGTTCTGCTTCCTGTACGCCATAGAGAGCCCCGTCAAAAACCTCCAGTGCAACTCCGAATAATGGAGCAGCATGGGAACGAAGTCTCTCAATCGGGTATTTCACCAGATCCTCTGAAGGTTTGCTTGATGCACCTTCCTTTTTTCCATCACGTGCTTTTCGTGTCGTCATCGTTTTTCGTCCTCTCCTGAAGATAAAACTTCGCCATTTTCATAAAAGTCTCTTTGCTGTAATGGTATCGGCTGCGCCATTTCAGGGTTATCTGTGCTACTCCATCGTCTATCATTTTCACTTCGGACAAAGAGATTCTCAGATATTGCCCCGTTCGATTTCCATCTTCTGAAAGGATAGGAACCAGATTTCTTGCGAAGCGGATGCCATCAGCAATTTGTTCGGCTGCCAGATAAGCCTCGTGATTGTCCATATGAAAAACTTTTATCGGCAACGTATAACTTTTTTGAAAAGTTATTGTTGTATCTGGTCCATCCACAACAGCAGGAGGTGGAACGAAGAGCGCTGGTATAACCATTCCTTCAGGGACATTGTGTGTGTACACTTTGGCATTGAATTTTGACAAGCAAAAGTTCACCACAGATCCCAATTCCTGAAACATATGACTCCTCCTACAATTGATCTAGAAAACGTTGCATGAGTCTCTCAAATGAATTCTCTAGCGTATGCTCCATGATAGAGACTGCCGCATCCCAATAATGGGTACCTTTGATCCACTTCGCTTTAAGCATCATCCCTGTCTTGGCATTACGGTCATAAATAAAGCGCTCTCCCTTCCATACCCCAGGGACAAAGCGCTTTTCTTGCCAATGGCCATCATTGACCAAGCCTGCATATTCAACTTTTGTACCTACTTCAAGGGTGAGACCTCCGCGAGATATCTGCCAAACATTTTCTGTATTACCTTTCTCAAAGCTATGAAGAAGCTTTCTGGTATCAATAGAACCTGTTTGCATAATCTCACGCTGCACTTCTTTCAGTAATTGAAAACCGATGCTCGCAAGCCATTTTGACATTTCTTTTTTCAGTTCACCATTGGTCAGTTGATCCAATCGTTTCGTAAATGTGTCAATATTATAGGAGCGCCCACTCAAAGGATTTCCTCCCTTACTGCCACGACTTCCCAATGGTGATTGCGAATGTTCCTGGGAATCTGTAACGTAAAGCTTATGCCGTTAAAAATCACACGGTCATTCAGCCGAATATCCGCACTCTTGTCAAAATGAACAAGATAGCTTTCTACTACCTTAGCATGCGGCTCTCCCTGTACAACTTCTCCGCTTCCCCGCAATACCCAATAGGAAGGGACATCAAATAGATCAGGCTGTGCATCGTAATCATACTCTGGTTCGCTTGGTATGCCATATAGACTTGGTCTGCTTCTCTGCTTCAGGTGGTAAACATTGCAGCGATCAGTAAGTAAACCTGCGTAACTCATCAGATCGACCTCATTTTAAATCGAATATCGCCACTTTTTTTACCGTCTTGTACGTAATCTGCCAACAAAGCTGTTAGACTTGGCTTATTCATGGCAGGTCCGTCCTCAACTGTATAAGAGTAGTCACCAATTTTCTCTGACTTGTATCCCTTAGCAATGGATGCGTCACTGTTATACAGCGCAAAGAATTCTGTTAGTTTCAGGCATGCCAGAACAACCTCATCGGGTATGGTCAGGTACTTCGTGTTATCAAATTTATGACCAACGAACTGATAGATTTCATGTTTTGCCTGGATGATATCCTGCATCAGCTTGCGTGGATCTCTTTTTTTGACCACATCGAATTCTGTGTAATCTATTACTTCTTGCGGTGTAATCATATCTTTCACCTACTTGATCATTGGACTAGGTAGAGGCAAATGATCGAATGCGAGTGATATACCTTAGAGGTTAGCAGATCGACGTTTGCGACTAGTACGGACAGGTTCTGCCTCCATTGATTTGTGATTCACATCAGGGCAACCGTCTCCAATCTCAAACTGCGGATTGCCTTTAAGATAATCATAAATGTCTTTATCAACCTCTTGCGGGATACCATGATGAAAATGAAGGCCAAAAACGTAATAGTTTTTCCCATGTACAAGTTTTGCCCACATGATTGCAACCTCCTCCCGCTTTCTTACGCCTTCACCTTAATCACTTTTGCCACTGCATCTTCTTCCTCGAATTTCGCATCAATCTTGGCTGTCAATACGATGATGAACTGTCTCGCACGAATATCTTTCTCCACTTCGATTCGAATATCACTGTTGATACCCACTGCAATATTTTTAGGATGACATAGCAGCATATCGGATACGATTGTTCCAGAGCCATTGTCGTAGTTTTGCAGCATTGCAATTCCTTTTACTGGAATACCGTAAACCGTTGACGGACCTCCATCACCCGCCACAGGCTGACGAGCGGCGATCATATCTTTCCACTCCAATTCAGCAGCGTATGAGGTATAGAATTTCCACTCTGCCGGGTTGCGTAGATATTTAGCTGGAATGGCAAGATGCCCTTTCTTAAACGCTGTACGATCAAGCTGTGCCGAAGCAAAATCAACGACATGAGAAACAGCTTGTTTACGAATGCCGGGAAGCAATTGGAGGAATGCGTCTGAAGAACTTGGGTCTCCATTAACGACTAACTCTTCCAAATCAATCGCCATACGCTCGGCAAGCATTTGCATCAAGACATCTTGCATATTGCTGCCAGCAATATTGTTTTCTAGCGAATCATAGGTAATACGCACTTCTGCCATCACTTCCTTGGCATCAAGCTGGATCGTTCCAGGTCCGGCACTAGCCGCACTATCAGCACCAGGACGGAGAATGCGAGAGCCAAATCCAATCTTCTCAATTTTCATCTGATCTGATTTCATTTGTACCAGACGAACATCCTTTAATAGAGTTGGAGCTGCTTGGATCATACTGAAAAATTTGATGGATTGCTCTGGACTCATCAGCCCGCCAGAAGAGAGATCAGATAGGCTCATTGCTGCTTTTTCGATAATTTGTCTATTGGTTAGTCCCATTGTTACCGTGCCTCCTTGGTTTCTATAGCTTAAAAAGCCCATCCCACACAGATTTTTGTTTCTGTGTATACATGTGCCCCTGTGTTTCAAGTGCTTTGGAAATTCCTCGAGCTTTCTCTAAATTTCCAATGCGTTCGTGCAGTGACGTAATTTCTGATGCAATCACATCGTGGAATTGCTTAGCAATAGGTTGTTCATTTGGCTTTTTTCCCACTGCTTGCAATAAATCGTTGCAGGTTGCAACCGTCGTCAGCACGTTCGCAAAATCAAGTGCAACTTTTCGCAGCTGTTCCACATCAGGAAATTCCTTCTGCATCTCACTTGAAAAAACGTCTTCAAACTTTGTAAACTCACCCCAGAATACAGGCTTTTGTTCTTCGCCATACATGTTGCCGATTGTCTCTTCTTTGGCAACTTTTTTTCCTTGAAAAAAGTTCTGAGCAGTTTGGAAGCTTTTCATCATGCTGACATCATCCTCTGAGCTTTCTGTTATCACTTCGGCAGTGCCACCCATGCTGTAGCCTGTGATATGTCCATTTTTGATCTCTTCCCAGATATCATCGGAAGCTCTGGTAACCAGTACCCAGGAGCCTTTGGGAATGATTTGTCCGCCTATTTCCAAATCTTCTGGCACCACATAGGATTCAACCACTTTTCCAAATCCAGCTTCAAAGTTATGCTGCTTATCGATGTTTTGATAGTTTTCCATGAAACGATGGGCAGCTTGCTCGATTTCTTCAGCGGTCATATAATCCCCCTGCGAATCCACCACGTCAGGCTGATAGACGATCCCATATACCAGCTTCTGCTCATCACTGGCTTTGGTTAACACTTTGACTTCCTTTTGGAACACAGGCGGCTGATTTGACTTAAGCAGAAAAAAACGGTGCCGATTCGCAGCTTTGTCAACATAGGACACATGGGTAATAAAAGCGTTTGTTAATTGTCTTGGCATAGTTTCACCTCCTTTCAAAGGAGTTTTGAAGGTTTTAGGGTATAGAAAAAGCCTTTTACTCTGTTGGAGTAGAAGGCTTATCATTTTAATCGTATACTTATTATTTTGTATAAAGTTTTGACAGTAATTCCGTAAAGGTACTACAGATAGGGACAATCGCTTCCCGTTGATATTCTTCAAGAGATTTTTCTTCAAGTTCTTCTTCAGAAAGGTCATCTTCTGATACACTGAGTTCATGATCCCAGAACACAATAATTGGTTCGTCTTGTTTTCCATTTTTGTAGTCAAAACAGATATAATTTCCACCTGGATCATTTGCGAAAGGAATGATTCCATCTGGTAATTCTTCAGAAATCCTGTTGTATTTTTCCGGAATATAGATTTTACTGGTAGGATCAAAAGTTAATAACTCTCCGAATGATGTAGCATCATTGCTACCAATGTCTAAACGATTAGGGTAGGGTTTGCCACCATGGTTTTCTAAAACACATAAAATATAATCTTGAGGAAACTTGACGTCAAAAAATTCTTCTACATTTCTTATGTCTGTTATTGTTGGTGGATTAATTCTAGAATCCCATTTTACCTTATTGGAATTATCCATCTATTTACTCCCCTTAAAAAAATTTCAATTTCCCTTTCCCCAAATTGCATTTCCACCAGTATGCTTCGCTTCATCATGATAATCCTCATCCACTAATTGCATTTTTCCTTCTATTTGATGATGATGCCATGTTAGGCCTGATATTTTGGATGCGCCTTTTTCTATATCAGAAAGTTGTTCTGAAGTAAAATTACTTTTGTCTATTTCTCCTCTTTCTATAGATTCTTTTAATTTTTGTGTACAAATCTTGAAATGGTCATCTCTATCTAACTTAAAATTTTTTGCCTCTAATTGTAGTTCATACTTGGAATACTTATCAAATATTGGAAAACCAATTATATCAAATTCTACATCTTTATAAACAGTACCTGCTCTTGATTGATTTTTAATGGAAGGACGATTATTTGTAGGATCATTTAAATACTTTTCAACATTTTCAATCGTCTTTTTAAACTCTTCCTTGCTAGCATATCCTTTTACAGACTCTACTTTATTCAAGCATTCTTCCAAACTTGTATAACCGATAGGAATAATTTTTTTAACACCATCAATAACCCTAACTACAGCTTGATTATTATCCTTTGGAACTTTTACTTTTAATTCTTGAATGACTTGCCTTAACATCTTCTCTTTCTCTACTTTAGGCAACTTTAGCACACTCTGATCAATAGAAGGCACGAGCCTGCAACGACACCTCACCCGCTCACTCGCAGGCAAAGAAGGGTCTCTCGGAAATTGCGCTTGATATCCATTCACCTGAAATTCTTCATTTGTTCCAATCGTCGTACCGCTTAAAGAGACATGAGCTGGTCTGCTCATGCCCCCTCCAGATAAACTATGCTGCCATGTCTTCCCGTTAACCGCTGGAGATTGCCGATATGCCTCCCACTCAGCTATTCCTTGTGCCGTCATGGTCTCTGTAACTGCTATCGTACGTGCGCGGGAACGGTCAAACTCTGGAAGATTCCTCAAAACTCGCAGAAAGGCTTCAGGCGAACCTTTAGTCGCTTTCTCCAAAAGCAACTCTCTTTCTATTGCTTGGTGAGTATACTCCTTCACATGGGTGGCAAGTTCCTTTGACCAGTTTTTGATCCGATCATTAGCATCCTTGGAGACTCCGACAAAAGGAACATCTTTATCTATGTCCCCCATGATCGTTTTGGAAAAATGCTTTACTGCCTGACCCAGAAACGTCTTGTTCACCTTTTCCATCTCTTTGTCAAACTCATCACTAGCAAATACTTCTTTTTTCAAGTGGGTGGAGATGTCATCCAATGTGGTCTTTTCCGATACGTCAGCGGAAATTTGACCAATAAAAAAACTCCTTTCTTTTCGAAGGAGTTTAGCAATCTTCTTTTCATATTCACTTTCTAGATTCACAATGTCCTTTGAATTTGGAAAGTCAGACAACTGCTCCAGTAATTCATCGTCTTCCCCTTTGATAATTCGTTTAATAGCCTTTAGTAGACGTTTGATCTTTTCCAATCAAAGTCGCCTCCTCTAAAACATCCCTGACATCCTTCAGTACTGAAATCATATCCTCAGATTTGGTTACTGCTACAGCAGCATCTGAGCCAGCCCCTGATTCTGCCGTATTTCCTGCTGGCAGGTTGAACTTGGCATCCGTGAAGTTCTCAAGCTCCTTGCCGATCACCCTACCTACTTCCTCGCGTAAATCATTAGGGGCTACCGCGCCTGCTTTCACATAGACATCCAACAATCTCGCTTTCTCTTCCGAATCACTAATCTCTGGTCCTCGGAAGTATAGAATCGTGGATGCCAGTTGATACTCAGCCAATAACTTGTGGTTAATAATAAACTCCAATGAATTGCGCTCTGGTTTGAACACCTGATCTTCCGTCAATTTTCTTGCGGTATCTGCTGTAGCTCGGTTGTAATCCGTTGAACGGCCGACGAAGATATCCGGCAAACGGAAGGCAGATTGTACTTTTTTCCGTGAAGCTTCGTCATATTCCAGAAAAAGCGCATCCTGCTGCAACATATCTGCCAGGCTTTTCAGCTCGATCTTGACGCCTTTATCTGCTTTTCCATCCACTTCCCTCTCCAGTCCCTCTGCTTCAATGAGCAGAAACTTATGAGCGTTCTCAGTACCTTCGACAGATGATGCATAATCGGCCAAGGCTTGTTCACTCTGTTCAGACAATGTACCGTTTGAAATAATAATAGCCGCTGGTGTATGGCGACCATTCTCAAAATAACGATAATTCAATTCTTCTGCCCTACGCGCGCCTGTCATGTGAATAGAGTGTCCTACCCATCTTGGCACCCCATACGTTCCGCTGCCAATTTTCAAGTGGAGCATTTCATTTGCTTCAAATTCAGGTTCTACTTCCAAAACATACTCCCCGGTACGACTGTCCATTTTGCGCGGATCACCAAACTCTTTAAACCAAACATTGCGTGTTCCTATTTTTTGAGCGTATTTTCGAAACCGTTTTTTTCGATAGAATATGTTACCGTCTCGCATGTAGGTAACATTAACGGGTTCCCCCAACTTTGTCAGACGTACATACGTCGGGTCGACGATCTCGCCACCATCTGGACGGCCCGTGCCGTTTCGTAAAATTTCTAAATAGGCATTTCCATAAATTTCCCTGTGCTCAATGGCTTCCCCTAAAACATCTTCAAACGATTGGTCGAAGTTGAAGTGTTTTATAAATGATTTCAGAAAGTCCCATTCCGCTTTCATTTCTGGAGTTTCTTCCATTTTGGTTTCATCTTCTACATATTTTGGCGTTGCTCCAAAGCCTACAATATTACGTCTGTATGTCTCTACACATTGCTTCAAAATTGTACTGTTATCATAAATCGAATACAGATCCTCAGGTGAATAAGGAAGTTCAATCAAATCATTGTCTTGGTAAAAACGATGGTACTTTTCTTCTTCGACAGCAGTTTTACCCTCGGCTTTCGAAATTTGATTTTGCTGTGACTTAATAACACGAACATTAACCTTGTTCATCTACTTTCCTCCCTCAATACAGATGTTTTCGCGTACGCGATTGTTTTTTCTTGGCTTTTTTGCTGATACTTACTGCCATCTCCAAAGCATCTGGTCCATCATCATGATAACCAGTACCGTATTTTTCAAACATTTCTAACAACGTCATATGGCGGCGACTAAAACGAATAGCGGTATTTTCAATATCCGAGAGCATAGACTCGATGCGGAGCTCTTTGCGAGTACGTTGGTGTATCTCATGAACTCTTGTTTTAGCTGGGTACCCTTTTTCAATCAGAGCTTGTTTTAGCTTGTGTACAAAGAATTCCTGTGCCATCTGGGCCTCTGCTGCTATCCCTACTGGTTGCCAAAACAATACTCGATCTACGATAACGCCCATAAATTTATCAGGAGCAGCTCGTTCGATAAAAGTATCAATTACGTAAATGACTCCTGTTTCACGGTGCTTCGCGATGACTACCATCGCTGAATAATCTCCGCGTTTTTTACCCATGGCGAAATCTAATCCAAAATAGATGTCATACTCCACTTGGCTAAATTCACGATGAGGCTCTGTATCAGTCCAATAAAAAAAGCGTTCAGGCTTGAACACTTGGTTTTCTTCATCTATAGGTTCATTTTGATACTCTGTATGAAATGCTTTTGAGCCCCTGTTCCACTTCCAAGTCATAAGTTCCCAAATAGGTTTTACTTTCTCCCAAAGAACAACCGCTCCTCTATCCATTTCCGCTTTATTCGCAAGATAAAAGTCTTCTGCCTCCGTAACGCAATGAGGATTTTCTTTGTTTTTATAAATCCGCCTGCACTCCTCCCACAAATCCATCCGATCGGGGAATTTCATAAGTGCCTTAAATAATCGCGAAGTAAAGTCTGTATACTCCTTCATCACATATAAAAGCAAGGAATCATAATGAACAGTTGTTCCCAAAAAAATAAACGCTGTTTTCTTACCAGAAGGATCACCAAGCGGCATAACATATTGAGCGAACCAATCACGCAGCTTTTTCCTGCTTGCTGGTGTCTCAGTATTGTTTCGTCCTTCGACATCGTCACATATGATCAGATCGGGTCGGGTAGCATCCCAGTTTCGACCTCGAAGAGCTTCTCCAGTAGATGCTGCTTCTACCTTGCAAAGCATATGTCGTCCTTTATCAGCGGCTGGCTGCCATGCGATAAATTCAGTGGAGTTGTCTTTATCATTCGTTTGTTTCTTTGGTGATAACAATGGGCCGAAATCATTTCGCAGCTTCTCGTTATGTTTTAACTGATCAGCGATCCAAGCTAAGTTTGCCGTAGATACATGAGGTGTTTCTGATATGATGATCGTGTATTTACGTTTACGATAACAAACCTGGTGAATGGGAAATGTCTTGGACAAATAAGACGATTTCGCATGACCTCTCGGAGCTGCCCAACACACCTTGCCATTAGGTTGCTTGGTAGAAATGACATTCATCATATTACAAAGCTCATGGTGAAATTCTGGTGCATCTTCTATCGGCAAAGGTATCCAATTACCGCTATTTCCCGGATTGTATACATCTCCAAAGTATTCATGAGCAAAAAATAATAGGTCTACCTCCGCTCGATGAATCCTCTCCAATCGTTCCAACTCATCTAGCAAGGCATTCAGTTCCACTAGCTCCTCCTTGCTTACGTGTTCATTCTCCGCCATCACATCGATCAGCTCGTAATAGTGATGAATGATTTCCTCCCGCTCTTCTCGCTTGACCCAACGGTTATGAATCCATGCCAGAACATCTCCCTCCTATCCCTACTCTTTCGTATCATCACTGATGGATGGACCCTCTGTCACCTTTTTTCGATTACGTTTATACTCCTCAAGACGTTTTTTAATTGCCTCGGTGTCCCAAGTAGCCATCCCTGTATGCTTCATTAAGTGAACCTGCTCTGTAAGAAGACCATGAGCTTGCAGAAAAGTTTTCGCCATCGTAGCATTTCCTTGCTCAATCGCTATTTCAGGCATTCTATTCAACAAATCTGGCAACTTATCAGTGGTTTGCTTGATCATCTCTCTTTTTAACTGTTCGAGAAAAAAATCATCATTTTTCCATTCTTCAATGATTTTTTTTGTAGTCCCACATTCCCTCGCTATTTTTGCTAGAGTTGGACGCAATTCCTTTGGCAAAGCTAAATAGCTGATTGCTATTCTTTGTTCCGGCAGCAATTCCTTTTTATTCAAGGTAATCACTCCTCTCCTGCTGCTATTACTCATATACCTCAATTTTCAAAGCATGGGCCAATTTATTAAATGCACGTGATCGAAGACGATAATAAGTTGCATGTGTCATATCCAGTTGAATGTATGTTTCGATGTCTGTCATATCGTCATCACCAAACCATCGGACCATGATTAGTTCTCGTTCCTTTTTCGGCAGAGAATTTACAGCCTCTAACACGTTCCTCACATGCTCTGATCGCATTCGCTCAATATCAGCATTCTTGATTGCCGCACTCTCTGTACTACTGTGAAATTGATTTGTCTCAGATCTGAGAACAAGCTGATATCCAGCCGTTGTTCCTACCTCTACTTTTGGATGAAAGCCCATGCAAATAAAATCTCTTGCCAGATCTAATGCCACTTTTACATTTTTCATCGTGCTTGCATGATTAATTTTTGGTAGTAAAAAAGCCAATGCTTGATTCAAACTGCAACCCCCCCTATTTTTATCACTACAAACTAGTGTTACTTTTGCGTCAAACACAAAGCTTCCTTTTCACTCCTCCTTGCGGTGTATACTTCCCTTACATAACCAATATAGGAAGAATCTCTCTTATTCTTAACAATCTAAAATAATAATCATTAGAAAACTCGGCGATTGCCGAGCCTTAAGGCGACAGCAGAGTCGTTCTACCAAAAAAAGCACCCTTGTTAGGGAGCCACTGTAAATTCCTTAAACGTATCGCGAAGCCTTGTTAATGTCATGCTTACTGCTCCTTCCGAGATGCCAAGATGTGACGCAATCTCCTTACTTTTATACCCCTGCATAATCATCTTGCATATGACATCCTGTCGTTCTGTCAACTCCAACTCATGATACATCATCCAAAATTCGGATTGTTTATAACCTTTATCATCATAAGATATATCTACAGATTCTCCAGCTACGATGTCAAACTCCCAACTAAATGTATCCAGATTACTTTGTCTTGATAATGCGCTCATCTCTTTTCGAACATCGTTTAATGCAGTATAAGCCACCTTCTCAAAGTAAGTGGCAAAGCTTGCCTTTGAAGGATTCCATTTTTCCAACGCCTTTACTAGTGCAAACAAAACAATGGTTTCATAGTCTTTCACATCATACACTGGTTTATATCGTTGAAAGGCGTTTGCCGCCCTCCAGGTAATACAATGAATTTGTTTTCTCATAGCGGCCAGAACATCTTCAAAACTAATCACCTTATCTATGAACTGTTGAACTAAGCTGTCCAAGCTTTTGTTCTCCTGTTGATTAATCATGATTTAGCTCCCCCTAGATTTGGCACGATTCTTGGCACGCCTAAGTAAATTGATAAATAAAAATCCAAGAACAAATATCCTAATTCAGAACAGTTGTTCTTATTTTATCCTATTTTATGTTGATATTAAATATTTTCCCAATTTCATTTTTTACAATAAAAAAAGTACCTATTTAGGTACTTTAAGAGATAGACATTCAACTAGAACTCTTTTATTAGTCTTATCTTTTGTTTTGCTATACTCCATGTCTTAGTCAACTTGGCTTCATCAGTAGATATCCATTCACCATTGTTTTGAAAGTGCTCCATCATGATCCTGTACACTTTACGTAACGTTTCCTTAGATAAATCGTACCCTTGGATGTCAAGGAAAAAATCAAATACAATTTCTAGATATCCAATTTCAATAGCTTGTATCTTCAATTCTTTTAACAATGTACTCTTCGTAGTATTCATGTACTTCTTACTTTGCACCATATCTAAGTACATTTCTTTGAGATCGATCATATTGACATCCCTTCACTCTCTTAACGATATTAAGAGATACTACTTCTTGAAAAATAGAGGAAATTTGGATTAACAATTATCTATCTACCATCTTTTACACTACTATCTTAACACCTTGGAATTAAAATTGTATTTCATAACAAACTCAAATAAATATCAAATTTGTATCATTTTTCCAGACAGTAGAAAACAGACCTCCAACTAGAAAGATCCTTGCTGAACATCTCATATTTTTCTGTGAAAATCGCACTGAATCTATTCAGCCAACAAAATTCGAAAAATTATCTGTTACTTATGATAAGGCTCACCGGAATGTGCATAAGCACAAAACCAATATTGAAATAGCTTATCTATTAACACGCAAATGTGTTCAATCTTTCAATGAGGTCCTTAAGTCGCGTCTTATCAATATCACCAAAGACAGATTTATTGTATCGCACCGCAGTCCCAAAGTGATATTCCGAAGCTCCAGTTTCTTCGATTACTTGTTTAGCATTCTCAAAGTTCAGGCCCCCTCCTAGCATGACATTTATATGACCTGAGCTTTTTATCATTTCCTTTATGATAGGAGAATTTTCTGTTATACTTCCTTTTCCTCCTGATGTCAGCACTGTTTTTATCTGAGGGTATTTGGAAATTACCTTCACCCCATATAGAATATCAGACAGTTCATCAATAGCCTTGTGGAAGGTTATATCTAGTCCGTTGCAAAGTTCTATCAATTCCTTAATACTTTCTTCACATATTTCCCCTCTTTCATTCAGAACCCCGAATACAACTCCGTTTGCGCCCAGCTCTTTTGCTACAGTTATATCCTTTTTCATTACATCTATTTCTTCTTTTGAATATACGAAGGATTTAGCATGGGGCCTTATCATAACATTTACAGGAATTTTGACCGCCTGCACAACCTTCTCTATCATTCCATAGCTTGGAGTCAGTCCGCCTTCAGAAAATGCACTGATAAGCTCTATCCTATCTGCTCCACAAGCTTCAATACACAATGCATCATCCGGTGTTGTTGCAATAATTTCAATCATATACCCACTCCTCATTATTACAAATTCATGATGTTTATCAGCGAAATCTGTCGTTACAATCACAATCTTCATCCTGAAATTACCCATAAGGGGCTCCACCATCTGTATATCTTGCTCGGCTTGAGAAATGAACTCGCAGTTCGTTTCTATTTTATTATTCATCTGAATTTCGTGCACCTGTCGAAGTAGCTTCACCAGGAAGCACGTCCTCTTTTTCAAGAAAATTCTCTTTACCAAACAATTGTTGACGCCTTACAATCTAAAACAAAAACCGTAGTACCCAAGTGAACGTTTATTATAGTGAGAGAGCTGGAAAGAGGGAGTGCCTTTTCTCATGAAGACAAAAACGGATGGAGAGCTCATGCACCTCGTGATGCAAAAACATCGTCCGGCATTGGAGGAATTATATGACCGGTACATCAAGCTGGTCTACTCTTTTGCCTTGAAGGCGCTAAAAGATGAAGGTAACGCCCGGATCATTGTACAGTCGGTATTTACTCGACTGTGGACAACGGAAAAAGGCTATGATGCCGATAAAGGACAATTTATTAATTGGCTGATCACTCTTACACGCAACATAACCATTGACCACATTCGCAAAGAAAAGAAAGAACAGACCGTCACAATGATTGAACCGGAAAAGTGGGAGCACATCCCTGATCGAACGGATAATAATCCTGAGCAGGTTGTATCACGAAAACTGGTAAGAGAACAGATAAGGCAATCCTATCAGTTTCTTACACAAAGCCAGATTGACTTGATTGAGTCTCTCTATTGGGAGGGTTACTCATTAAGTGAAATTGCTTTGATGAGAAATGAACCGATTGGTACGATAAAAAGCCGACTGCACCAAACGTTGAAAATATTACGTAAACATTTGGTTCTTGTAAAGGAGGAATAAACATGGGAACCAGCAGCTGTCATTATTCGAATCATCTGATAGGCTATCTGATCGAGGAACTGCCCAAAAATGAAATGGATCTCCTGAAAATTCATTTACATACATGTTTATCGTGCCAACAGGAACTAGAAGAGCTACAGCAAGCATGGCAAGCCATTCCTCTTGAGTTAGAAAAAATGGACGTGGAAGTACCTGCTGATTTAAAACAAGAAGTAATGAGCACGATCTTCCAACAGGAAGAAGCAGAAACCGAGCATACACCATCTGTCTCAGGGAAGGGGAAAACCGTTTGGCAGAAGGTTTCCAAGCATGCGAACAAGCTGGCAGTCGCGGCTCTGCTGCTTGCGCTAGGCTCCACATTTTGGAGTAATTTGGAGCTCAAAAAGCAACTTCAGACAATCGAAAGCCAGTTATCACTTCCGGCTCAGATCGTACAGGTATATCACTTGTCTTCAGCTGATCCAGAACTGAACAAGGCAAAAGGCAACGCATGGCTGATGGAGCAAGGCGGAAAGAAAAAACTGGTGCTTTATCTGCAAGGATTATCGGCAACAAAAGGAGAGGAAGCATATCAGGTTTGGCTGATTCATCAGGGAACAAGGCAAAATGCGGGGGTTTTCCGTGTCGATTCATTCGGAAATGGTGTACTTACTTTTGAAATGAAGGAACCCGTACAATTTGATGGGATAGGCATTACACTGGAAAGTGATACCTTTGGCGATAAACCTCGTGGAAAAAAAGTATTGGGAACGTAACAATCTAAAGATCCATTATCCTGGCATCAGGGTATGTTTTTTTTCAAAACATTCAAACCGATCTTCTGTATCAAACGTTTACTTAGAATGAGACCACGATACAGGAGGGAAAAACATGAACAAGCTAGGTTCATTCGTTTTATCATCTGTTTTGCTATTTAGTGCCTTTGGCAGTGTTCAGGCCAACACTCACTCACATCCATCTTCCCATGTCCAAAAATCCAGCATGACGGTGACGTTAAACGGCAAGGAGCTTACATTCAGCCAACCGCCAAAGAACGTAAATGGCAACCTGTTGGTTCCTTTTCGCGTAATCGCTGAAGCAGTTGGTGCTGAAGTCGGCTATGATACAGCCCAGAAAACCGTAAAAGTAACGAAAGGAGCCAATTCATATGCCCTCCCGATCGGCGGGAAAACAGCTGTGTTAAATGGGGTTGCTGTTCCGCTGGATGTACCTGCCCAGATCGAAAAGGACGTTACCTTAGTGCCGCTTCGTTTTGTCTCAGAAAGTCTGGGATTGAAAGTGGAGTATGATCAAGCCACTCAAACCGTTGCTCTCACATCCGATGATGCTCCCAGCGTGAAACTGCTAAGCCCTTCTCAGGATGCCATTTTGTATACAGACAAGGTAAAAGTAGCCGTTGCAGCTTTTAACCATGAACTGACAGATTTCCGTACCAATACGCAGCCAAAAGAAGCACAGGGACATGTACACGTCTGGTTGGATACCGATGTCACCAATCCAAAGCTCGCCTATAAAATGATAAATGGAGAACCAGCTGTTTTTGAAAACGTACAGCCCGGAAAACATACGGTAACAGTTCAATTGGTTGGAAATGACCATAAACCAATCTCTCCGGAATCAAAGCAGGTAATTACGTTTACCACAGCCTTGACTCCTTCTATTCAAATTACGGGGCCTAAGGAAGGAGAAACCATCAACGGAGATAAAGTGACAGTGACGACAAGCGTATCCCATTTCAAGCTGGATGATTTTAGAACTAATAATATGGTTGCCGCAGGGGAAGGCCACGTACATATCTGGCTGGACAGGAATGTCAACGACCCGAAAGCAGCCTACAAACAAGTAAACGGGAACCCGGCTGTGTTCGATCATGTGAAGCCGGGAAATCATACCCTTACCGTTCAATTGGTCGGAGCCAATCACAAGCCCATTCTTCCTGAAGTGAAACAAGTGGTTCATTTTACAACAAAAGCAACGCCCCAAAAAGCAATGCCCGCAAAAGCAGCGCCCAAAACGTATGCCGTCAATATTTCCGGTTATGCCTTTAAACCTGGAAATCTGACGGTAGAAACGGGAGCAACTGTCACGTTTACCAACTCTGACGACGTCAGCCACACCGTCACGGATCAAGGCGGAACTTTTGACAGCGGTTCTTTGGCAAAAGGAAAGACATTCTCCAAAACGTTTTCCAAAGCAGGTGTGTACAACATCTACTGCAAGCCACACAATTTTATGGTTGCTACGATCACGGTCAAATAGTAAGCCATTGACAGCGCTGATCTCACAGGGGCGTTGCAAGTATTGGTCATATTATTAGGACACTCAGAATCAATTTTTCCTTACAGGCTCTAGTCTTTTGGCTAGGGCTGTTTTATTGTTTCACCTCAAAAACAAGGTAGGAAAAAATGCTTGTCGGCCTATCCTCGGCTGATAAAAGTCCGCTAGCATGGCCGCCGAGCTCGTCTGGATAGTGTGCTTGCCAAGACCGTTCTATATTTTATCCATCACTTGTGATAAGGTTCTCCGTAACGGGTCTAACGGCGAAGAAACGAAAGAAGCATGCCGCGGCAGCTCCCTGATCGTTTATAGAGCACTTTCATTGAACTACCGCACACGTTAGCTTAGCGCAAGTCGTAACGGTATCTTGTCGTTAAATCTCTCTTCCGACATTCATGACCGTTCTATACATTTTTTCTGCTTCAATTGGACTTTCTTTTGCCGTCATATGGTGCGGAATAACACGGCAAACTTGAACCGGTCCGCCGAACACAGCCGACCTATACTTGTCCACATGCTGCTTCGACAAGGGGCGGTCATAATAGCCAGGTACGTATTTATTGATCATTTCCTGAAGTACATGGGTGGCTTCATCCAAATCTGTGATTGGCTCTGCTTGTCCAAATATCATTACGCTCATATAAGCCGTATCCGTTTTGGCAGGCACCGGATCCGTGATGTTCCCGTATTCCTCACATACCGTAAAACATACCTCTGAATTTTCACTCATGACATGATTACGCCTTCCATCTCCGGCCCCGTGAAAATAGAGCTTCCCCTCAGACCACACATAATTAAGCGGTACAACATAGGGCAGGTTCCCATCAACCAACCCAAGATACCCAATTCTCGCTTGATGAAGGAAGCTTTCAATTTTCTCTTGATCCTGGCATTCCCTGATCTTGTAACGAACCGTATTCATTTCAAAATCTCCCCTTCCACTCATAACATATTCAACCCACTCCAAACCCCGATACTCTTCTAGGGTGTAGCAACGACTAGATTGCAAATACCGGCGTTACTACGGTAGTATATCAGTGAATGGATTGCGCTAAAACATCCAAACATCGAGGTTATGGGCAATCCATAATTAATAGATTATGGTTGGAGCTTCTATTTGGAGGCGTGTACGATGATGAAAGTAATTCGTAATGACAAGAGACCGATCTGGCAGCAATTGCTTGATCAAGCGATTCATAATATTACTAGCGGGATCTGGGCGCCAGGGGAATTGCTGATTCCTTCCCGCGAACTTGCTCACATGGTAGGTGTCTCTCGCTCAACGATTCAGATCGTCTATGAGGAATTGCTAAGTCGAGGCTATACGGTTACATCTCGCCGAGGAGGGACACGGGTTAGTAAATGGAAGCAAGTCACTGAATCAACGAAGGAAATAATAGCAGATGGCCCCATCCCCCCCTCACTTCCTTTGTTGAACTCGGCTGTCGATCAATTACATGACTGGTTCGGAGGCCAAGAACAGCGAGAAGTGGATATTGATTTTAGTCCCCATGAACCCTATTTAGATGAACAATTTCAAAAGAACTGGCGACAATCGCTTCTTCACGCATCCGCTGCAATGGATTTATCAAACTGGGCTTACGGTAATCCCTATGGTTTCACACCATTACGTGAGCAAATTCAGCGTTATTTATCACTTGAACGAGGCATCCATATCCAAACAAATCAGATTCTGTTGACCTCAGGAGCTCAGCATAGTATTGATTTAATAGCACAATCGCTTTTAGCTGACGGGGACACTATCTCTGTAGAAGACCCCGGTTTTCCAGCTGCTTGGATGGCGATGAAATATCGTCGTATGAATGTGGTGCCCGTTCCCGTTGATGAGTACGGTCTAGTGGTTGAGCATATTCACCCGCAATCCAAACTAATCTTTACGACCCCTTCGCACCAATGCGCAGTCGGGGTCGTGATGTCGGAGCCGCGTAGGCAACAATTGCTACATAAGGCTGCTCAAGAACAATTCTGGATCATCGAGGACGATTATGATAGTGAGTTTCGATATCGCGGGGAACCACTTCCAACGCTGTTTAGCCAGGCATCTAATAATACCTTGTACCTCATGAGTTTTTCTAAAATGATTGCTCCAGGCATTCGTATTTCGGCTATCGTTGGCTCTGTGGAGGCAATTGCTCAACTAGCCAGGGTACAGGAGCTGATTTACCGTCATCTTCCGATTATGGATCAGCTGACTCTAACCCACTTCATCAAGAATGGGCATTTTATGCGCCATATGAGAAGAGTCAGAAATGTGTACCGACGAAGACACGAAGTCATGACAAAGGCTATTATGGCTAGCGGTTTAGGAGAGCGTTTCAAACTAAGTGGGGTAGAAACGGGATTGCATATGTTCCTTGAAGCTGAAGAGTCATACGACGAAGAGACTGTAACAAAGTTAGCTCTTCAAAAGGGATTACGTATATATCCTCTTCGACCCTATTGTTTGGAAAGCAAACGAAAGGGATGGGTGTTGGGGTTTGCAAAAGTAGATGAAGCATCGATTGAGCAGGGGATTCATCGTCTTGCGGAGTTGATCTTATAGGGTCATCTTCGCAAGTAAATTTTGTTGGGCCCCTACACCCTTTTCGTCCAATAATTTAGCTGTTATTTATGATAAGGCTCCCCCCGACTAATCCGAAACGCTCTATATATCTGCTCCACCAAAATCAACCTCATCAACTGATGAGGAAACGTCATCTTGGAAAACGACAACTGAGCATCAGCCCGCTTCAGCACCGTATCGGCCAAGCCCAAAGAGCCCCCAATAACAAAAGCGACTTGGCTTTTGCCGTAGGTGGCGAGACGGTCTAGTTCACTGGATAGCTTTTCAGAGGACCACATACTACCTTCAATAGCAAGAGCAATCACATACTGGTCCTGTTTAATTTGAGCAAGAATACGCTCGCCTTCTTTGCGCTTCACTTGCTCCATTTCTGTTGCGCTGAGTTCTTCCGGGGCCTTCTCATCGCTTACTTCAATGACTTGCAGCTTGCAATAAGAAGAAAGGCGCTTGCTGTACTCGTCGATGCCTTCCTTCAAATATTTCTCTTTCAATTTGCCTACCGTTATGATCGTTATCTGCACGAAATCTACATTCCCTTCACATGCAATAGCACAAACGTGCCTTCTGCTCCGCACACCATGCACTCACGCCCGAGTCCTTCTGCTTCTACTTCTTCTCTCTTAAACATATCCGGGGCTATTTCAATGTTGTCTGCGTAATCGTCCAATTCTCGCTCGACGTGTTCCAAGCAGCAGACACGTACAGGATGATCCGCATAGACTTCCGTTGCTATTCCTTGAATTTGGATGGTTTTATATGAGTGTGTTGTCTTTTTCACTTTACTTGCTCCCTTATTGGTATATTTCAATAATATCTCTCGGCGTAAATTTAGTTTGCCGTATTCTTTCTCGTTGTTATTGTACCCAACTTTCCTAGCAAAAGAAAAGAGATGCCATGGCTGGGGCATCTCTTTTTGGTACTATCTATATCAACTCTGATCGCTTAGAGTAACTGTTGCAGTTTTCTTGAATCCTTCACGATAGTAGGTGACAACTACTTTATCACCTGGCTTTTTATTTAGTGTAAGGTACTTGCGCAATTGTGCACTGTTCGTGATATCCTGGTTATCCAGTTTCGTAATGACATCGTATTCACGAATGCCTGATTTATAGGCTGGAGTAAATTCGGCTGTCTTCATTACGACAACACCAGCGTTAACTTCATCCGGTAGACGAAGTGTCTCTTTCCAATGATAACGAGGCACATTTGTCAGATCACGTGGGGTGATTCCGATTACGCTGCGTTTCAGTTGACCGTCTTTTACTAATTGCTCAGTAATTTTCTTCACGTCGTTGATCGGGATGGCAAATCCCAAACCTTCTACACCTTCACGAGAGATTTTCATCGTGTTGATCCCGATTACTTGACCATAAATATTGACGAGTGCCCCCCCGCTGTTACCCGGGTTAATAGCAGCATCAGTCTGTATAACATCCAGTTCCCAGTCCGTTTGGTTATCGTTGTCTACGTCAACGGGCATGGAACGGTTCAGTGAACTTACAATTCCTTGTGTGACTGTACGGGAGAATTTCAGCCCGAGTGGATTACCGATTGCTATGGCTGGTTCTCCTACTTTGAGTGCTGATGAATCCCCCAGTTCGGCTACCTGCGTAACCTTGGAACCGTCGATCTCAAGCACAGCCATATCTGTCAGTGCATCTGCTCCCAACACTTTGGCGTCCACTTTCTCACCACTCGGCAAGGATACCTGAATTTTCTCTGCTCCTTCAATTACATGATAGTTGGTGATGATGCGTGCCTTGCCTTTCATGTTCTCAAAGATTACTCCGGAACCTTCTCCGCTTTCAACAGGATTCTGTTCTTCGGACCAGAAGTTGTTCACTCGTTGAATATTGATAATTCCTACTACCGCATTCTCGACCTTGGATACGGCACGGACTGTTGCTGTATCTACGTTGATAGAGATCGGTTGAACAGACGTACTCACTGGACTTGCTGGAATCGTCTCGTTCATGCTCATTGGTGCGCCTTGCTGTAACTGTGGGATATAACCCGTTTTGGAAAGCGTCGGAAGCATAAGTAGTACGACCATGCCTCCGATCACAGCAGACGTCACTGAAGTCAGAATCATGCGTCCAGTGCCAGATTGTCTGTTCCTTTTATTTTCGGTTTGATACAGATCATCGTAATAACCCATACTCCATTCTCCTTCCATCTATTATTAGGGTAACAGGTTTTGAATTCTCATATACTTCCTACTTGCAACTTTAGTATATAAATGCTTTGTAGAGAAATAACGTGAGAAATATGGAAAGGTTGTGGAATCTGAAATACGAGTTGATCTCCTTTTTACACGATTTCAATTTTGGTCGGGCGGTCGGGATATGTCTCTCTCAAGTGAACATCATCGCCAACACGGAGGCCCTTTTCTTCAAGAATGCCCTTCACCGTCAATTTGGCCAAATCCATCATGTTATTTTCTTTACTCAGATGGGCAAGGTAAATGCGTTCGGCTTGTCCACCCAAAATATCGGTTAATGCTTCTGCGGCCGTTTCATTGGATAAATGACCGACATCGCTCAGAATTCGCTGTTTGATACTCCAAGGATAACGAGACATGCGCAGCAGTTCTACATCGTGATTCGACTCAAAGACATACGCATCTGCTCCCTTGATTGTCTCCTTGATCTTTTCACTTACATATCCCAAATCAGTTGCTACACTGAGTTTTTTGTTGCCGTGGTAAAAACAATAGCCCATCGGTTCCGCCGCATCGTGGGAAATCCCAAACGACTGAACCACCAGATCGCCCATCTCACGGGTCTCTCCTGTTTCAAAAACCTGCTGCTGCTCTAACTGAACTGTTCCAATTTGAGGCAGCAGCTCATTCCATGTCCTTGCGTTAGCGTAAACAGGAATTTTGTAACGTCTCGCCATAATCCCGATTCCCTTGATATGATCGGAATGTTCATGCGTAACGAGTATCCCGTTGATCTCTTCCGGATTCACACCAATCTCCTGAAGTGCCGCTTCCGCCTGCTTTCCTGAGATGCCTGTGTCAATCAGCAGGGAAAATCGCTCTGTCCCCACATAGATGCAGTTGCCTGTGCTCCCGCTAGCAAGCACACTAAACTTCAACATGATTCGCTCCTCTTTCCTGGCTGCTCTCTATTATGACCGATTTTTGTCTGTTACTGGTTGTTCGATGGCCCCAGTAAACCCATTTACATAATGAATTTTCCCATCATGGAGAAAACGCCATACAGGGGCAAGGATTTGGAAATCTGCATCGTATTCATGGCCGAAATAGCCCAATTCTACGTCGGTTATTTTCTCACCACTTTTGATGATTTCTTTGTCTACCAATGATCGAAGTGCGGTATATGCAGAGATTACCTGTCTTCCCGCTCCCTGGTTGCGAATTTGAACATATGTCTGCCTGTAGCCAATCGCTGCCCCATTTTTTACGTACACCTCCAGTGGTGCTACATAGATGGGGATTCCATTGAACATCTGCCAGAACAAAATCGTATCCTCCCGCAAATAACGGGTATCTTGTCTGTATTGGCTGGAATACATGATCTTTTGGCTTATTTCACGCAAAAAGTCATCCGGGTTTCTTTGATTCGCTACAATTGGTTGAATAAATCGAGAGAACAGACCTGTTTTTTCCAACGTAATCCGTTGGCCTGGCATTTCTCTCGCCGACAACGAATCAAAACCCAGGTATTCCACATTCACGTAATTCATCTCTCTCGTCTCTTGTGGAATCTCCGTTAAGAGAGCGATTTGCTGTTGCTGAAGGTATTGTTTGAGATCGGATGCCTGTCCTGCATTGACTTCCTGATCCATCCAATGCTGGGTCCGTGAAACGTATACCTGATAACCCAAGAACATATCTAGGAACAGGAAAGCCCAGATGAGAATAGTCTTGGCTCTACTCCAATCCATTTGTCTTTCCGCCTCCAGACTGTTTCGACTTCGCTGAAACATAGACGCTCGATCCGCCCGCAATTTCAACAACCCACGTAGGTTTGACGTCTACATACTTTTGATGAATAGTTGTTTCATATGCCAGATAAGCATTCGTTACCGCATTGCTATCGAACTTTTGGTCACGCAGGTACTGAAACAGCTCAGGCCCTGACATAAGAGTACTTGTATTGTAGCCGATATATCGATCCAGATCGATCGTCGGCTGTTTTAGCGTAATAATCTGGCCTTCTTCTGACGTCACCGTAATCTCATCCAGCGAGGAGTTGCCACGGCTGACAAATGGATAGGCCCCAAGGTACTGGCGAAAACGAATCGTCTCCCCTTCTCCTGCTCGCTCATCAAGCCGCTCAAAATGGAAAGTATCGGTCCAGCCGAGATGCTGATTAATGAAAGTAACCGCCCCTCGAAGCTTGTCTTCGTTGGTAAGCATCCCTTTTTGCTGCGGCAGGGCAGGATCTGTGTAAATCATAGCTGGTTGGCCTGGACGAATTTGTATGGAGCGACTTCCGTCCGTAAAGATAATCGTTCCATCTCGTTCTACTACTTGTCGAACTAGTGTCGGGTCTAAAAAGAACGCCTGTACCAATCCATCATTTTGGATCGGCATGTAGGAATAGAGAAATTGTCTCATCTCAACCGGTTCTTTGGGTAGATAGTAAATATTCCAGTATGTCATCACTTGCGGGTTCGTTGAAGATTTGAAGCTTGCATTGGCTTTCAAGATTTGTTCAGGCAAATTTTTGCCTAATGTCAGATAGGAGTCACGCAGATCCTTGGGACTCACTACAGTTCGGGCTCGAATCACTCGCTGATCCTCATCTGAGAGGAATAAAGCGTAGACCATATCGTCCCGTTCCTCATAGTACAGCCACAGCCTGCTGATTCCTTTGATATCTCCCTCAATTTCCCCTCGCAAGGTAAACAACTGGCTGACCAAAGAAAGCGGAATGGTGGAACGAAATTGAATTTCGATTCCCAGCTTGTTTCTGGTTAACGCTGTCCATTTTTCCTCGGGTAAAGGAAAATAGAGAAAATCATAAAAGTACCACTTCGACATTAACGAGCTTAGTACCCGATACTGCCCGTCATTTGCATTGGCCTTGGTATGATGGTTGTCTCCGTAATGAAATACAATGGACTCTGGTTCAATCATTTCTTCCAACTGTTTAGTTTGTCCGACTGGTTTACTCTCTACATAGGTGGCAGGAGCAATCAGTTCAAACTGGGGCTGCTTTTGCCAAAGAGACCACGTGAGAACAAAGCTCGCCAGAATCAGAACATTGAGAAGCACAGATTTCGCATTTTCTTTCCAGTTACTCATGCTATCTGTCCTCCTTTTTCTGCGATTGGCAACCAGAAAGAGACAGTTGTGCCTTCATTCCATTCACTGAGAATCTCAATATCTCCACCGTGTGCCTGAACCAGCTCACGTGCAATCGCCAGCCCGAGGCCTGTCCCTCCCTGACTTCTTGAACGGGCCTTATCTACCCGATAGAATCGCTCGAAAATCTTTCGTATATCCCGCTTCGGAATTCCAATCCCCGTATCCACAATCGTCACCGTGATTCTCTTCGCTTCCGGATTCACTTTGGCGTCGATTGTAACGGTTCCACCCTTTGGCGTGTATTTGATTGCGTTGGATATTAAATTATCCAGTACCTGTGTAATTGCATCCTGATCAGCATCTATAACTGGTAGCAATTCAGGAATATCTGCGATGAGTTCAATTTCTTGTTGTTCTGCCTGCATAGAGAAGCGATCCGCCGCATATCGGAGCAAGTCGGATAGTTGAAGCTCTCTTCTCTTGATTTGCACACCCTGCGAATCAAAACGAGAAAGCTGGAGCAAATCGTTAACCAGACGAATCATCCGCTCTGTCTCATTCATGGTTACTCCAAGGAACCGCTCGGATATCTCAGGATCTTGATTCGCTCCGTCCAGCAGCGCCTCGACATAGCTTTTGATCGTTGTAAGCGGTGTACGCAATTCATGTGACACATTGGCAACGAATTCTCGCCGTTGCTGTTCCATTCTAGCCTGCTCTGTTACATCTTGTAAAACAGCGATTAGCCCGCCTTTTTTACCGCTATCCTGTTGCAATGGTGTGAAGGTGACTCGCAGCAAGATGGTTTCCCGATTGGCTAACATCATTTCGAGAATCAGCGGTTCCGATTCACCAAACAGAGGCATCTCGTCTTCCGGTGGCAAGCGCAGCACGTCGTACAGTGTTTTTCCTTCTGACAGTACTTCGATCCTCTTCACTTCAAGCATTTCTTCAGCCGATCGGTTCATGAGGATAATCCGGCCCTCCCGATCAGTCGCAATGACCCCGTCACTCATGTTTGCCAACACCTGCGACAGCTTTTCTCGTTCTTCTTCCTGATTAAGAATGGCCTCTTGCAATCGAGTCGTCATATAGTTGAAAGCCATCCCCAACTGTCCGATCTCATCCCGGCTATATACCTGTACACTCCGATTAAAGTCGCCATTGGCAACCGCTTTAGCTTGTCTCGTCATCTCTTTCACTGGAGTAGTGATTGTTCGTGCCAGAACTACTCCTAACCCTGCCGTCAATAGAAGCGAGATCCCCGTTCCTGTCGCCAGGATATTCGTGATTTTTCCGATGGTTTTGTACATTTCCTCCATAGAGGCAACCATATAGACGGCACCATACACGACGTTTCCCTTTTTCACAGGGATAACCAGCATCTTCACTCGATGTCCTGTCTGCGGATCAATGCGGAGAGCCTCATTACGTGTACCCATTAAAGCAATCGTGACTTCACTCTGAGAGGTCTTTTGGCCAATGATCTGTTTATCCTTCTCCGACGTGCTAAGCACCGTTCCGCTTTGGTCTATCACTCGGACATGAGCATCTTTTAATCCGACAAAGTTGTATATCAGGTTATCAATATCTTCTTTCAGGCTAGCAGAATCATGCTTTTCATCTATAGGTGAACGCAAATATCCATCAAGGTGTGCTGCCAACAAGGTCGCCTGTGCATTGAGGGTCTCATTGAAGTTGTTGTTGTAGTAACTTTCTACTTCTCTTGCAAAGTACGCTCCAATAAATTGCATGGCGATCAGGATGAGCAGCATGTAAATGACTACAAGCTTCCACTGGATCGTTTTGAACAGTGATGAACCAAACATCAGATTGTTCCCCCGAGACTAGGGTTGCGCAATGTATAGCCCAGGCCTCGCCTCGTGATAATGTATTTGGGCTGACTCGGATCATCCTCGATTTTTTCACGAAGTCGTCTTACCGTAACATCGACTGTCCGTACATCGCCGAAGTAATCAAATCCCCAAACAGCCTGCAAAAGGTGTTCACGAGTCATTACCTGCCCTTGATGGCGTGACAAATAGACGAGCAATTCAAACTCTCTGTGTGTTAACTCTAACGACTCACCCAATTTGGTAACCGTATACGAGTGAATATCAATGTCCAGGTCATGAATACGCATCAAGTGGCTTTCCTTATCGACCTGTTTCGGTTTTTGTCTGCGCAAATGGGCTTTTACTCTGGCAACCAACTCACGGGCACTAAACGGTTTTGTTACGTAGTCATCAGCGCCTAGTTCCAGCCCCAGCACTTTGTCTACTTCTGAATCTTTGGCTGTCAGCATTATAATTGGCATTTCATATTGTTTACGAACGATTTTGCAGACATCCATTCCGTCTCTACCGGGGAGCATGACGTCTAACAGAATCAAATCCGGTTTTTCAGCTTCAACCAACTGAATGGCGTAATCACCATCATAAGCTACAATCACTTGATATCCTTCTTTTTCGAGTGTAAATTTCAGAATATCCGCAATCGGTTTTTCATCATCTACAACGAGAAGTTTCGCCATCACGACACCTCATTTCTATATACTCCAATTCCACTCTACAATGGTTTTTCCTGCCTTTACAATACCGCACAAAAAAAGGAAAAGCCGCTCTAATGAAAGAAGCGGCTCTAGTTTTCAGCTATTTAATTATCTGAGGAAACGAATCGGGTTTTGGCTGTGTCCGCCTTTTCTCACTTCAAAGTGTAAGTGTACACCTGTTGAGTCACCAGTTGAGCCCATGATTCCAATCGTTTTCCCTTTTGCGACTACGTCACCTACGTCAACACTGACTGAACGCATGTGTCCGTAAAGTGTTTGAACGCCATTGCCGTGATCGATAATGACTGATTTGCCGTAGTTGCCATTCCAGCCAGCTTGTACAACACGACCGTTGTCTGCTGCCCGAATGGAACCTGATCCTGCAATATCAATCCCCTGATGCATCCTACCCCAACGCTTGCCAAACCCGCTGCTGATATAGCCTCTTGCTGGCCACATGAAACGGCCTGTCCCACGAGAAGGGATGACTTTCGTTCCACGTTCCACAATTTTGGCAACAGGTTGAGACAGGATTTGCTGGTTTAGGACGACACGATCAACCATTTGTCCATTTTCCTTGACGATCTTGTAACGAACTTTTTTCGTCCCTTCTTTGCCTTGTTGCAACACTTTGCTGTCGCCTTTTGGCATAGAACTGTTCGTACGGGACTGTTCCGTATAAGGAATCGTTTCACTTTGCACGACTTCTTCTTCAACCTGAACGGTAACGAGCGGCTTGAGCGCAGTTACGTTGATGGTTTGTCCAAGTTGCAAAACGGTATTTTCAGTAACACCTGGATTGTTAGCATAAATATCTTTGGAGCGAATTCCGTATTTCTCAGCGATACAACCAATACAATCGCCCTGTTGTACAGTGTGGACGACTTGTTTCAATGTACCTTTTTGAAGCAGCTCTTCCAGCTTGTCCTTTGTTAAAACCTGTGCCGCTGGTACTGCATCACTTACTGTTTTTACATCTTCTTTAAATTTAACCTGTTTGGTAGGCTCTCCTTTTGCAATCACGTCTACAGAGGCAGCTACCGCCGATTTTTGTTTCGGCTCAACTCCACCAAAGCGCTGCTTCAGGCTGTTCAAGACCGCATCAGCAGTTGCCTGGTCTGGTGCGTAGCCTACGATTTGTCCATTGACGACAATCTTAACAGCTTGTACTTTAATATCTGCGATTTTTGAGAGTTCTGCAATGGCATGTGTATTGTCAAAATCAGGTTTGAACCGAGTTTCCTCAGTATAAGTTATGTAATCTGACAATGTAAGTGTGAGGCCATTATGTTTTGCTTGCTCTTCCTTGAGTTTTGCTTCCGCCCACTTATTAATGACATCTTGACTATCTACGACTCCGATTTCTTTTCCATTCACGATGACATGATAGACAGTATGTACATTTGATTGATAATAATAAGTAGATAAACCTCCGATGGAAGCAGTCAATAAAATTGCTGCGGTTATAGCACTTGCCTGTTTTTTGTGGGTTCCTACGTATGACCAAACATTTTGAGCAAATTGCCTGGTCTGCTGACTTCCGCGACGAATTAACGGTTTTACTCGTTGCGTGAGCCAGGCTTTCCAATCAGCCGGCTGCATCATATCCCCCCTGAAACATTATGTGACAAAACGACAAAGGCAGTGAAGGTACTTGCTAACGGTCATTTTTGCCCTTTAGGACTATCTGAATATTCTTACAAATACAGAGTTTAGTCCTTTTCTCCTTAATCCTACAGTAAATTTCTCCCAAAATACCTAGAAAAACCACTATATCGACTTTACCATAAGAAAGTTTATGACTTCAAGTGTTTATTACCGTCGAATATTTCGATCTGACAAGTGTCATAATATGTCCATAGTTTTGTAAAAATAGGTTAACATTTGTCAAAAATTGTCGCAAGTGATAAACACCTAACTTCAGGAGGTTTTCTTATGGTAGAACGCAGTATATTAGCCGGGTTCAAATCGCTAGACGCTGCAGAACGAGCGGCACAAGCACTGAAACAATCAGGCTTCCAAACCGTTCAAGTGGATAGTGTCGGTCAGTATCCGGGCGAGGGTGTCGAGAAAGTGATGAATCCCCTGACCGGTGAAATCCCTGGACTTGGAAACCTTACGTTAGACGCTGACTTCCCCAATGGACGTGATGCAAGCGTGCTTGCTGCTGCTGATCCGAGTGCAAGCGGAATGTCTGACGGAGGTCAGGATGCGATTGGCAGCAGTATCTTGCTTACCTGCGTCGTCCCTGAAAATCAGGGGGATCAAGCAACCCAACTCATTCGTTCATTCGGGGGCGAAGTATAAAAATGATAATAGAAGCCACCATTCCATTTCGCTGGAAACGGTGGCTATTTTCGTTGAATCATTATCTTAAGACCTCTACCATAGAAGTGACATCACGCAGGGATAACCGCCGAAATGATGTCATCTCCATATCTTCTTTTTGATAAGTAGTGATAAAGCAAATATAGCCCTTGCTGACATGAGACATGGTTCCTTTGATTATACTGCCATTGTACATTTTCACTTCAACCTTTTTGCCGATCAACTTTAACGCTTTCGAATCGAATCCCATTTCACAGCACCTCATTTGTTTTTAGTATGGGATACCATATGCCCAGAAGGTGCCCAGTGGTGTCTGTCTCATTTCAAATTTCAAAAATAAAAGGATAAAAAACAAAGACCGTCACAAGCGACGGTCTTTCTTATATCTGTACATTGATTTGGCTTATGCGTAAATGCCACGAACAACAACCGTTTGCTCACGGTCAGGTCCTACAGAGAAAATGGAAAGTGGAATACCAGTAAGCTGGGTAATTCGCTCAATGTAATGGCGAGCGTTTTCTGGCAAATCATTGAGGTTGGTAATGCCCGTGATGTCCTCATCCCAGCCAGGAAGATCTTCATACACTGGTTCACATTTTGCGAGGATATTCAGGTTTGCAGGGAATTCCTCAACGATCTCACCGTTGTATTTGTACGCTGTGCAAATACGAAGGGTTTTGATTCCAGTCAAAGTATCAAGCTTTGTAATAGCAAGCCCTGTTACACCGCTAACACGACGTGCATGACGAACAACAACACTGTCAAACCAACCAATACGGCGAGGGCGACCTGTCGTCGTTCCGTATTCAAATCCTACTTCACGAATATGATTGCCAGTTTCATCGTGAAGCTCAGTCGGGAATGGTCCATCTCCCACACGTGTTGTGTAAGCTTTTGCTACACCAATTACTTGATGGATTTTGCTTGGACCAACACCAGAACCGATTGTTACACCGCCTGCAATCGGATTGGAAGAAGTAACATACGGATACGTACCTTGGTCAATATCCAGCATGACTCCTTGCGCACCTTCAAACAGCACACGGTTTCCTTTGTCAATTACATCGTTAAGCACAACAGAGGTATCCGCAACATAAGGACGGATGATCTCTGCATAGCCGAGATACTCTTCCAAAATCTCTTTAAGCTCAAATCCAGTTGTATCATATAATTTTTCGAATACACGGTTTTTCTCAGCCAGGTTGCGAGACAATTTGCGTTCGAACTCTTCCGCATCCAACAAATCAGCAATACGGATACCGATACGTGCAGCTTTGTCCATGTATGCAGGGCCGATACCTTTACGAGTAGTACCAATTTTATTTTCGCCTTTGCTCTCTTCTTCTACGCCATCCAACTTGATATGGTACGGCATGATGACATGAGCACGGTTACTGATTTTCAAATTTTTCGTAGAGAATCCGAATCCATGGAGATATTCCAACTCAGCAATCAGCGCTTTCGGGTCAATCACCATACCGTTACCGATGACACAAACTTTGTCTTTATAAAAAATCCCGGATGGAATCAAGTGAAGTTTGTATTTATTGCCATCAAAAATAATGGTGTGTCCCGCATTGTTGCCACCTTGATAACGGGCAACCACTTCAGCGGTTTCTGCTAAATAGTCTGTAATTTTACCTTTACCTTCATCGCCCCATTGGGTTCCGACGACAACCACTGTTGACATCAGAAAACACCTCCTGATTCTAATCATTTCCTAAAGCGGGCACAAACAATCATAGTGTACAAAACTAAAGAGTATATGTCAATGTAATCACGAACAATATCAAAAATAAACTGCATGTACGTTCGGAACTAGGCAAAAGAATCATAGCGATCAAGAAGTTTTTTCGTTAAAAAAATGCAGCAGGTATTATCCTGCCGCATCTCGATATCGATGATCCAAGCTAACGAACTTGTTGTACTCTTTCAAGAAAGCGAGCTCAACAGTGCCTGTAGGGCCGTTACGTTGCTTGGCAATAATCACTTCAATTACGTTTTTGTTCTCTGACTCTTTATCGTAATAGTCATCACGATAAAGGAAAGCTACAATATCCGCATCCTGCTCGATCGAACCGGATTCACGGATGTCAGACATCATCGGTCGCTTGTCTTGACGTTGCTCAACCGAACGGCTCAACTGGGACAAGGCAATGACCGGTACACTTAATTCACGAGCAATCCCTTTGAGTGTTCGAGAGATTTCCGAAACCTCTTGCTGACGGTTGTCTCCCTTTCCTCTGCCGTGGATCAACTGAAGGTAGTCAATCAGAATCATACCGAGACCACGTTCCTGTTGGAGCCTTCTGCATTTTGCACGGATGTCCTGTACGGTTACACCTGGTGTATCGTCAATAAAAATTGGCGCTTTTGCCAAGGTTCCAATCGCCATCGTCAGCTTCTGCCAGTCGTCTTCTTCCAGCCAGCCTGACCGCATCCGGGACGCATCCAGATTCCCTTCTGCACAAATCATACGCTGAACTAACTGGGATGCTGCCATCTCCAACGAAAAGATCGCTACGGTCTCTCCCGCACGTGCTGCCACGTTCTGAGCCACATTCAGCGCAAAAGCCGTCTTCCCTACGGAAGGACGAGCTGCCAGGATAATCAGGTCTGAACGCTGGAAGCCCGCTGTCATTTTGTCCAGATCAGGATACCCCGACGGAATTCCTGTGACGTCTCCCCGCCTTTGACTCAAAAACTCAATCCGGTCGTAGGCTTCCATCAGTGCATCACGAACGGGAATGAATCCGCCGCTGTTACGATTCTGGCCAATCTCCATAATATACTTCTCGGCATCAGCGATAATCTCTCCGACTTCATCCTCCCGAGAGTACCCGTCGTTTGCAATTTTGGTTGCTGTGAGAATCAGTCTGCGCAACAGAGCTTTTTCTTCAACGATTTTGGCGTAATATTCGATATTGGCTGCTGTCGGCACTGAGCTCGCCAGATCGGATAGATAGGTAACCCCACCAACCTCATCTAGCATCTTCTTGTCTTGCAGCTCTGCAGTTACAGTAACTAAATCGACAGGCTCCCCCTTCTCATAGAGGTCCTGCATGACTTTAAAAATCCGTTGGTGTGCTGCTTTGTAGAAATTCTCCGGTCGAAGAATTTCAATAGCGGTAATGAGAGCTTCCTTGGCAAGGAACACAGCCCCAAGAACGGATTGTTCGGCTTCGACATTTTGTGGCGGCACTCGATCCATAAACAGGTCGCTCAACATTAATCCCTCACTTATTCCAGACTTTTTCCCCGTGATTATTCTTCTACCACGTGAACCTTGAGTGTTGCAGTTACTTCATTATGCAATTTCGCTTTCACTTGAGTTACACCCAGGGAACGAATTGCTTCCATATCCAGCTTGCGTTTATCCAACTTGATCTTGAATTGAGCTTCTAGCGCTTCCACAACCTGTTTGCTTGAGATTGCACCAAACAAGCGTCCACCTTGACCAGCTTTACCGGTTAATTTGACGGTAATTTCCTCGAATTTCTTCGCAAGTTCCTGTGCATCCTGCTTCTCTTGCTCTTTACGCTTATCTGCACTGCGCTGTTGTGCTTCATGTGTTTTTACATTACCTTCCGTCGCTTCTCTTACAAGACCTTTCGGAAGAAGAAAATTACGAACGTATCCTTCAGAGAGATCTTTAATCTCGCCTTTTTTTCCTTGTCCTTTAACATCCTTAAGAAAAATTACTCGCATCTTACAATTCCTCCTCTTAAGACAAGCTATCAAGTACTTCTTTCAAACGCTTCACGGCGTCTTGCATCGAAATGCCTATTAATTGACACGCGGCACCAGTCAAATGACCTCCGCCACCCAGTTGTTCCATAATTGACTGAACATTGATGTCTCCAAGAGAACGGGCACTGATTAAAATGGCATCGTCTGCCCGCTTTGCAACAACAAATGATGCTTGAATTCCTGACAGGGTCAGGAGAATCTCTGCTGCCTGAGCAACCTCAACCTGCGTATAGGACTCTTCAGGACTTCCAACGGATATGGCCAGTTTCCCACGATAAACCTCTGTATTCATCACAATCCGAGAGCGTTTGATAAATTGCTGTAGATCTTCCTTTAAGAAACGCTGAACGGTTGCTGTATCGGCACCATTCCGTCGCAAGAAAGATGCTGCCTCGAACGTCCGGGAACCTGTGCGGAAAGCAAAGCTCTTGGTATCCACGACAATTCCAGAAAGAAGCGCCGTTGCAATTAAACTGTCGATATTGATTCGATCGCTTTGGTACTGTAACAATTCGGCAACCAATTCGGCAGTAGATGAAGCATATGGTTCTAAGTAAATTAATACCGGGTCATTGATGAATTCCTCCGCACGACGGTGGTGGTCAATTACCACGATACGGTTTGTCTCCTGTAACAGGCGTGGTTCAATCACCAGGGAAGGACGATGTGTATCCACGATGACGAGCAAGGTTCGCCCGGAGATCAGGTGAAGTGCTTGCTCAGGTGTAACGAATGACTCAGAAAGAGCTTCGTGTACTGCCACTTCCTTCATTAAGCGCTCAATGGAAGAGTTTACTTCATCGAGGACAATGTATCCTACCTTGTTATGAACCTGTACGGCCTTGAGAACCCCTAGTGATGCACCGATGGAGTCCATATCCGGGTTTTTGTGACCCATAATAATGACGTGGTCCGCTTCGTGAATGAGGTCACGCAAGGCATGAGCAATGACACGTGCACGCACACGCGTCCGCTTCTCGACCGCATTCGATTTTCCACCGAAGAAGGACAGTTTATTCCCGACTCTGACGGCTGCCTGGTCACCGCCTCGACCAAGGGCAATATCCAAGCTCGATTGAGCAATTTGCCCAAGCTCAATAAACGAAGACACACCGGCACCAATACCGATACTCAGTGTAATCGGAATCTTGTTGTCCGCCGTTAATTCACGAACGACGTCGAGGATATCAAAACGACTCTCTTCCAACTTCTCTAGCGTTTGTCGATCAAACAAGGCCATGAACTTATCTGCCGTAAAACGACGCAAATAAATGTTGTGCTTAACCGCCCAGTCAGTGATTACACCGGCAACGCTTGCTGATAAAAGAGTTCGACTTTGATCGTCCATCACTTGACCAACCTCATCCAGGTTATCCAGATGAATAATCGCTACTACTGATTTTTCACGGTTGTAACGAAGCATTAACTCTTTATGTTCACTGATGTCTTTGAAATAGAGTAATCGTTCCTCCGTGCGGACAAGCACTTCATATATCCGTTCGTTGTATGCCAATTCGATACGCTTCTGATCCGCCTTCAGTTCAAGGCCGGGGAAGATATCAGCCAAACTCTTGCCAATCAACCCTTCTTCTCCGGTAATCTCGAGCATATACGGATTGGTCCATTCAATTTCTTTTTCATCATTAAATAGCAAAATACCCATTGGCATTTCCTGAATGACGCTCTCGCCCGCTTTTTTTACTCGGTGGCTAATGGTCGCCAAATATAAACGCAGCTCTCGTTGAAAAGCTTTCTCCGCTTGTACCGAATAAAAAACCAAACCGATTACGCAGACAATGCCAAGCGCTCCGAACATCCAATGGTAAAACGTCAAAACAGCTAACAGCATTAAGCTAAAGCTGAGAGCCAATACCATATGCAGCCCGTACCAACGCTTTAAAAGGAACTTGGGCATTTCCTCAGCTCCTCTTTACATTCTTCTTTCCAGTCGCTTACGCAAACCAAGGCCCAAATCAAATATACCTAGTAAGCTTAGTATATTAGTTAAGAGAAGAAAAATAAATAGAGATACAGTTAGTACCTTTGGCACTTTATTCCTAAACTTCAAATCGAGGAAAAATGCTACAAAACCTAACCCTTGGATGATAAACAACCATTCCAAAACGGTCTTGAGGTTGAGAATTGCGCTTTTGAGGAATGTATCCGTAATGGACTGGTAAAAAAACAAGAAACCAATTAACGCGACAAAATAGTAATACAAAATGGAGCGGGGTAAATTCCACTCCTTTAACGGCTTCAAAGCAGGTACGGGTGAGCCCATCCGCTTTGTAATCACACGTGCAAGCCAATGATTGATCGCACTTGCCATGATGGCCGACATCATCATCAGGGAAGGGAATAGCAGTTTCAGGTCATTTAATAGCAGGCTGTATTGTTGCTTGAACTGTTCTTGTGTCATTCCTGGTGGAAGAGCAAATGGCATATCCCCGTTCAACATCGCCTGACTGACTTTGTTAAATTCCCCGAGCACATCTACTCCCATGACATAAATCGTAATAATCAAACTGACGATTACCGATACAATCCATGCACCCGCCCCTCCAAGAATGGCTGGTAGTGCCGAATTCGTACGCTTATACAAGTAACCCATCACGAAACCCATGCCGCCTAGCAACAATGCCGGAAGAATCCCTGCTACACCAGTAATGATCATCCCTAAAAACCCGAATGTGCCTACGATAAAAAGCATATCCCGAAATGACCTCTGTCGTGCTAACAGGATAAAGGGAACCGGAATGATAAAAAACGCTGTAGAACCAATAAAGGTATACGTAGCAAGCATGAGCAGAACGGCAGAGATACCAAGCATAATCGCATTCTCTGCAAGTTGCCTTGTCCGATTGGGCATGTCAGCTACCCCTCTCGTGCAGTAATATTCTTATGTCGAACACAGTCCAAAGTATGTATTTTGAAAAAAAAGAGGGTCACTAAGATGTGCCCCCTCTTTTTATAAGTCTCTTATTCAGCAGTATATGGTAACAATGCTACTTGACGAGCACGTTTGATCGCTATAGTCAACGCACGTTGATATTTAGCGGAAGTACCAGTCACACGACGTGGCAAGATTTTACCGCGTTCGCTGATGAACTTTTTCAACAAATCAAGATCTTTATAATCGATCTTTTTGATCTTGTTGACAGTAAAGAAACAAACTTTACGACGCTTATTAGGACGTCCTTTGCGTGCCATGAAAAGTCCCTCCTTCTTAAGGAAATGTGATAATTCATATGACTTTGAGATACTTGACTTCGTTAGAAAGGCAGGTCGTCGTCAGAAATGTTGATCGGCTTCCCTGCATCGGCGAAGGGGTCGTTAAACGGATCAAAGTCATTTCCTTTAGCAGCAGGTTTCGATCCGCCGCTAAAGCTTGGATCAAAGCCATTTCCTTCTTCCCTCGAGCCCAAAAACTGTACATTTTCCGCAACTACTTCTGTTACGTATACCTTTTTGCCCTCTTTATTATCATAAGATCTTGTTTGTAAACGGCCTTCAACGGCTGCTTGTCTACCCTTGCGAAGATAGTTAGCGCACAAGTCAGCTAATTTACTCCAAGCTACGATGTTAATAAAGTCAGCTTCACGCTCTCCTGTTTGACCAGTGCGTGCGCGATTTACTGCCAGAGTAAAGGTAGTAACAGCAGTTCCATTCGGAGTGTAGCGAAGTTCTGGATCCTTAGTAAGCCTGCCAATAAGAATAACTCGATTCATCATGAACATAACCCCCGCGAACGACTATTACTTTTCTTCTCTTACGAAGAGGAAGCGAATAACGTCGTCGTTAATTTTCATGAGACGCTCAGCTTCTGCTACTGCATCAGCATTCGCTTTGAAGTTCATCAAAACATAGAAACCATCACGGAACTTTTTGATTTCGTAAGCAAGACGACGTTTACCCATTTCTTGAAGTTTGGTGATTTCCCCACCAAAGCTAGTAACGACTTCGCTGTAACGAGCTACATTCGCTTTCACTCTTTCTTCTTCAAGGTCTGGACGTAATACGTACATTACTTCGTATTGACGCATACCTATTTCACCTCCTTTTGGACTAAACGGCCCTGAACGGGCAAGGAGCGAGTGCCTATTGATTCGCATAAAAAAGATGCACCCAATTAAATACTCGCATTTTTGCATTATATCAAATCAAGAAACGCTAGGCAAGATGGGAATTATACGTTAAAGCGGAAGTGAATGACATCGCCGTCTTTTACGACGTACTCTTTTCCTTCCAGTCGATATTTCCCTTTCTCACGAGCAGCATTGACATTACCCGCTTCCACGAGATCAGCATACGCAACAACTTCTGCACGAATAAATCCACGCTCGAAGTCAGTATGGATGACACCTGCAGCCTGAGGAGCTTTGGTTTCTTGTTTAATAGTCCAAGCACGCACTTCTTGTACCCCGGCAGTAAAATATGTTACCAAGCCAAGCAAGGTGTAAGCTGCACGAATCAAGCGGTCGAGGCCGGATTCCTTAATACCCAGCTCTTCTAAGAACATCTCTTTATCTTCGCCCTCTAATTCAGCAATCTCAGACTCCACTTTCGCACTGATTACAACGACCTCAGCACCTTCGTTTGCCGCATGATTGCGAACTGCTTGCACATGTTGATTGTTCTCATAGTCATTGATCTCATCTTCCGCTACGTTACAAACGTACAGCATCGGTTTGATGGTTAGCAGGTGAAGGTCACGCACCAATTTTTGTTCTTCTTCATCCAAGCCTACAGAACGAGCAGCATGTCCTTCTTCAAAGGCAGCTTGTAATTTTTCCAGTACATCAAGCTCCTGTTTTGCCTCTTTGTCGCCTGCTTTTACCTTGCGTCCAATACGCTCGATACGACGATTAACGGAGTCAAGATCGGCAAACACAAGCTCCAGGTTGATTGTTTCGATATCGCTTAACGGATCAACTTTTCCCGCAACGTGGGTAATATTCTCATCCTCGAAGCAACGAACCACCTGTGCAATCGCATCTACTTCACGAATGTGTGCAAGGAACTGGTTACCCAAGCCTTCCCCACGGCTTGCACCTTTAACGAGGCCTGCAATATCAACGAACTCAAAAGCAGTTGGAACCACTTTATTTGGTACCACAATCTCTGTCAGTTTGGTTAAACGAGGGTCTGGAACTTCTACGATCCCCACGTTCGGGTCAATCGTACAGAACGGATAATTCGCTGATTCAGCACCCGCCTGTGTAATTGCATTGAATAGGGTTGATTTACCTACGTTAGGCAAACCAACAATCCCGCATGACATACCCATTTATCTACACTCCTTGGTTTCCGATATTTACGCATCCTTTTTAGTATAAAGATTTGCCTATCAGATTACAATTACGCAAATATACCCTCCGCCTGACATCTCAGCGAGGGAAGTCAGCTTCTTCTCATTCGATAGCGGTTGATGGGACGTCCAATTCCGCCGTATTGAACATCACGTTCCAATGTCCCTCTTTTCTCCAGATAGTCCAAGTATCGTCTTGCCGTAACACGGGCAATCCCCACATGGTCGGCTACCTCATCTGCTGATAGGGAACTTCCATGGTCCTTCATATAGAGAATAACCTGATTCAATGTAATTGCATGAAGCCCTTTGGGAAGCGTTTCATGCTCATCACCAGCGGTTATGTCATTGCCTAGAATTAGTTGATCCAGCTCATTTTGTGTCATCAGCCGATTCGAGTTGAACTGCTGTCGATAAATCTTGTACTTTTCCAATGCCTGTTTGATCCGATCAAACTTAAAGGGTTTAATAATGTAATCAACGGCTCCATTTCGAAGTACATTCTGAATCGTAGGCATGTCTTTAGCGGCTGAGACGACGATGACATCAACAGGAAAGGATTGGGCTCGTATATGCTGCAACGTCTCAATCCCGTCCAAAAGTGGCATAAATATATCCATAATGACCAAATCCGGCTGTAATTCTCCGATTAACTCCAGCCCTTCACGTCCATTGTTTGCAACGCCAATCACTTCGAATCCAGCTACCTTCTCGACAAACTGACGATTCACTTCCTGAACCATCGGGTCATCCTCGATCAAGAGCACCCTGCACCCCATTATCTGTTCCCCCTTTCATTGCAAATGTCAGGATAAAACTCGTGCCAACTCCCTGTGTTGATTCTACACGAATTTCGCCCTCTGTTCGTTCGATAATCTTGTTTACAAGATGAAGCCCAATTCCTCTGTGATCCTGCTCTTTGGTTGAATATCCTCTTTCTAACATTTTCTGCTGAACTTCTTCACTCATTCCACAGCCGTTATCCTCTACAAGCAATGACATGACTTCTTCATCCTGTTCAATACTGACATAGACCTCTTTACTTTCTCGATTGACGTCTCGCAAAGCATCAAAGGAATTCTCAATCAGATTCCCAATTAGCAGCACAAAATCATGATGGTCCATATTTGCCGGGAACTCGTCCATTTTACTTCTTCGATCAATGGTAACCGTAATTCCCAACTCTTTGCCTCGGCTTACCTTGCTTAACAAAAGCCCGGAAATGCTCTCATCCCGGATACTTTCTGTAAGGAAGTTTGTGATCTCCCTTTGTTGTTCTGTAATTTGAAACAAATAGTCCAATGCTTTTTCTGTGGCCCCTAGCTGCAAGAGTCCGGCAATGGTGTGAAGCTTGTTCATGTGTTCATGGTTCTGTACTCGCAGGGCATCGACGAACTCCCGAACACCTGTCAATTCTTCTGCCAGCTTCGTAACCTCTGTCAAATCCTGAAAAATCGCCAGGGCCCCAACAGTCTGGTTGCTTACTTTAATGGGCATGCGGGTTGACATGATGGTGGCATTGCCTAGCTTTAGCTCCTGATTGTATATGGGCTGCTGTAGATGCACGATCTCTGGCAAACGAGTGTTGGGGATCACTTCCCAAATGTTTCTCCCGAGGACGTCTCCGGTAATACCGAATATTTCTTTGGCTTTCTCGTTAAAGATCGTGATGTTCTCCTGTTTATCTATCGCTATGACACCTTCGTGCATGGCATGAAACGTCGCTGTTCTTTCCCGTAAAATTCGTGAGATTTCATGCGGTTCTAGACCAAACATCTGCTTTTTCATATGTTTGGCAAGCCGCCACGACCCCCAGATACCGAACAAAATCGATAAAAAAAACGTCAGGATGATGTACTCTTTCTGATCGAGAAGAATCTCTTTGATCCCGGGAAGGACGTGTCCCGTCATGACTACACCAATTTGTTTGTGTTCCTCATCCATAATGGGGACAAACGCTCGGATAGCCGTTCCCATCTCTCCCCTTACTTTTGACGTATAGGAATGTTCCGCAAAGGCGGGCTCAGCGTCTTTGCCATAGAACACGAGACCAAGCCTGTCCTGAATCGGGTCTGAGTAGCGAACCCGATTCATATCCATGACTACGATATACGTAATATCATTGATGATTCGCAACCTTTTTGTAATCGGATCCACTGTTTTCCAACCATCAGGCTCTGTAATGCCCGTCTTGATTAATGGAATCTCTGCAACCGTTCTTGCTGTAATGAGCAGGCGCTGTCCGACCTCATCCTCTTTTAAGCGAATAATGCTTCCCAACAGGATAATTCCACCAATGAGCAGTGAGAAAAGAACGATCCCAAACGATAGCAATGTAATTTTCCAGTGAATTTTTACGTTTTTAAACAGAGGAATGGCTCCCTTACTTGGAATGACTGCCGAGAATTTACGTCTTCTAAATATTGTGAAATAATAAAGAAAAATAATCAACTTCTAATAAACGGAGACACCACCCATGAAATCAAGTGTCGGCTTTAGCCTTTTTATCGTAGCGGTGCTATTGTTAGCGATTTTTATCGGATTTCAATCGAAGCTCGTTTCACCTGATTTACCGTATGATGATATCCAAAAAGGACTAAACCAAAAAATCATCATCAAGTTCAGCCATGTTGTAGCTGAAAATACACCCAAAGGCTTGGCGGTTGAGTATTTTGCCTCCAAAGTACATCAAAAAACAAATGGCAAAGTGGAAGTTCAGGTCTATCCCAACGCAACACTCTACACGGATATCAATGAGATGCAAGCTTTGCAACAAGGGGAAATTCAGATGATCGCCCCTGCCTTTTCCAATATCTCAACAATACTCCCCAGTTGGTTAGCATTGGACCTTCCGTTTGCATTTCCCAATCAACTTGCCGTAGACGAGTCTTTACAGGGAGAAGTAGGCCGAATGCTGTTTGATTCCCTGGAAGAAAAAGAGATGAAAGGTCTCGCATTTTGGAATAATGGCTTCAAACACGTAACAAGCAACCAACGCAGATTGTTAGTCCCTGATGATTTTAGTGGTCAAAGGTTCCGAATCATCCAAAGCGAGGTCTTGGAGGATCAATTCAACTCATTTCATGCAGAAGCTGTTTCCATTCCTTTTAACGAGGTGTATCGAAGTATCGAAAAAGGAATTGTAGACGGACAGGAAAACACCATTTCCAACATTTTTTCCAAACGACTCTACCGTGTACAAAAGTACATGACAATCAGCAACCACGGTTATCTTGGTTATGCCGTAATTATGAATAAAGACTTCTGGAACCAGCTCTCTCCTGACATTCAGTCGGTCTTACTGGAAGCCATTCAGGAAACTACCGAATGGAACAATAATCTGGCTATTAAAATGAACGATATCCAATTGAACCAGCTTCGCAATATGGCTGTGATGAAAATTGATGAGCTAACGGATGAGCAACGCTATCAATGGATTGTGGCCACTGATTCCTTGTACGATAAGTATGCCAACAAGATCGGGCCCGAGCTGGTAGCGAAAATCAAAGAGATCCGCATGAAGTATACTTTTCCTAAATATTGATCTATCCAGTTGATCTGACAGGCTCGGGGGTATCACACCCCGGGCTTTAGTTTTGGGCCCTACACGACGATGCTCAGGACGTGCGAGTGTCGACGATGCAACACGGATGTTGCGTTTAGTCGACCGCCAGCTATCTTCTTGTGTCGGGTGGTTTTTTTACGTGAACAAAAAGACCAAAAAGACCAATATGACCATATTATTTCAAATTATTCAAACAACTCTTACAATACAAACGTGAAGCGCTTACATTATGCAAATAAAATATCGTGAGAAGGATGTGAAAAGATGAAGCTCAACTTTCGTAATCTCACCGTCCAGGTAATCTTCGGTATCATTGTTGGTATTTTAGTCGGTCATTTCTTTCCTAAATTCGGGGCGGAATTGAAAGTACTGGCGGATGTCTTTATTAAACTGATTAAAATGGTAATTGGCCCAATCATTTTCTTTACGATTGTTAACGGAATCGCCAGTATGGGTGACGTGAAAAAGGTAGGGAAAATCGGCGGAAAAGCACTTCTCTACTTTGAGATCGTTACGACAGTCGCTTTGGCGATCGGGATCGTAGTCGTAAACTTCATTAAACCTGGAGTGGGGCTTGATACCAGCAATGTAAAAGGAGACGTCTCCAAATACACCAAAGCAGCGGAAGAAACCAGTCACGGGGCAATTGATTTTATTGTAAACATCGTACCTGACAACGTAATGGCTGCCTTTGCCAAAGGTGAACTGCTCCCGATTCTCTTCTTTGCGATCTTGTTCGGTTTTGCTTTGGCTACTATGGGATCTCACGGCAAGCCAGTCATTCATTTGTTTGAAAAGTTCACGAATGTATTCTTTGGAATCGTAAACATGATCATGAAGCTTTCTCCGATTGCAGCTTTCGGTGCCATGTCTTATACAATCGGTAAATTCGGGTTAGTTTCTCTCTTCTCCCTTGGTAAATTGATGGCTTCAGTTTACATTACGATGTTCCTGTTTATCGTACTTGTACTTGGCGGTATTGCAAAATACTATGGTTTCAGTATCTTTAGTTTCCTGCGCTACATTAAAGAGGAAATTCTTTTAGTGCTCGGTACGTCCTCTTCCGAATCAGCCTTGCCTCCCATCATGAAAAAACTGGAGCGCTACGGCTGTTCCAAATCTGTTGTTGGTCTGGTTATTCCTACGGGGTACTCCTTCAACCTGGATGGAACCTCGATCTACTTGTCGATGGCAGCAATCTTCATCGCCCAAGCTTACGGGATTGATTTAACAATCTGGCAAGAAATTACTCTCCTTGGAATTCTCATGTTAACTTCCAAAGGCGCTGCTGGTGTAACCGGTTCTGGATTTATCACACTTGCTGCAACGTTGGCCGCTTTCCCAATGATTCCTGTAGAAGGTATGGCATTGCTTCTCGGTGTTGACCGTTTCATGTCAGAAGCTCGTGCGATTACCAATATTATTGGAAATGGTGTCGCAACTGTTGTCGTCGCAAAAATGGAAAATGAATTTGATCCAAATCGCATCGTAGAAGAAGATACGGTTCATATCGAAGAAACAGTTGAAGCTCGTCCGGCAACTGCTTAGAATCATGAAGCAAATATAGAAAAACCAACAACGAGCCCTACTAATTGGTAGGGCTCCAATTTGTTACAAATATTAGGACTATTTTACTTGTTCTTGAAATTACTTCCTTCCTATTATATACTCGGTATCGTGTATATTCATACCTTATATAACCACGATAAAGGCAAACTCATTGAAAAATGAGGACGCAAAGCCAACGGGTCTAAGGTCTAGATGACTATGATAGCCGGGTTACCGAATGGCTGAAGAAGTATTACTTACTTCCTATACTTCGAGTATTGGGCTATTCTCATTCGTGGATAGCTCTTTTTATTTTTTCATACTTCAGGTAATTATGAAAGGAGTGTAAATTTGCTTGATCTTTTTAGACAAACCATACGCATCCCCCTTTTTAGCTGACACCTTAGCTAAGACTCAAGCACCTGTGTTCATTCAAAATGTTTCTGTTCCATCACAGTCCCGATTAAATGTTACTTCTCTTCCGGGCCTACTAGGACAGATAAGAGAGCAGAAGCATTATCCTTTGCTTACCACTTCTGAGAATGCCTTCGAGTTATTAGAGAAACATCTCCCTGATTCTCAACTGGTACGAAATATTTCTCTTTTCAAGAACAAAATAAACTTTCGCAAATGGATGAAACAGATTGACCCTTCGTTTTTCTTCCTAGAGCTTCCACTCCACGAATTATCTCAACTAGACCCAAAAGCTTTACCTTTCCCCGTGATTTTAAAACCAGCAGTTGGGTACGCCAGTTGGGGCGTGTATCGAATTACAAACGAACAGGAATGGTTTACAATTTGCGAACAGCTACATAACGAACTACTACTATCCGACTCTCTGTACTCCGGTGCCGTCTTTGACTCTACTACTTTCATTGTAGAAGAGTGGATTCAGGGAGACGAATATGCGATTGACGCCTATTTCGACTATTCAGGGGCTCCTGTAATTGTCAATGTATTCAAGCGCATGTTCTTGCATGAAAATGATACATCTGATCGGATTTACTTCACGAGCAAAGCAGTTCTGCAAGAATCAATTGATTCCATCAAAGCATTTCTTGAGACAATGGGATCAAAAGCAAATTTAGTCAACTTCCCTCTCCACCTCGAGGTACGGATCAAACGGAACGGCCAGATCGCCCCTATTGAAGTGAACCCGCTTCGGTTCGCAGGAATTGGTACGACTGAATTGGGCTATTTTGCTTATGGGGTTAATCCATATGAAGCATTTATTCAACAAGATGTACCTGATTGGGATAACATCCAGTCGACGATGGACGACTCAGTTTATTCTTTTTTCTGTGCCGACATCCCAACCACTATACATCCTGATTCCATCACTGAATTCAATGTAGAAGCCTTGAAGAAGCAGTTCTCTCATTTGCTGCATTCATACATGCCAAACGATCCCCGGACATTGGCTGTGCTTTTCTATCGAACCGATCGTCTGGAGGATAATCAAAAATATCTCGAACTAGATCTCTCCCAATACATAAAGCATTCCGAATCAATTGTTTCAAATATATAAAAGTAAAAAGATTTAAGATAAAGAGGAGAAAAAGAGATGAATTTCTTAAGAAAATCGATTCGGCGTCAATTGACAGCAATAGTCTTATTGCCTTTGCTTTTGTTTACGTTTGTCTTCATCACTGTTCTCTATGAAACCTCTATGAATTTGGTCAACAATCATGTCATCGTACAGTTTGAAAACCGTTTGGAATCCAATATGGAAAAACTGACCATTGAAGCCACGCCACAACTGATTGAAGAGGCTTTACAAAGCCGTTCGAAGTATGAACAGCTTTTTACCATTCTCACTAATTTCACCAAAAAATATGAGGGTATGCAGAATGCGTATGTTATCGCAAAGGTGGATGGAAAAGACGTTATCCTCGCATTAAGCAATGACGATATGTATATGAGTGAACTCCCCTTCACTCCGGAGCAAAATCAGGCTTTGGAAACAAAGCAGAGTGTGATGAGCAGCATCTATAAAGATGATTGGGGAGTTCATAAATCACTCTTCCTCCCTGTCTCTTCAAATACTGTTATTGGTATTGATATGGATGCCTCCTTTATTGAAAACCTGGAAAATTATATCTTGTGGTTGAGTGTTGGCTTTGTCGTAGCGGCTGTCATTATCGGTGCATTCTTATCGATCCTTTCGAAAAAAATGATCATCATCCCTGTTATTTCTCTTGCAGAACGAACCAAAATGCTAGCTCAGGGAGATTTAACTACCCCGATTACTACCGACCGGATCGATGAATTAGGTACGTTGAGTAATGGCTTCGAAGAGATGAGAAAGAAATTGCTACAGTTGATTTCGCTGATCCGTGATAATTCCGAAACCATTGATACGGTTAGTGATCATCTCTTACTCGCCTCGGTCAAATTAACAGATAGCTCTAAAATTACGACCATGTCTATTTCTGAAGAGGCCAAAGCAGCAGAAGAACGCTCCAATCACATCCAGGAAGTATTCAATATGGTGCAACAGGTCTCTGATTCTGTGTCGTTTGTAGACGATAAAGTGACCAATATGAATGAAGTATCTGAATCTGCACAGAACCTAGCAAAGAAAGGTAATCAGCAAGTTCAGGTGATCTCGTCCCAGATTACCGAGATTCAAAAATACGGTGAGATCAATTCCCACCAACTACGCAACCTCGGACAACGGACAAAAGAGATCTCAGATATTATTAATATCATCAGTAACATCGCATCCCATATAAACTTGCTTGCCCTCAATGCTTCGATTGAAGCAGCACGCGCTGGCGAACATGGCAAAGGGTTTGCCGTAGTAGCTCAGGAAGTGCAGAAGCTGGCAAAACAAACGAATGACTCCGTTGGACATATCGTTGACAACATTAAAGAAATCCTTGTTGAGACAGAAAAAGCATCCGAAACTACAGAACAAAGCTTCCAAGAAATCAACAAAGGTGTTGCCCTGATTATTGAAAACGGGCTTCTGTTTGAACAAATCTATCAGTCTGTTGATGAACTTACCAAAGGTGTCAATTGCATTGCTGACAGTACCTATAAAATCGCTTCCCTCTCAACCGATACTTTGTCAGCCGTTGAACAAATATCGGCTATTTCTGAAGAGAGTGTTGCGACAACACAAGAGATTGCCGCTTCTACAGAAGAACAGACACAATCCGTTGTTGAATTGCAAAAAATGAGCCAGGACTTGAAACAAATGTCCAAAGATTTATATGAGCTGGTACATTCATTCAAAGTATAGCGATCTCCATGAAAAACGCCCTCCGAATTGTCGGAAGGCGTTTTTCTTTTACTTCTCGTTGATCAGCTTCTCCAGTTCATTTAACGTTTCTTCAAACACTTTCATCGCTTGCTCAATCGGCTGTGCCGTAGACATATCGACACCAGCAGCTTTTAGTACTTCAATCGGAGGCGCAGAGTTACCTGCTGCCAAAAATTTATCACGGATACGATCAACAGCCGGCTTGCCTTCATCCAAAACCTGTTTTGCCAGGGCAACCGAAGCGGCAAAGCTGGTCGCATACTGGTAGACATAGAAGTTGTAGTAGAAATGGGGAATACGAGCCCACTCCATGGCAATCTCTTCGTCCGAGATCATCGTTTTGCCGTAATATTTCTTGTTGATATCCAGGTAGATTTTTTTCAATGCTTCTGCGTTCAGCGATTCTCCCGCCTGCTCTTTTTCATGAATCACCTTTTCGAACTCAGCGAACTGTGTTTGACGGAACAAGGTTGTACGGAAATTCTCCAGGTACTGATTGAGCAGGTACATTTTTTCTTCTTTGCTTTTGGCTTGGGCATACATGCTCTTGAAGAGAAGTGTCTCATTCATGGTGGATGCTACTTCTGCCGTAAAGATCGGATAGTTGGAAGAAATGTACGGTTGTTTTTTATTGGTATAGTAAGACTGCATCGCATGCCCCAGCTCATGGGCAATCGTTGAGACATCGTCTTGCGTACCTTGATAATTCAAGAGTACATACGGATGTGAATCATACGCCCCCCATTGATAAGCACCTGTCCGCTTATCGTCGGTAGAATAGACATCGACCCACCCTTTGTCAAATGCCTCTTTTAATACACTCGTATACTCATCGCCTAACGGTTTCAATCCGTCGAGAACCATTTTTTGCGCTTCTTCATACGGAATATAGCGGTCGTTTACCGGAACAATCGATGTGTAAATATCGTACATATGCAATTCTTTTACACCCAGCATTTTCTTCTTCAGTTCCATGTAGCGATGCAACAGTGGCAGGTTATCGTTTACCGTCTGGATCAGCTCATCGTACACCTGTACAGGTACATTGTTCGGATGCAAGCTGGCTTCCAAAGCACTGTCGTACTTGCGCGCCTTGGCATAAAAATTATCTGACTTCACTTTTCCAGCCAGTGTGGAAGCAAAGGAATCCTGGAAATCGCCAAGTGTTTTGTAATATGCCTGGAACGCAGCCCTTCGTACATTTTGATCCTTACTATCCATGTAAGAAATAAAGTTGGAACGGGTCAGTTGCACCTCTTCCCCTTTTTCATTCTTGATTTTTGGGAGTTTGACGTCTTTTGACACCATTTTAAAGATATCTTCCGGTGTTCCTGCCAATGGGCTTGACTGCGCCAACAATTCCTCCATCTCTTTGGATAAGGTGTGCGCCTTGGAACGAAGGATATCCTCAATAAACATTTTGTAAGGAGCAATGGACGGAGCGCTTAGTAAACGTTTCCATTTATCATCAGGAATCGCTGTTAATTCAGGAACCAGCCATGCTGTTTTTTCTCGGACTACCAAACTCATTTTGTCAGCACGATCAGATAATGCTTGCAACTCAGCATTCGAAGTATTTACATCCATGGACATTTTAGCATACACGTAGGCCTTATCATGCAGCCTCATCAATTCTGTGTACTTATCCAACGCTTGCGCCAGCATGGTATCTGATGTAGCCACTTTCCCTTGAAACTTTGCAAACTGGTTAGCCAACTCTTCTACTTTTTTCACATCCGTTTGCCAGGCAGATTGTGAAGAGTAGATATGATCCAGTTTCCATTTATACGTGTTAGGGATTTCCGTACGTGTTTTATAGGTTGGGGCTTGGTCGACCATCACAGCCGCCAACACTTTCGTCTGATATGGAATAAATGGAACTGATACCGTAGAAAGTGAAACAGCAATTGCAGTTAGTGAGAGAAATAGTTTCTTTTTCAATGAATGTCCCCCTTGTCTCCATGTTTCATGCTTCAAAACAGTTATGTCTGTTTTGTTAAACTTTGCATATCGTACATCAATTATCCATAAATCTGTAAAATCCTCTTTATTATAAAAATTATTTTGAAAATTCCGTTTTTATTTCAATTTTTTCTTGCGATTTCTGTGGATAACCCTGTGGAAAATTTTTTGGTTTCCCTTTGCAAAAATTCTTATCAAGCCTATCGTTACTAAGGTTTTAACGGTTTTTACTTTATCCACATCCTCCACTATTCTTCCTTATTTTTTGCCCCAAATTTTTTTCTTTTGTCACTAGACAAACGCCCAGTCTCCTCCAGCGTAATGATCATAGCATAGTTATTGAATCTAGGATTGGAGGTGTTCACTTTGGGTCTTTTCAACGGAGATTTCGATGACTTTGCGTTGATACTTGTACTATTTATCCTTCTCGTAATCGTTGGTGCTTCTGAAAATTAATCAATCACCACGATAATTGGACACCACTCTTAGTCCCCTATAAGTTTTTATCCACCGGGAGAATTCATGTAACAACAAGTAAAAAAGGATGCCCTGATTACACAGGTGCATCCTTTTTTCCCTGATTCTTATTTTCCTGCAGTTGTAAAGCTTACTGAAAAGCCTTTGTTCTTATTGCCTGCTATATCTTTTACAGAGCCTGCAGATAGCTTTACTACATAAGCTGTATAGCTGCTTAGTTTTCCTTTTATTCGAAGCGTTATGGTCCGTTTGCTTTTGTTCCACGTTGCATAATGACTTACTTCTTTCCCTTGCCAATCCTCAAATGTAACCAGATCAGCCACTGTTTTATTCGACAGAGAATCTCCATTCGCTAATACGACATCCTCTGCAAATTGGAGGACAACCGAATCTGTTAACGATACATCCTTGGCACCATGTGCAGGTGTTGAAGTAATGGATGGGGCTATCGTATCAGCAGGTGACACTGTTGTAAACGTATATGTTATTTCTGGATTTCGCGCACCTTGACTGTCTTGCAGCTTGTCTTTTAAAAGAGTGATCGTATGCTCACTCCCCGGTGCAAGATTGCCTGTTGGATCCAATGTGATTGTCCAATTTTTTTCATCCCATTTTCCGCTGAACGGGACCTTCTTCTTTTTGGAATCTGTCAGCTTGATAAACGTGGGAATGGACGATTCCGTTATTTTCTTTTTTGATGGCAAAAGCATGTCTTTGTTAAACGTAAGGGTAATATTTGTTTCCAAAGGTATATCTTTATCCTTATGCTTGGGATCGACTGTTATGGTCAAGGGTGGTAGTAATTGCTCCGTCATTACCTCGACCCTGTACAAATTATTCACAGTTCCTGATTTTGTTTTCACTTTGCCCGCTGGAATCGTAAGAACGTATTTCGTTGCATATGCCAAGTGTGTTTTGGGCTGAATCGTCAGCCTTTTATAGGTAGGACTCCACTTCACTTGTGTCTCTACTTTTGTCTGATCAGAAGCCGATTGAAGGTAGAAAATGGTTGTCGCATTCTTTGATGTCAATGTCTCCCCATTGGCCAATTTGATCGCTTCACTAAAGACCACGAGAAATTGGCTGTCTACCTCTACTCCTGTTTGTCCATGCTGCGGCTGAATTGTCAGGTTCAAATCCGACGTTTTTTCTGACACCTCGCTTGCAGCAGTGCTTACATTCGCTGAAGAAAACACACATGATAATGCGAACAGAATAGTTACCAAGAAAACCATCCAATTTCTCCAACCGACAACTATAACTTTCATCCTCATTCCCCCTTTTCACCTCAAGTATAGAAAAAGAAAAATGAGGTACACAAATATTTTTCTACGAAGCTCTCTGTCTACTCGACCTTGTTGTCAGTTGGTGCTTGTACCAGTATCTTTCTCATCTTTCTCTCGAATTCCAACCTCGGAATCATGACACTGTGTTCGCAGCCCGTGCACTTAATTCGTATGTCCATCCCCATGCGAATTACCTTCCAGGCATTCGTGCCGCATGGGTGTGCTTTTTTCATTTCTACAATATCTCCTAACCCAAACTGCTTCCTCTCCATATCCGTTCCCCCTTCCTCTTTATGCTTTTCTTTATGCTTTACCCGTAGGCATGGTTACCATTTTGGGATATGGTATTTCAATCCCCTGTTCATCAAATTCCATCTTGATCATTTCACGCAGTTTTCGAGTCACCGCATGATGCTTGTTTGGTTTGCATTCAACCGTAACACGTATTACCACTTCTGACGGTCCAAATGCTTGCACTCCCAAAACTTCTGGATCCTTGACAATATCCTCAGACTCTGCCGCCATTTGTTTGGCTACCTCACCGATAATCTCCTGCACTTTGGTTAAATCTTCTTCATAGGCAACTGACACATCGACAACCGCTACTGAATTTTGTAACGAAAAGTTGGTTACTTGAACGATGGTGCCATTTGGTATGATATGCATCTCACCTGTCCAGCTTTTGATTTTGGTTATTCTGAGTCCAATTTCTTGTACCGTTCCTGTCAATTGATTAATAGATACTGTATCACCAACAGCGAATTGGTCTTCAAAAATGATAAAGAATCCGGTGATCACATCACGTACAAGGCTCTGTGCTCCAAATCCAACGGCTAATCCTAATACTCCTGCGCTCACCAATACCGGCTGCAAGTCAAACCCTAACTGCTTCAAAACAAGCAGAATTGCTACAAAATACACCGTATAACGGGTAACATTGTTAACCAGGACTCGGAGCGTTTCCACTCGCCGTTGGTCAAATTGAATTTTCCCGCCTTCCCGATTCTGAAAGATTCGATTAACAGCAGTATCAATAATCGAAACAGCCACTCTTGCAGCAATTATTATCACAATGATTTTGATACATGCTGCAGCTATATTGACCCAAAGTGTCGGGTCAGCCAAATAATCGTATATCTTGGTAAACAATTCATTCATCCATTTGATATCAGCCATTTTTTTATCCTCTATCCCCTTTCATCCAGCAATACGTATTTCCCATCTACCATCCGAAAAAATCCACGTATTTCAACTTTCTCACTTATCACAATTTCTCTGGCCTGACCATAGTCATCGAAGGGAAACTCAATCGACAAAGCACAGCCCGCAGTGATTTCTTTCGGAGTAGGTCGTGTATCAATCTCAATATCAGCATATTCCAACAGCATCTCAGCACGCAGTGCCTGTTGTGTTGAGTCAAAGGCAAGAATTACTGTTTCATGAGTCACTTTCTGGCTCCCCCCTCCCATTTTTCTATTGTAGCGATTTATTTCTAACCTTGCCAGTTCATGACTAGCAGACATCGAATTGTTCGCATATCCCTAGTAAACAGGTATAAAATGGCTTTTCCGGATATATACTGTGAATACTTACTTTTCTGGAGGTTACCATGAATAAATTCGACGGTCGGTTACATTTTCCCCATCCTCCGTTTAAGGTAGAATACCAGCACGATAATGCCGTCGAGCAATTGTCCCATCACCTGGTTCAGCGTTTCCGCCTGAAATCCTTTGATCAAGACCTCATTATCCTTTGTATAGGAACGGATCGCTCGACTGGTGATTCTCTCGGCCCGCTCGTCGGTAGCAAGTTAAACTCGTATTTCTCACCCAATTTACACGTGTACGGTTCACTGGATGAACCTGTACATGCTGTGAATCTCACTGAGAAGATTGAACTCATTCATCAAAATCATCGGAATCCTTTTATTATCGCAATCGATGCTTGTCTCGGACAATTCAGCAATGTTGGGTCCATTAATGTAGCTGATGGACCGCTAAAGCCAGGAGCTGGTGTCAAAAAAGAACTTCCTTCCGTTGGTGACTTCCACATCACAGGAATTGTTAACGTCGGTGGCTTCATGGAGTATTTTGTGCTACAGAACACACGACTTTTTGTCGTATTCAGCATGTCCGAAATTATTGCTGATTCTCTGTTTCAGGCATCCAACCAGTTTTTCTCTTCCAAACCGTTTCGTACATCATGGGGTTATATTTCTACAGAGAAATAACTCATTCGCTCAGCAAAAAACGAGCCTATTAACGGCTCGTTTTTCTCTTTTTATTTACCCATTACCTCTGAAATCCACCCGATGAATGGAACTCCAAGTGCAGCTACAACTAAAGCAGGCAACATGTTGGCAACATTTATCTTTCTGATCTCCAGAATATTAATCCCTATCGCCATAATCATAAGACCACCCGCAGCCGTAACCTCAACCAGGATGGCGTCCAGCATTTCTTTGCTTACTAAGGAATAGATTTGTGTTGATAACAAAGCAATCGCACCCTGATAGATAAATACAGGAACAGCGGAAAAAGCTACACCGATCCCCATTGTCGAGGTAAAAATAATAGCCGAAAATCCATCCAGCATTGATTTTGTGTACAAGATATCGTGATTGTTGCGAAGCCCGCTATCCATCGCTCCGAGAACAGCCATTGCCCCGATGCAATATACCAACGTTGCGGTGACAAATCCCGTTGCAATTGAACCTTGCTTGCTTCCACCCATTTTCTTCTCCAGCCAGTTCCCTAGATCATTCAGCCGACCTTCAATTTTGAGGGCTTCTCCAATAATGGACCCAAATACCATGCTAAAAATGAGCAGCAAAAAGTTTTTCGTCCCCAACCCCATTGTTAATCCTAGCAAAACAACAGCTAAACCAATGGCTTGTAATACTGTTTGTCTCATACCTTCTGGAATCCCGGATAATAACCGTCCCAATAAGGAACCCAGAATGATAGCAAGTGCATTAATCAACGTTCCTAACAGAATCAAGCCATTCACTCCTCATTTATATGTGAAATACTTCAGCTATCTCTTTAATTGCCACAATTAACTGATTTACATCTTCTACCGTATTAAAAACACCAAAACTTGCCCGTACAGCCCCAAGTGTTTCTGTCCCTGCAGTTTGATGAGCTAACGGGGTACAATGAAAGCCAGCTCTTGTCGCTATGTTGTACTGCTGATCGAGAATGTAGGAAACCTCAGAGGCATCCGCTCCCTGTATGTTAAAAGGTACTACCCCTACCCTCTCAATATCAGGATTTGGCCCATAAACAGTAACCCCTGGTATTTGTGTAAGCTGCATAATGGCATGTTTCGCTAGTTCCCATTCATGCCGATGAATTTCTTCTACCCCTTTTTCCAACACAAAATTGACCCCTGCCAGCAAGCCAGCAAGTCCAACCGTATTGGCTGTTCCACTTTCATAGCGATCAGGTCTTGTCGTCGGTTGATCGATTGCTTCTGATTGACTTCCTGTTCCTCCATGAATCATTGGTTCCAAATCGATATCGCTTCGAACGTACAGACCACCTGTCCCTTGTGGACCATATAATCCTTTATGCCCTGGAAAGGCCAGCATATCAATTCCCATCTCATCCACATCGATAGGAAGCACTCCTGCAGATTGAGAAGCATCCACCAGAAAGGCAAGCCCTTTTGAACGAGTAATTGCCCCAATCTCCCCAATCGGCAAAATACAACCAGTCAAGTTCGAAGCATGACTGACAACAACCAGTCGAGTCCGTTCTGTAATGGCCTGTCCAAAGTCATCTGCATAAAACTGTTGATCTTCTCTGGGTCTAACGTAAGTAACCTCAATCTTACGGGTTCTTTTTAAGTACTCAAGCGGTCTTCTGACGGAGTTGTGTTCAATCGAAGTTGAAACAACATGATCTCCTTCTTCCAGCAAAAAACCCTTAATTGCCTGATTCAATGCTTGAGTCGCATTTAAGTAAAAAAAGAGGTCATTTGGGTTCTTAATCCCAAATAACCGCGACAATTGCATACGCGTCCGGAACAATACTTTACTCGCTTTGATCGCTAAGGCATGTCCGCCCCGCCCCGGGTTTGCTGCAAATTGATCAATCACTTCAGCCATTGCTTCTTTCACACCCGGTGGTTTTGGCCAGGACGAGGCCGCATTGTCCAAGTATATCGTCATCTTGCAGAACCTCCGTATGTTCCATTCTCTATGTTTCAGGCTCTTTAAATATCTAGCAACTCGATTAGCCTCTGCAAATCATCGTTGGAATAAAATTCGATTTCAATTTTACCCTTTTTACTTCCTTTTTTAATTTGTACAGCAGTACCGAATCTGCTCCGCAATCGTTCTTCTACCTGCAACAAAACAGTTTCTTTATTCGGCAATTTTTTTACTTTTGTTTCACGTGAAACATTCAGTTGTTTAATCAGACCCTCAAGTTGGCGAACACTCAAGTCATTATCAACGACATCATTTGCCAATTGCCATTGAGCCTTCTCATTTTCGACGGATAAAAGGGCTCTCGCATGCCCCATGGAAAGAGCGGAAGCAGAAACCATTTTTCTGATTTCTTCAGGCAACTGAAGCAATCGAAGCATGTTAGCCACATGTGGTCTGCTTTTCCCTACCTTCTGAGCCAGCTTTTCCTGAGTCAGAGAACAATGTTCGATTAATTTATGATACGCTTCTGCCTCTTCAAGCGGATTTAAATTTTCCCTCTGCAGATTTTCGATAAGCGCAATTTCCATTAGCTGTTGGTCTGAATAAGCTTTGACGATTACTGGAACTTTTGATAATCCTGCTTTTTCAGCAGCTCGCAGCCTTCTCTCACCAGCAACTAATTCAAAACCCTTAATGCTTTTACGTACAATTAAGGGTTGAATAATTCCGTGTTCTTTGATTGAATCGGCAAGTTCTTCTAATGCTTCTGGATCAAATTCCTTGCGTGGCTGATACGGATTGGGACGAACTTCTCCGAGATGTACCTCAGTGACCTGCTCGCCTTCCTCCATCAGATTGGATGTAATCAAAGCGTTCAATCCTTTACCAAGACGCTTACTCATAGTCCAATCACTTCCTTGGCTAAATCAGTGTATACCTCTGCACCACGAGAACGTGGATCATAAGAAATGATTGACTGACCATGAGAAGGAGCTTCACTCAATCGTACGTTTCTTGGAATGATGGTACGATACACTTTTTCCTGGAAGTACTTTTTCACTTCTTCAATAACCTGAATACCCAAATTCGTACGAGCATCAAGCATCGTAAGCAGTACTCCTTCGATTGCCAAGTGAGAATTCAAATGTTTTTGAACCAAACGAATGGTATTCAAAAGTTGACTTAAACCCTCTAGTGCGTAGTATTCACATTGAATCGGAATTAAAACGGAATCTGAAGCAGTTAATGAGTTTACAGTGAGAATCCCTAACGATGGCGGGCAATCAATAATCACGTAATCATATTTATCCTTTACTACTTCCAGAGCCTTTTTCAATCTTACTTCACGAGATATCGTCGGAACCAACTCAATCTCAGCTCCAGCCAGTTGGATCGTGGCTGGAATAACATATAATCCTTCAATCTCGGTAGGTAATGTAGCTTCAACTGGGTTTACATCGTTAATTAACACATCATATATGCAATACCTGACATCTGCTTTATTAACACCCAATCCACTCGTGGCGTTACCTTGTGGGTCAATATCTACCATGAGCACTTTCTTACCGAGGGAAGCAAGACATGCACTCAAATTGACAGCAGTTGTTGTTTTCCCCACGCCACCTTTTTGATTGGCTACTGCAATCACTTTTCCCAACGTCTTCACCTCATTTTCATAACCTAACTCGCCGGGACCTTCTCCATTTCACTCTACTATTCTACCTCAATGGACTGTAAAAAAATAGGACAAGTATCGGATAAAACTTTTCCTTTTACAGTATAAAAAGTCTACTCGACTAGCATAGCCGAAAGACTTTTCATGGTCTAGGCAACTTGTGTACTAATTAACCGAAAAGAAAGCGGCTTATCCGCCGCTCCTACATCAATATTGTGGGACTATCTACGATTCCTTTTTCTTTGGAATGCGAATCGTAAATTGGTAAAACTCTTCGTGTTCCTCTTCATTTGTTTCCACTGGCAGACCAGAATCAATGACCATATTAATTGACTGTCTCACCGTATTGATTGCAATCCGTGAATCCCGAGAGAAAGACTTCCATTTCTGTTTCTTCTCTTTTTCAACCGGAGGATTTTCAGTAGCTTCCAATAGATATTTCACACGTGTTTCCGTTTGTTTCACATTCCAGTCACGCTCAATGATTTCCTGTAACACTTGCAACTGTAATGCACTATCTTTCAATGGGATAAGAGCACGAGCATGGCGCTCCGTCAATTTGCGTGAAAGTAATGCATCTTGGATTTCTTGTGGTAAATGTAAAAGCCGTAGTTTATTTGCAATGGTAGATTGACCTTTGCCTAAACGTTGTGCCAAACTTTCCTGAGTCAGGTTATGTAAGTCAATCAGTTTTTGATAAGCAATTGCTTCTTCGATAGCAGTAAGTCCTTCACGCTGTAAATTTTCAATGAGCGCAATGGAAGCAGTCTGAGAATCATTAAATTCCTTAACAATAGCAGGGATTCGTTCCATCCCCAACTTTTTTGACGCACGAAGACGACGCTCACCAGCAATTAACTCATAACGATTATCTCGGATTCGTACAACAATTGGTTGAATTAACCCATGGGTTCGAATGGTTTGGCATAGCTCGTCAATTTTTTCATCATCAAAAACAGTTCGAGGTTGATAAGGATTGGGGACAATCTCATCAACTGGGATTTGACGAATTTCTTCATTTTCTGTCTTATCCGAGAAACCGAATAATCTTGAAAATTGGTCTTTTACTGCCATTCCGGAATCCCCCACTTCTTAGAAAACTCGGCGACTGCCAAGCTTAATGCGACGGCTGTTGCAGCAACAAAACGGTTATGCCCAATTATTGTTACTCGTTAAATAAACCCGGCGATTAAACCGAGCTCGAGTTGACGTCAGGGCCGTTGTTGCGAATAATGTATCTCAGAAAAAGTATTCTTCATTTAGTTACTAAATCCTGCTTGCAAAAAGAATAAACCGCTCCTTGGAAACAAAGTTTTATGATTGTTTCACGTGAAACATTGTCACAGCTAATCCTCATCCTGTATATTGCTTTTTTTATCTCTGACCAGGTTTGGATCACTTGCCTCTTCCTCTACCGTGAACTTGAATAACTTAGGAAAAATCCGATGGAAGTCGAGAGTCAAGTAAGCAAACAATGCTGCGACAATCGCCGTAATATACATGCCTGCGCTGAATAACAAACCGATAGCAGACGCAACCCACATACCCGCAGCGGTAGTTAATCCTTTTACCTCACCATTAAACTTAAGTATAGCACCAGCACCCAGAAATCCCATCCCGGTGACAACCTGTGCCGCCACTCGTCCGGGGTCATGATTGACACCCGAGGAAGAAAAACCAAAAATGGATGCTAGTCCAAATAAGCATGAGCCAAAGCAAACGAGACTATATGTTCTGAAACCGGCTGCCTTTTGCCTATGGACGTCACGGTAGAACCATTCTCTCTCTAAACCCATAACTGCTCCAGCAACAAATGCCAGGAAAAGCCTTAGTAAGATCGTAGGTAATTCAGGCGGAAATATGGAAGCAGTCAAACTATCCAAAATGGTCAACTCCTCAACAAACACCTTATGATTTAATATTATATTCCATTGTCAGGTTCTTGGCTCTTCACTTTTTGAGTTATTATATTGCTCTTATTAATTCGATGCATCCACCCTGTCATATATGAAAAAAGGAGAAATTTTAGATGGATTGGCAAACCCTTACCTATTTATTGCGTGGTACCGAGCGTCAAAAAGCAGCTTATAAAACAATACAATCTCTAAATATCATTGAAACATTAAAAGCATTTGATCCAATACTGGTTGGTACAATACCACTTAAAATTGATATATTGAATAGCGATTTGGATATTATTTGTGAAGTACATGATTTTCCATCATTTAATCCCTTATTGCAAGATATCTATGGTAATCATACTGGCTTTTGTCAGGTCAATTTCCACATCAATGACATACCGACATCTGTAACCAACTTTTTCTTCGAAGGATTTGAGTTTGAAATCTTTGCACAACCCATCCCGACCAAACAGCAAAATGCCTATCGCCATATGATAATTGAAAAGCGTCTCCTTTCTATAGGTGGTGCAGAATCGTATCGCGCCATCAGAGATTTGAAAGCAACAGGGTATAAAACAGAGCCTGCATTCGTTGCCTACTTTCAAATTGAATGTGATGATCCTTATTTAAAATTGCTTGAAATGGAAAGTATGAGTGATGATGAAATAAAGAAAATGTTGTCCTTGTAAGATCCCCCAGACAGTTTGAGACAAGCATTTTTCTTCTACCTCAATGGAAAAGGAGCGATACCCTGTTCAAGGACCGCCCCTTTCTGATTAAATCAATGGTTTTTTCAATGGAGTTCCTGCTTTGCGAGGATACGTTTTTGGTGTGGCTTCGATTTTATCAATGATAATGATATTTCTTTCTCCTGCTTCGTCTGGTAAAGAAAATGACTCAACCTTTTTCGTTTTCCCACCAAGCGTTTTAATTGCTTTTTTTGCTTCATTTAATTCAAGCGAGACATCTGACCCCTTCATTACCACGAAGTTCCCGCCAACCTTGACTAACGGCATACAAAACTCACTCAACACATTGAGCCTTGCCACAGCACGTGCCGTTACGACATCAAATGACTCACGGTATTTCGGGTTCTGTCCCGCATCCTCTGCACGGCTATGAACAGGCGTGAGGCCAGTAAAGCCAAGCTCCTTTGCCACCAAACCCAAGAACGTGATTCGCTTTTGAAGTGAATCAATAATCGTCATTTGTAAGTGCGGGAAGCAGATTTTTAAAGGTACACTGGGGAACCCGGCACCCCCACCAATATCAGCCACCGTTTTGACATCCTTCATTGGGTAATAAAATGATGCACTAATGGAATCGTAAAAGTGCTTGGTGTATACTTCATTTTCTTCCGTAATTGCAGTTAGGTTAATCTTTTCATTCCACTCCACCAGCAAACGGTAATACATGTCAAACTGCTCAATCTGCTGCCCGGAAAGTTCGATCCCCTTCTCAGCAAGATTTGAAACAAACAACGCTTTTTCCATGCGACGCCTCTCCTATTCAGACGAACTAGCTGCTACCCGGTTATACTGCTCAAGATAAACCATGAGAACCGAAATGTCCGCAGGGTTCACACCTGAAATACGTGACGCTTGACCAATGTTTAACGGACGGATTTTATTCAGTTTCTCTCTTGATTCAATCGACATACCAGAAATACGGCTGTATTCAATATCTGCCGGAATCCGTTTTTCTTCAACTTTTTGCATTCTTTCCACTTGTTGCAGTGATTTGCGAATATATCCGTCATACTTGATTTGGATTTCTACTTGCTCTGCAACTTCAGCAGACAGCGATTCAGGTGCTGGTGAAATAACAGCGATGTCTTTATACGTAATTTCCGGTCTGCGCAATAATTGTGCCAGATCAATGACTTCTGTAAGCTCCGGAGAATTGGCTTCTCGCAGCATTTGCTGCACAATCTCTTGATCAGGTCGGACACGTGTATTGTGGAGACGTTCTTTTTCACGCTCGATTGCCTCTTTTTTAGCAACAAATCGTTGATAGCGCTCTTCGCTGATCAACCCGATCTGATACCCGATCTCCGTCAACCGCAAGTCAGCATTGTCATTGCGCAACAGCAATCGATATTCGGCACGAGAAGTGAGCAAACGATACGGCTCATTCGTTCCTTTGGTCACCAGATCATCAATTAACACACCGATGTATGCTTCTTCCCGGCCAAGAACCACAGGTGGTTTGCCCTGTACCTTGCGAGCAGCATTGATACCAGCCATCAGGCCTTGTCCTGCTGCTTCTTCATACCCGGAAGTGCCATTGATTTGTCCGGCTGTAAACAATCCCTCAATTGCTTTTGTTTCAAGAGACGGCCACAGTTGTGTAGGCACAACCGCATCATATTCAATTGCGTACCCTGGACGCATCATTTTGACATTTTCCATCCCGGTAATGGAACGAAGCATCGAGAGCTGTACATCTTCAGGAAGGCTTGTAGAAAGGCCCTGAACATACATTTCTTCCGTATTGCGTCCCTCTGGTTCCAGGAAGATCTGATGGCGTGGCTTGTCGCTGAAACGCACTACTTTATCTTCAATGGAAGGGCAATAACGAGGCCCTGTTCCTTCAATCACCCCGGAATACATCGGAGCTCGGTGAAGGTTGTTATTAATGATCTCGTGTGTCTCTGGCTGTGTATACGTTAACCAGCAAGGCAATTGATCTTCTTTATACGTTGTCGTTTCAAAAGAAAACGCTCGAGGCTCTTTATCCCCTGGTTGAATTTCCATCGCCTCAAAATCAACACTGCTCTTATGGACACGTGGCGGGGTCCCTGTTTTAAAGCGTACCAGTTCTAATCCTAGTTCCTTTAAATGCATGGCCAACTGAACAGAAGGCCGCATATTGTTCGGTCCACTCTCATACTGCAAGTCTCCAATAATAATTTTTCCTCGCAAGTATGTCCCTGTCGTCAAAACAACTGCTTTTGCTTTATAACAAGCACCCGTTTGTGTAATAACTCCCTCACAAACACCATTATTAATGATCAATCGTTCTACCATCGATTGGCGCAAAATCAAATTCGGCGTATTTTCAATGGTTTTTTTCATTTCAAATTGGTAATCAATTTTATCGGCTTGCGCACGCAAAGCGTGTACAGCAGGCCCTTTTCCCGTATTCAACATCCGAATTTGAATATAGGTTTTGTCTGTGTTGATCCCCATTTCTCCACCAAGGGCATCAATTTCTCGTACTACATGCCCTTTTGCAGGTCCACCAACCGACGGATTACACGGCATGTACGCCACTGCATCCAGATTTATGGTCAACAAAAGTGTTTTACAGCCCATACGAGCTGCAGCAAGCGCTGATTCACATCCAGCATGACCTGCACCTATTACAATTACATCAAAGCTTTCGCCTTCATATGTCGCTACCATGTTGTCTTCCCTCCCTTATTTCCCCAGACAGAATTGAGAGAAAATCTGGTCGATCAAATCTTCACCCACACTATCGCCAATTACTTCTCCAAGCAGCTCCCAGGCCCGTTTAATATCAATCTGTACCATATCAATCGGCATTTGAGCCTCAATCCCGCTGATCGCTTCCCGAATGGCCTGTTCTGCTTGTCTCAGCAGGTGAATATGACGGGCATTACTGACATAGGTCAAATCCTCCTGCTGGACTCGCCCACTAAAGAATAACCGGGCAATCGCTTCCTCTAACAACTCGATCCCCTTTTCTTCCTTAACCGAAGTCAAGATAAACGGCTGACCAGGAAAATGCTTTTGTACCAAATTCAAATCAATTTCTTGAGGCAGATCAGTTTTATTGATAATGACGATTACATTAAAGCCTTTTACCGCCTCAAAAATGGCTAGATCCTCTTGTGTGAGACGCTCATTGTAGTTCAACACTAATAAAATCAGATCCGCTTGTTGAAGGGCCTGACGTGATTTTTCTACCCCGATCTTTTCCACGATATCTTCTGTTTCGCGGATTCCAGCCGTATCAATTAATTTTAGCGGAACTCCACGGACATTCACATACTCTTCGATGACGTCCCTTGTTGTCCCCGCCACATCAGTGACGATTGCTTTTTCCTCTTGCACAAGGCTGTTCAATAACGAGGATTTCCCTACGTTCGGTCTTCCTACAATGGCAGTAGACAAGCCGTCCCTCAGGATTTTACCTTGCTTTGCTGTTTGCAACAGTCGGTAAATCTCCTTTTGAACCTCTTCACACTTTTTGTACAGGAAATTTTGCGTTACTTCCTCCACATCGTGTTCCGGATAATCCAAAGTAACCTCGATATGAGCCATTGCCTCAATCAGGTCTTGCCGCAACGCACGAATCAATTTGGAGAGCTTTCCCTCCACTTGCGAAAGAGCTACTTTCATCGCTCTATCTGTCTTGGATCGTATAATGTCAATGACGGCTTCCGCCTGTGATAGATCGATCCTCCCATTCAGGAAAGCTCGTTTCGTAAATTCACCAGGTTCAGCTAGTCTTGCCCCATTTTCCAAGACCAAATCCAATACCCTCTCAACGGAAACAAGCCCGCCATGACAATTGATTTCCACAACATCTTCTCGTGTGAACGTCCGTGGTTCCCTCATCACGGAAACCAAAACTTCTTCCACAAGCTCTTCTGTCTCGGGAACTCGCAACGTTCCGTAATGAATGGTATGTGTATCGACTGTTAATAACTTGTGTTTTCCTCTAAAAATTCTATCCACAATCGGAATCGCTTCTGATCCACTCACTCGAATAATGGCAACCCCGCCTTCTCCCATAGCAGTGGCACAGGCAGCAATCGTGTCCATTTTCACAAAGATTCACCTCAAAACTACTTTAAAAAATAGAGCTGTCTTCCTAAAAGAATAGGATATCATACATTATCCACAATTAACAGGGAAAGGAAAAGCAACCTGCCCATTCAGGTTGCTATCCACTTATCCACAGTATGAACTTTATCAGTGCAGACGAAACATCCTACGTTAAATGTGGACAAAAATACTGCCATAACCATTTTTCACGCACAAAAAAAAAAGAGGCTTTGATTAAGCCTCTTTTGGTGCTACTACAATATAACGGTGAGGTTCTTCTCCCTCGCTGAACGTCGTGACCTCAGAACGTTTTTGCAAGAACGCATGAATGACTTTGCGTTCGGCTGCGGACATTGGTTCTAGACGAACATTCCGGTTGGTTTGTACTGCTTTTTTTGCAATTCGTTCTGCTAGTTGTTCCAACGTCTCTTTGCGGCGAAGACGATAACTTTCCGCATCAAGGATAATCCGAACATGCTTTTCTGCATGACGATTAGCAACAACATTGACGAGATACTGCAAAGCGTCCAAGGTTTGCCCTCGACGACCGATGATTATACCGAGATTGCTGCCCAAAATGTCGAAAAGAACGCCCTCTTCATGCTGACGAGTCTCTACTCTAGCATCAACTTTCATGTTTGCCAGAACATCTTTTAAGAATTTAATACCCTCTTCAATCGGATCATAGTGAAATTCCACTTCAACTTTCGCATCACGAGTACCAAACAAGCCGAATAATCCTTTGCTTGGCTCTTCAATAATACGAATCTGTACCCGATCGCGAGGCACTTGCAACTCTTGTAAGGCTTTTACAATAGCATCATCAATCGTTTTCGCCGTGGCCACCACCTTTTTCACTTGGCGGTTCCCCCCTTAGGACTCACTTGCTTGTTGGTATCTTTATACAAGAAATAGGTTTGAACGATCGTAAACAAGTTTCCGTATACCCAATACAACGATAAAGCAGAAGGCAACGTTACCGCAATCGCAAGGATCATCAATGGCATCATAACCAGCATCATTTTCATCTGTGGATTATCTGTCATAGCAGAACCCATCATCTTTTGCTGGAAGTATGTAGTCACTGCAGCCAAGACTGGCAAGATATAGTACGGATCGGGAACGCCCAGTGACATCCACATAAAGGTGTGTGTCTTGATTTCCGGCGTACGGATAATCGCATGATAGAATGCAATCAAGATTGGCATCTGAACCAGTAAAGGCAAGCAACCAGCTAATGGGTTGACATTGTTCTTTTGGAACAGAACCATTGTTTCCTGTTGAGCTTTTTGCGGATCATTTTTATGTTTTTCACGAATTTTTTGCAGTTCTGGTTGGATCGCCTGCATTGCTTTGGAGCTCTTGATTTGCTTGATCATCAAAGGCAATGTAATCAAACGAATAATAATCGTCGCTACCAGGATTCCTAACCCATAGCTTCCAGCTAGTACGAGAGAAGATTCTTTGATTAGCCAGGAAAGCGGCCATACAAAAAACTTGTCCCATATACCGGTTGCGTCAGGACCAATCGGAGGAGGGTTTTGAACATTGCAACCTGATAGGAAAACCATAAGGAGTCCAAACAGGAGCACAAGAGTAAAACGACTACGCAAGGGGGTATTCCTCCTTTAATTACTGCTTCTTTTTATCTGGAACTGGGTCAAACCCACCAGGATGAAAAGGATGGCATTTCAAAATACGACAAATGGCTAACCATCCACCTTTTAAAGCTCCATGCATCTTGATTGCTTCTATCGCATAGTGCGAACAAGTAGGAGCGAAACGGCAGGACGGTGGTTTCAACGGAGAAATGAATAATTGATATCCCCTGATGAGCCAAACCAATAAAACCTTCATCTATGATTCATCCCTGCTTTTCATATGTATAGATCCAAGCGCAAATATGTTGGCTCGTTTCATTACGTGTGCAAGAGAACCTTTTATCAAGTCAATCGTCATCTCAGCAGTGGCGGGTCTAGCAATGATTACTAAATCAATAGAAGGAAGTATCCTATCTTCCAAACTAGCAACTGCTTCACGAATATATCGTTTCACCCGATTCCTCATAACAGCGTTACCAATTTTTTTGCTGACAGAAATACCAACCCTGAATTTCGCTTGATCCTCTTTTGGCATCACATACAAAATGAATTGTTTGTTTGCCGTTGACTTCCCCTGCTGAAAAACAACTTGAAACTCTTCATTCTTTCTTAGTCGATGCGAGTGATGCAAAGACTACAACCCCTAACATCAACATTATAGTAAAAAAAGACCGCACCATCCACCTAGTATATCCAAAATGGCCTCTTTTTTTATCCAAAATATTCGACATGGATATAGAAAAAAAAGGCCACTTCGTTTTGTGGCCTAAGCAGAAAGAACTTTTCTACCTTTACGACGACGGGCAGCCAAAACTTTACGGCCATTTTTCGTACTCATACGAGTGCGGAACCCGTGATCTTTTTTGCGTTTACGGTTGTTAGGATTAAAAGAAGGTTTCATGGTGTTTACACCTCCATTTCAAAAGGCATTCTTTCGCATTATAAAGAGATACTATGAAAAAGTCAAGGTGTTCTACAATAATAACCCGTTAACTATTATCCCCAATTCATTATTTCCCAAGATTGTGGACAAAGAAAATATCCACATTTTTTTATCTACATGGATATGAACAGCTTGTACACAAAATATTGAGGTGTGAATAGATCTTAGGCACAATCCGTAGTGTTTGTGGATAACCCCGAAAAAACCATTGAAAACACTCATTTTATTTGATATTATGTTTGTGTTTTACAGCGTGAATAAATTAATCCAATGATATTGTTTTCCACAGCATGTGGATAAGATTGTGGACAGATTTCCACTCCTGTGAAAATGTTCATCCACAGGGATGCGGATAACCGTCTACTTTTTTTCGCCTCACTACAGATAATCGTTATTTTAATAATAAAATTATCCACAATTGTTTGGTATAGAAAGGGGGGATTTTTGGTGGATGCAGCTATAAGTGAACTATGGCGGAAAGTCCTCGCTACAATAGAAAAAACATTAAGCAAGCCCAGTTTTGATACCTGGTTGAAAGCAACCAAGGCCACAACGTTAGAAGAAGATGCACTCATCGTAACTGCTCCTAATGAGTTTGCCCGAGATTGGTTAGAAACCCGCTACTCGCCACTCATTACAGATACACTTTATGAAACGACGGGTATTAATATGAAAGTAAAATTCGTCGTACCCCAAAATCCCGATTTACATTTACTTGACGAGATCCCTATGGCTCGAGTGAAGGAAAATACGCATTCTCCAGTTGGAGATGACCAACCGCCGAGTATCCTTAATCCAAAGTACACATTTGATACGTTCGTTATCGGATCAGGCAACCGTTTCGCTCACGCAGCATCACTTGCTGTTGCAGAAGCTCCTGCAAAAGCGTACAACCCGCTCTTTATTTACGGGGGCGTAGGGTTAGGCAAAACTCACTTGATGCACGCCATTGGCCATTATGTTATTCAGCATAATCCTGCAGCCAAGGTGGTATACCTTTCATCTGAAAAATTTACGAATGAGTTCATTAACTCGATTCGTGACAATAAAACAGTCGAATTTCGGAACAAATACCGCAGCGTCGATGTTCTATTAATTGACGATATTCAGTTTTTGGCAGGGAAAGAACAGACACAAGAAGAGTTTTTCCATACCTTCAACGCACTTCATGAGGAAAGCAAACAAATTATCATTTCGTCTGACCGACCGCCAAAAGAAATACCAACACTTGAGGATCGTCTGCGTTCCCGCTTCGAATGGGGTCTGATTACAGACATTCAACCACCGGATCTGGAAACCAGGATTGCGATTTTGCGGAAAAAAGCAAAAGCAGAGAATCTCGATATTCCAAATGAGGTCATGGTGTATATCGCCAACCAAATTGACAGCAATATTCGCGAGCTCGAAGGTGCACTTATCCGAGTCGTTGCTTATTCTTCTTTGATCAATCGCGATATTGATACGGGACTTGCTTCTGAAGCATTGAAGGATATCATTCCTTCTTCTAAACCGAGAGTCATTTCCATTATTGATATACAACGGGCAGTAGGCGATTTATTTAACCTCAAACTGGAAGATTTCAAAGCAAAAAAACGTACAAAATCGGTAGCGTTTCCAAGACAGATTGCCATGTACCTGTCTCGTGAATTGACGGATTCCTCCCTCCCCAAAATCGGAGATGAATTTGGCGGAAGAGACCACACAACTGTTATTCATGCTCATGAGAAAATATCGACATCATTGGTTTCTGATACCCAGCTTCAACAAACTGTGCAAACACTGATTGAGAAACTGAAGAATGGTAGTTAACTGTGAATAACTAGGAAAGGCCTATACACAACTTACCCACATGTGTATAGGCTCTCTTCATTCTATTTAACGTAGATATCCACAAATTCACACGCCCTACTACTACTTCTGTTAAAAAATTAATGTAAATTAGTAAGTTATGAAATGAATCACAAAGATATGCCTAAGCACCAAAAATTAAATCCATCCACTTGTATGGAGGTTACCCAATCATGCAAATCACTGTGTCACGAGAAAAATTGGCTACCGCTGTCTCTCATGTTATGAAAGCCGTTTCTACTAGAACGACTATCCCGATTTTGACAGGGATCAAAATGAAAGCAGACGAAGAAGGGCTAACGTTAACAGCAAGCGATTCAGATATTTCCATTGAAGTACATGTGCCATTGGAAGAAGGGGAAAGTTGGGGAGTCACCGTTCACCAACAAGGAAGTATCGTTCTTCCTGCTCGTATTTTCAGTGAAATCGTACGCAAATTACCGGGAAGCGAAGTTCATCTGCTGGTAGATGAACGCTTGGCTACATTGATTCAATCTGGTCATGCGGAGTTTACAATTAACGGGATGAATGCCAACGATTTTCCGCAGCTTCTCCAAATTGAAGAAGAGAAGATTTTCAGCATTCCTAGCGATTTGTTGAAAACAATGATTAGACAAACCGTTTTTGCAGTGTCTACTTCCGAAATGCGTCCGATTCTTACTGGTGTGATGTGGACATTGGAAGATGGACAGTTAAAATTTGTTTCAACAGACAGTCATCGTTTGGCTAGCCGATCTGCTGTGGTAGAATGTTCTCATGAACTACGTTTCAACAATGTAGTAGTGCCAGGAAAAAGTTGTAACGAGCTTGTGAAAATCCTTGATGACGATCAAGCGCCAGTGGATATTATTGTTGGTGACAATCAGATTTTGGTTCGTTCACGCAATATTTTGTTCTATTCCCGCTTACTTGAGGGCACTTACCCGGACACATCCCGAATCATTCCTCAAGGAAGTAAAACTGACATGGTGTTGAATACCAAAGAATTCCTGCAATCTATCGAACGTGCTTCTCTATTGAGCAGAGAAGGAAAATCCAATGTGGTTCGTCTGGCTACACTTGCTGACGGAAATGTGGAGATTTCCTCCAATGCTCCGGAGATTGGGAAAGTAACCGAGATCGTTTATCCAGTCACCTTGAATGGTGAGGAATTAAAAATTTCATTTAATGCAAAATATATGATTGATGCATTACGTTCTGTTGACAGTGGAGAAATCCGTGCAAACTTCACAGGAGCGATGAGCCCGTTTATTATTCGTCCAACCGATAATGATTGGACATTGCACCTCATTTTGCCGGTTCGTACGTACTAGTCACAGAGATGATCGTAGAAAGGGGATTTACCCATGGACCAACTCGTATCCATTCATACCGAATATATCCCCCTTGGCCAATTTCTCAAATTAGCAGGGATTATTGATACGGGTGGGATGGCGAAAGCATTTCTCGCTGAAGTTCCGATCAAGGTTAACGGAGAGATTGATAACCGCCGAGGACGCAAACTATATCCAGGAGACCAGGTAGAAGTGGAAGGATATGGAGTCTATCAAGTGACCGGAAAGTGAGAGGAGATCGGTTGTTTTGTTGTTACGTAACTTACAAGTAAACAACTATCGTAATTATTCTTCCGTATCTCTTTCTTTTGATAAAAATATCAACCTGTTTGTAGGGAATAATGCACAGGGAAAAACCAATCTTCTCGAATCGATTTATGTCCTTGCTTTAGCAAAGTCACATCGAACCTCACGTGATAAGGAACTGATTGCTTGGGGAAAAGAGTATGCAACAATCCGTAGCGAGATCGAACGGCGCTACGGATCTGTTCGTTTAGAGATACAATTGACAAACAAGGGCAAGAAAGCCAAAATAAACGGTTTGGAGCAGCGGAAGCTAAGCGAATACATCGGTGCGCTTAACGTCGTTATGTTTGCTCCAGAGGATTTGGCGATTGTGAAAGGGGCTCCCGCCCAGAGAAGACGATTTCTGGATATGGAAATCGGCCAGGTGTCCCCAACCTATCTGTATTATTTAAGCAATTACAATAAAGTACTAGCGCAACGAAATCAGTTGTTAAAAGATCTTTCCATGAAGAAACAGAATTCCACTGAGATGATGCCCATTTGGAATATTCAACTGGCTGAATTAACAGTAAAAATTTTAAAGAAACGTTTTGAGTTTTTACGCAAGCTGGAAGTGTGGGCAAGGACGATTCACGCTGGGATTACGGACGGCAAAGAGGTATTGTCGATTCATTATGAAAATTCTTCACCTGTCCGAGATGAGATGGAGAGTACTTTTGCGGGCGAGATCATGATACAATCATTAGAACAGCTTTTTGAGAAAGAGAAGCAAAGAGGCAGTACACTCATCGGTCCGCACCGGGATGATTTCTCGCTCAAAGTAAACGGAATTGATGTTCAAACCTATGGCTCACAAGGTCAACAAAGGACAACCGCTCTTTCACTGAAACTAGCTGAGATAGAGTTGATTAAAGAGGAGATTGGTGAGTATCCCATTCTCCTGCTTGATGATGTATTGTCTGAACTGGATGAATATAGACAAACGTTATTGCTAGAAACAATCCAGGATAAGGTACAGACGTTTGTGAGTACGACTGGTGTGGAAGGCTTAAAGCATCAGGTGTTACAGCAAGCGGCACGTTTTACCGTACAGGAAGGAAAAATATCCGAAGAAAGTTAGGGTGGAATGGCATGTTTATCCATATCGGTGGAGATACTGTGGTGAGCACCAAGGAAGTCATTACCATCATTGACCATCAGTCGGTCAAAACTTCTAAGATTTCGCGGAAATTCATCCAAGATGAAAGAAAAAATAAAGTTTTAGTAGAAGATGATATGGAAGAAGCCAAATCCTACGTAATAACCAAGGATGCCATATACTGTTCACCGATCTCCTCGCTGACTCTCAAGCGACGGGCGCAGTTTGTGAATAGCTTAGACCAATTTCCTTCTGTACAAACTGATTTGGAGGAGTTGACAGAGTAGTGGAACAAGTACCAACGCAAGAAACGAATTATGATGCCAGTCAGATACAAGTTTTGGAAGGGTTAGAGGCTGTTCGGAAACGTCCCGGTATGTATATCGGTTCTACTAGCAGTCGCGGCTTGCATCATCTGGTTTGGGAAATCGTAGATAACTCAATTGACGAGGCGTTAGCTGGTCATTGTGATGATATTCATGTCTATATTCGTCCTGACAACTCGATTCGTGTAACGGATAATGGTCGAGGAATTCCTACTGGTATCCACGAGAAGACAGGGAAATCAACTGTTGAAACTGTTTTGACCGTATTACATGCTGGTGGTAAATTTGGCGGCGGTGGCTATAAAGTATCCGGTGGTCTTCACGGGGTAGGTAGCTCGGTTGTTAACGCACTTTCTGAATGGATGGAAGTAGAGGTTCACCAAAACAACAACATTTATTTCATGAAATTCAATGTTGGTGCGCCAGAAGCAGACTTGGCTATTGTTGGTCAGACGGATAAAACGGGTACAACAGTAACCTTCAAGCCGGACCCGACCATTTTTACAGAAACAACTGTTTTCGAATATGAAATTTTGCAAAAGCGCATCCGTGAGCTTGCATTCTTGAATAAGGGATTACGAATTACCCTTCATGATGAGCGTGAAGAACAAGAGAAAACAGAAGTATTCTACTACGAGGGCGGTATTATTTCCTTCGTTGAATACTTGAATAAAAATCGTGTGAAAATGCATGACGATGTCATTTATTGTGAGGGTGAGAGAGACGGTCTCCAGGTAGAGGTTGCACTCCAATACAATGACAGCTATGTAAGTAATATTTACTCTTTCGCCAATAATATTAATACACACGAAGGCGGAACGCATGAATCCGGCTTCAAAGCTGCGTTAACACGTGTAATCAATGACTATAGCCGTAAGTTTAATTTCCTCAAAGAAAAGGATCAAAATCTCTCCGGTGATGATGTTCGTGAAGGAATCACTGCCATTATCTCTGTGAAGATTCCAGAACCGCAATTTGAGGGGCAAACCAAAACCAAATTAGGAAACTCGGAAGCAAAAAGCATCACGGAATCCGTGTTCTCCGAAAAGTTCAATAGCTTCATGGAAGAAAATCCAGCTGTTGCGAAAAAGGTTGTAGAAAAAGCACTGATGGCTGCTCGTGCTCGTGAGGCGGCTCGTAAAGCAAGAGAGTTAACGAGACGGAAAAACGCATTGGAAGTAAGCGCACTCCCAGGAAAATTGGCTGACTGTTCTTCACGAGATCCTCACGAGAGTGAATTGTTCGTGGTCGAGGGAGACTCTGCGGGCGGATCTGCCAAGATGGGACGTGATCGTCATTTTCAGGCGATTCTACCGCTGCGTGGTAAAGTACTCAACGTTGAGAAATCTCGTTTGGATAAAATCTTGGCTAACAACGAAATTCGAGCGATTATTACCGCTTTGGGAACAGGTATCGGTGAAGACTTTGATATTTCAAAGGCACGCTACCACAAAATTGTCATCATGACCGATGCCGACGTCGACGGATCTCACATTCGTACATTGCTGCTAACCTTCCTTTATCGTTATATGAGACCGCTGATTGAAGGCGGGTATGTCTATATTGCACAACCGCCGCTATACAGCATCAAGCAAGGAAAACAAATGCACTATGCGTATAGTGATCGTCAAAGAGACGCAATCCTTGAAACACTGAAGCCTATTCCTAAGCCGGCAATCCAGCGTTATAAAGGTTTGGGTGAGATGAACGCTGAACAATTGTGGGAAACGACGATGGATCCTGAAGTTCGTTCTCTTTTACAGGTGGACCTGGAAGATGCGATGGATGCTGATATGGTGTTCGAGACGCTGATGGGTGATGAAGTAGAGCCTCGCCGTGAATTCATTGAAGATTATGCGAGAAATGTGCGTAATTTAGATATTTAATCAACCCAAAAAAGCTTGGTTATTCCAACGTAGTGTTTAACAATACACTCTGTTGAATAACCAAGTCCTTTTTTATATTTTGAGAAAAATAGTAGCGACTGATAAGGGGAGGATTGCGGTGTCCATACGTCTTAGGCTTCTACTTTCGTTCACGACCGCTCTTATGGTCACTGTCGTGCTTTTTGCACTGACCGCTTATTTGATCACAGTTACCGTGACGGGTGACGTGCGGAGCTTCAGTGATTTTTACAGAATCCATTACAAGCTAAATCCGTTGACGGAAGCGGAAGAGCGAATTTTTCTGGATTTGAAGTCCCTTGTAAAAACAAATCCCGAAAAACTAATGGACAGTGAGCTACTCAGCGATTACGATTTTCAGTTGCGAATGGTACAGGCTGGTTTGTATTTACGGAAAGAATCAAATGAATTGTTCATTTCGCCTTCCCTTCGTGAACCGAATCTTGGCGCTGCATTGCCTGACTACGAAATGAGCAATAATGCCATACGTAACTCGTTTAACTACGGGAGCCGTTTTTTCTCCTATGCCAAATTCGATTTTATGTTTCCGGACAAAGAGCGAGGCAGCATTTATGTGCTTCGGGAACGAAGTCCTTTTGCTGAAATGATCCGAAAGCTGTTTCCCATCCTGATTGTTGTCTTATTTGCATTCCTGCTGCTCACCAATGGGTTATTATACCGTCTGGTTACCCGGTCGATTATTATGCCGCTTAACAGGCTTCGCCAATCGGCGGAACGGATCAAAGAAGGTGATTTGCAGTTTTCAGTGAAGGTGCAGGGGAATGACGAGATTGGTCAACTGGGCATGTCATTTGAGGAAATGCGTCGACAGTTGAAGCATTCCGTCCAGATGCAGTTGCAGTATGAAGAAAACCGTAAAGAGCTGCTGTCAAATATTTCGCATGATTTGCGAACCCCAATCACCACGATCAAGGGATATGTAGAAGGTATTCGGGATGGTGTGGCGAGCTCTAAGGAGATGATGGACAAGTACCTCGGTACAATCCATGCAAAGGTCATCGTACTGGATCGTCTGGTGGACGAACTCTTTTTATATTCCAAGCTGGATTTGCAAAAGGTACCGTATTCGTTCGAACAAGTGGACATTCGCTGCTTTTTCCAGGAAATGATCGATGAGGTTCAGTTTGATTTTGAGTTAAAAGGCATCCGCATTGACAAGGAGTTCCCGAACCATCAGGTAATGGTCATCATCGATCGAGAGAAGCTGAAGCGGGTCGTTTTAAATTTAATCGATAACTGTGTGAAGTATATGGATAAGCCGGACAAGCGTATCACCATGCGAATTACGGAACAGGCAGAGAAAGTAACCATCGAAATCCAGGACAATGGACCGGGTATCCGTCCAGAACAGCTCCCGTTTGTTTTCGAGAAGTTTTACAGAGCAGAAACGCCGAGTGAGACAGATAAAGATGGCAGTGGGCTTGGGCTTGCCATCGCTAGACAACTGATCGAGGGGCATGGCGGGGAAATTTGGGCGAAAAGTGAGTGGGGACAAGGCGTATCCGTCTTTTTTACATTGAAAAAAGCTGCGGCAAGCGCAGCAGATGGCGGTGCAGAATCATGACAAACATTCTGATCGTGGAAGATGAATTGGCAATTGCGGAACTACAGCGAGATTACTTCGTACTGCACGGGTTTCAGGTTGATATTTGCTTGACTGGAACTGAAGGATTGCGGCATGCCCGTAATGGCGGTTACGATCTGATCATTCTCGATCTGCAACTGCCGGGAATCGATGGCTTCGAGTTGTGCAAGCAAATTCGGGATATTTGCGACGTACCGATTCTGATTGTTTCCGCTAAAAAAGAGGAAGTCGACAAAATCAGGGGCTTCGGCCTCGGTGCTGATGACTTCGTGACGAAGCCGTTTAGTCCGAGTGAACTGGTTGCCCGGGCAAAGGCCCATTTGTCACGGTATAAGCGACTGGTCGGTAGTGGCAAGAAGGCAACATCGGACGAGATCTGTATCCGTGAGCTGACGATTGATAAAGCGGCGCACCGTGTTTTTGTCCATGGGAAGGAAGTTGTTTTCACCGCACGGGAATTTGATCTTCTCGTCTTTCTAGCACTTCGCCCGAACCGGGTGTTCAGTAAAAAGGAATTGTTCGAACGCATCTGGGGACTTGATTCGACCGGGGATATTGCGACAGTCACCGTCCACGTAAGGCGGATACGGGAGAAGATAGAGACTGACCCGTCAAATCCGCAGTTTATCGAAACCGTTTGGGGAGCGGGGTATCGGTTTACGGTGTGATGAGAAATAAGGGTATGACAGTCGTTTAAAAAGAGTTTCGATGCTGTTTAGAAATTGTTAATCATTCGTTTCGAGCCCGTTTAGATTCGCCGTGTATCATAGATTTTGTAAGCAAGCGAATCGATAACAGGGAGGAAGAAAACGATGAAAAAACAGCTTACTAAAATGTCAGCCTTGGCTGTAGTTGCCATCCTTGGAGCGAATGCTTTGATGGGAGGCAGTACATTAGCTGCTGCAAGTAATCCGAACCATAAAAATATAGTTGCGGCAAAAGCCGACTACGGTATATATGAGAAAGCGATTCAAGAGTTGATTCGACAAGGCGTCTTGCAAGGTTATGCAGGCAGCAAGATGAAATCTGAACAGAATGTAACCCGTGCCGAATTGGCAAAAATGGTAGTCCTTGCCCTCCAATTGGAAAGCAAAAAGAGCGGCAGTACGTCAATGCAAGACGTGAATCCGGGCGACTGGTATCAAAGCTACGTCAACACGATCGTCGAGTTAGGTGGCATGTCAGGTGACAACGGAAAATTTTTGCCGAACAAGCCCGTTACACATGCGGAGTTGAGCCAAGTGGTTGCAAAAGCACTACAGCGAGACGTGATGTCCGTGCAATATTGGATGAAGGGCATGTTTAGTGCCAATAAATTTGCGACCCGTGGTGAAACTAGCCAATTACTCCTAACAGCACAAAAATCAATTCGCTCCGAAGCGGCAAAAATCACTTCTATCCGTTCGCTGAATAAGGTGACAATGGAATTGACGTTCGATCGGCCGATGACGATGGAAGACGAGAGCCTCGATGTATCACTGAAAAATTTTGTTTTTGATCATGATTTGGCAATCGTGAACCAGCCACGCTTAAAAACAGGCTCGTTCTCAACTTATATCCTGCCAACGAAAACACAAATGGCAGGGACGACTTACACACTGAACTATAAAGGGCGTCAGAGTGTTAACGTCGAGGGGAACGAAGAATTGATCCGCACGAATGAAGCTCGTCAGGTCGACAACGACTCGTTCGAAATCGAAATTTTGAAATCTGACAGCGTGACGGATTACGGCTATGTAATCTCTGCTTACTCTGCAGGTCGTGGCAAAAATGCGTTTATTCTAGACGAGAACAATATGTATAATGGTCAGCCATTCCAAATCGTCTCATCCTTGCGCAGCCGCAGTGTGACGATCACACCGGATGGCGGTGAGCCGATGACGGCTGCATACCTGCCATTTACACAATCAACCGACGGCAAACAAGAACCCAAGTTCCGCCTGCCAAATGGTGAAAAATTCAAGTCAGGTGTAAAATATACAGTGACATCCGATTGGTTGGAGATCAAGAATCCTACGTTCATTGCACAGGAAACTGCACCACTGCAAATCATGTCTGTCTCCCAAGGTGATGCAGCTACTCTGAATGTGACCTTAGCAAATGATCCAGGAGATGAGATCTTCGTATCTCGTGAAGTGAAGCTGATTGGCTCTGATGGGTCGGAACTGAAAGCGCAATATACGTTGCAGTCCCGCAAAGGTGCAACCGGCAAGTTTGCACTGCAGAACGGGGCGAAGTTAGTGGCAGGGGTAACATACAGCGTGCAGCCTGTAGGTGATTGGGCAGTTGCATCTAATGAGCTAATGATCACAGTGAAATAAACCAGCCACGAGGTCTTTTTATTGCTTAGCAATACAAAACGAATATGTTGAAGTCAATTGCACCCCTTTTAGAAGACATCGGAGAAATCTTTTGGTTAATCTGATGAATTCCAGGGGGTGCTTTTTTGGTGTTAAAAAAGGCGGAAAATTCCATTTATCTTGATGTCGTGGAGGAAAATTTGTCTATTCATTTTGCTTATCCCCTACATAATATACATCGAAGTGCGAAGGGTACCGGGGGTGAGTGATTGAAAATCAAGCTGTTATTTGCAAGCCATAATTTTATTTTCTTGCAGGATGTCATCTCATTATTTCAAAAACATCCAGATTTTGATGTCAAATTGGATAAATGGATCGATCGGACTCCGAATGAAAATAGTAAAATCCTATTAAATTGGGCAGATGTTATCATAGTCAACTATGTGTTAGCTCCTGCTGTATGGTACTCACAGCACAAGAAACCGAATCAAACGCTAATCATCCGGTACCATCGCTTTGAAATCGAAACTGAGCATCCGAAAATGCTTGAAGTAAAGAACATTGATAAATTAGTTTCAACGAGCCCCATTTTTCAATCCCGTATGGAAAATTTAATTGGTTTGTCAAAGCATCAGTCAGTTGCAATCTATAATCCGATCAATATCCAAAAATTCCAGCTTAATAAAAATGAAGGATCGGAGTTCCACCTCGGAATGTTAGGTTATTCTGTGAAGATAAAAAGAGCAGACAGAGCATTTGAGATATTTGAAAAACTAAAACAGCATGACAGTAGATATAAGCTTTTTTTTAAAGGGCCGACCGAGAACGAAAGGCCCAATGTCAGTGAGGAAGCCAGACGGATCATGGATGAGATCCATCAAAAACGAAAAAACCCGCTTTATCAAGACAGTGTGTTTTTTGATCAAGAGGGACCAGATGTGCCAGAGTGGTTTCGCAATATCGGGTTTATATTGTCAATGAGTGAGTTTGAAAGCTTTCACTGTTCATTGGCGGAAGGGATGGCCTCGGGTTGTATTCCGATGATTATTGCATGGCCAGGTGCAAACCTGATTTACCCTGAAGAGTTTATTAGCGCAGATATTGATGAGATTGTTCAAAAAATCCTGATGTACTCTCAAAATAAAGAACTGTTTGAGAGTAAACAAGAGGAAGTAATCGACTATTGCTTGGAAAACTTCTCTCACCATGTGATCTTTGATCAATTTCTGCAACACATCTTCGACTGTTTAGCTACAAAGGCTCGATTGAGAAAGCAAAGGTCTCCATACAGAAAGCGACGGATTAAAAAGCCGCGATTCAAAAAAACACGATTACGAACAACTTTCCGCAAGAGAAAAGTGCGTAGAAGATTGCGATTACATCGACGTACAACCAGACCTGCCTCAAAACGTCGTCGCCACATAGGGAAAAAACTAAAACAGAGACTTGCCTAGCCACATACACTAGAGGTACTGAGGAAGAGGTGATGAGAAGATGAGTGGATACCTATCCCTCTTGGTACTCTCCATTGCAATCGGTCTGGATGGAGTTAGTGTAGGTTTGACTTACGGACTGCGAAAAATGAAAATCCCTTTTCTTTCGTTGTGTGTGATTGGGTTATGTTCTTTCTTTGCTGTTTTTCTTGTTATGAGTGTAGGTATAAGCCTGATGGAATGGCTATCACCGCCCACAAGCCAAAAAATCGGTGCCAGTGTACTCATTTTTTTAGGGGTAATTACCCTTTGGCGAACGTTGACGATGAAAGTGCAAAACCATGAACAAAGTAAGCCGGAAATAATCACTGAAGAAAAACCAATTTCGCAGATAAAAGTTTTTGGGATCATCATTCAGATCTTGCGTGATCCTTCGTATGCAGACTCGGATCGTTCCGGTCATATTACCGGGTGGGAAGCAGTTATGTTGGGAATTGCCTTGTCATTGGATGCGTTCGGAGCAGGAATGAGCTTTGCTTTATTGGGCTACCCCCCTTTTCTTACTTCGATTCTCGTTGCTGTCATGAGTTCAGCTTTACTTTTTACTGGAACCATCATCGGGGAACGTTGTGAGCAAATCAAGTGGTTTCGGAGATTAACCTGGCTACCTCCTTTGTTGTTAATCTGCATTGGATTGTTAAAAGGAGTAAGTTAAAAATGGAGAAAAACTCTTAGCCGTTAAGTGAAACGGCTTTTTTTTTTTGCAGACTTTTGGTAAAGGACATAAGGTTTGATAATATGTATGTATTAATCATCTATTTGTATTTCTAGGAGGAAATGATTTTGGAAGAAACGACCCAATTAGTTCATCATGTTCTTTTATTACTCGTACTCATTTTAACTTTTGGGATCATATCAGGGAAAATTGCCAACAAGCTTAAGTTGCCAGACGTTGTACTATTTCTTATTGCTGGTTTGATACTGGGACAGGGCCTTCATTGGATAATTGAACCAAGTCGCTCGTTTACGAATCAGTTTATCTTAACGTTAGGTGCAACGTTAATTCTTTTTGACGGCGGCAGGCTGATCAGAATGGAGACACTAAAGAAAGTTTGGCTATCAGTTGTTATGTTAAGTATTCCAGGTGTTTTTATTACAACCGCTGTAGTTGCCTATGCAGTTGTTGCTTTTTTCGATTTACCTTGGATTTATGCTATTTTATTAGCTAGTATTATTGCCTCGACTGACCCGGCAACGTTGATTCCAGTTTTTAAGCAAATCCGTATCAAGCATAAAGTAAAAGAAACGGTTGAGAGTGAATCAGCTTTCAATGATGCAACTGCTTCAATCTTGACGTTTTCGGTTTTAGCGGTTGCTTTAGGAACGCAAAGCTTTTCCTTGGGACATGCCGTGGTAGATTTTCTGAAAGTTTCCATTGGCGGGATACTGGTAGGCTTGGTGATCGGGATAGCGATATCTTATCTCGTAGCACACTCCAAGCTTGGCTTTTTCAAAGATTACACCACCATATTTATGGTAGTAGCAGCAGTTGCTCCGTATTTAATTGGTGATTTACTCCATGTGAGTGGATTTATGGCGACGTTCGTAGCAGGACTTGTTTGGGGGAATACGTATTTGTTTGGATTCCATATGGAAGAAAAACAGGACGAGATGAACCATTTTATTGATAATATGACATTAAAAATGAGAATGATGATTTTTATTTTATTAGGCAGCCAGGTTGATTTGTTAGCGATTAGTAAATATTTATGGAGTGGACTTTTAGTCATCCTTGTTTTCATGTTTATTGCACGGCCACTAACGGTATATTTATGTACTCTCCCGGACAGAAAAGCGGAATGGACACAAAAGGAACGTCTTTTTATGTGCTGGGTCCGAGAAACTGGCGTCATTCCTGCAGCATTATCCGGTATGGTAACAGGTATGGGCGTTCCACATGCCGATATCATTGCCTCTGTAACATTTTTGGCAATTCTCATTACAATTCTATTACAAGCAAGTACGACAGCATTTGTGGCTAGAAAGTTGGGAGTTGAAGAAAACCAGGCTGCTGGGAAAATTGGTTAGTATTCATGTTTATCAGACTCTCTTTTTTGGACGAGATAAGCGCAATATGATATAATAAAGTATTGCGAAAACCAGTTGGAGGGTTATCCATTATGGTAGATGAATCAAGATTAACGAAAATTAATATAAGCCAAGAAATGCGCGACTCTTTTATCGACTACGCAATGAGCGTAATTGTCAGTCGTGCTCTTCCAGATGTACGTGACGGTATGAAACCGGTACATCGAAGAATCCTTTATGCCATGCATGATATGGGTCTTACTTCAGATAAACCATTCCGTAAATCGGCCAATGTTGTCGGGGAAGTAATGGCTAAATATCATCCTCATGGGGACTCTGCTATTTACGAATCTATGGTTCGGATGGCACAGGATTTCAATATGAGGTATTTGCTTGTAGAGGGTCAGGGGAACTTCGGTTCTGTGGATGGTGACCCGGCAGCTGCGATGCGTTATACCGAATCTAGACTTTCCAAAATAGCATCGGAACTACTGAGAGATATTGATAAAGAGACCGTAGATTTTATTCCAAACTATGATGGACGTGTAGAAGAACCTGTTGTTCTTCCTTCCAGATTTCCGAATCTGCTTGTGAATGGAGCGTCGGGGATTGCCGTAGGTATGGCTACCAACATCCCTCCACATAATTTAGGTGAGGTTATTGACGGGGTTATTGCGATGATTGATGACCCGAATGTAACCATCCAGGATTTGATGAAGATTATTAAAGGGCCGGATTTCCCGACTTATGGGGAAATTATTGGATATAGCGGTATTCGTCGTGCCTATGAAACAGGCCGTGGCTCGATTGTCATGCGTGCGAAAACCTTGATTGAAGAACACAAAGGAAAATCTCGTATTATTGTTACGGAAATTCCGTACCAAGTAAATAAGGCCAGACTTGTTGAAAAAATTGCTGAACTCGTTCGTGAGAAAAAAATCGACGGTATCACTGATTTGCGTGATGAGTCCGACCGTAAAGGTATGCGGATTGTTATTGAGCTGCGTCGAGATGTTGTTCCGAAGGTAGTACTGAACAATCTGTTTAAGCAGACACAGATGCAAAGTACATTTGGGGTTAATATGTTGGCACTCGTAGATAGCCGTCCTCGCGTGCTGAATTTGCGCGATCTCATATTCTATTATCTTGAGCATCAACGTGTCATTGTTCGTAGACGTACAGAGTTCGATTTGAGACAGGCGGAAGCACGAGCGCATATCTTGGAAGGTTTGCGTATTGCTCTCGACCATATTGATGAAATCATCAGCTTGATTCGTGCTTCCCGGACAGCCGAGTCTGCTCGTGAAGAGTTAATGAATCGATTTGAGTTAAGCTACGAGCAGGCGCAAGCCATTCTCGATATGCGTCTCCAACGTTTGACCGGGTTGGAACGTGAAAAAATCGAAAATGAATACCAAGAGCTGGTTGCTAAAATTGCTGAACTTAAGTCTATTCTTGCGGATGAAGGCAAAATCTATGCGATTATCCGTGAAGAAATCCTTGAGATTAGAGAAAGATACGCTGATGAACGACGGACTGTCATCACGATTGATGAGAACAGTATCGAGGATGCTGATCTGATTCCACAAGAGGATGTCGTCATTACATTAACCCATGGCGGTTATATCAAGCGTTTGCCAGCAACTACCTATCGGAGTCAAAAACGGGGTGGTAGAGGTGTACAAGGAGCTGGCACCAAGGATGATGACTTCGTTGAACATCTCCATATTGTCAATTCACATGACACGATCATGTTCTTCACTAGCAAAGGGAAAGTGTATCGCTTGAGAGGGTTCGAAATCCCTGATCTAAGCCGTACCGCAAAAGGAACCCCGATCATTAACCTGATTCAAATTGAAAAAGGGGAGCGGGTAAGTGCGGTAATTCCGGTAAAAGAATTCAGCGCTGACCATAACCTTTTCTTTGCAACGAAAAAAGGGATCGTGAAGAAAACCGATTTGTCGTCCTTTGAAAACATCCGTAAAGGTGGCTTGTTTGCTGTTAACTTACGGGAAGACGACGAATTGATTGCTGTTCGATTAACCGATGGCAATCAGGAGATTATGATGGGTACCAAATTAGGTATGTCTGTTCGTTTCCCGGAAAGTGATGTTCGTACAATGGGTCGTACCGCTACAGGTGTGAAAGGGATTACCCTCGATGAAGGCGACGATGTCATTGACATGGATGTAGTGAAACAGGGAGCAGATGTATTGATTGTTACTGCCAAGGGCTATGGAAAACGTACACCGATTGATGAGTATCGAATCCAGTCTCGTGGCGGGAAAGGGATTAAAACTCATAATGTTACTGACCGCAGCGGATATGTTGTCGGTTTGAAAATGGTAGAACCAACGGAAGATCTCATGGTTATCACAGGAACGGGTATCGTTATCCGTACTGAGACCAAAGGTATTTCGTTAATGGGACGCTACACACAAGGGGTCAAATTAATTCGACTTGCCGAGAATGAGGAAGTTCGCTCTATCGCTATTGTGGAAATGAGTGAGGAGAGTACAGAAACAAGCTCGGATGAAGACTCAGCGATTACTGATGTTGTTGAGGACGACACAAATATTGAGTAACAATAATGCCGATAAAGATGGTAGATATATTCTGCCATCTTTTTTCATTTTTGTGTAATATAAGAGCGTTTGGGGTGTGGGGATAGTAGATAGGGCTTTTCACTTGTATGGGAAAAGAGTAGTATAAATATATGAATTTGTGCTGCGGGGAGGATAACGTATGCCCATCGTGTCTGTTAAACACCTACCGATCGGGGCGGTTTTAGCTGAAGAAGTTCATACATCGCTTGGTGGGCTTTTATTCCCTAAGGGTACAATTATTCAAGAAAAGGATCTGGAGTTTCTTGAAGCCTTCTTAATCGGAGAAGTACACATAGAGGAAATAGAAGTAAGCAAGGTTGAAAAGAAAGATGAAAGTAAAGAGGAAAAGAACGAAGCCAAAACCCCTGCTAAGAAAGCAGTTGAAAAAAATAGTTTTGAGCAAAAGTATGATAAAGCCATTAATTCTTTAAAAAAATTATTGCTTCGGGTTCAGGGTGGTCAGAATATTCCTGTATTGGAGGTACGAGAGGTTATTACCCCTCTACTTCAAAATGTTCAGGAACAACCAAATATTTTGCTGGCCCTCAACCGGGTTGCGAGTGTTGATACATACACATACGAGCACTCCATCGCTGTTGGTATGCTTTCTTACACCATTGCCAAGTGGTTGAAATTACCCGAAAAAGAGTGGATGCAGATTGCATTAGCAGGGACATTGGTCGATATCGGTAAGTCAAAAATTGATCCAAAAATTCTGTGGAAACCAACAAAGTTAACCAACGATGAATTTGAGGAAATGAAAAAACATACGTTGTACGGATATCAATTAATTAAAGCTTCTCCAGGTTTGAATGAAGGGGTTGCCTTGGCTGCACTTCAACATCATGAGAGAGAAGATGGTTCTGGATATCCGCTTGGCTTAAAAGGAAATCAGCTTCATATTTATAGTAAAATTGTTGCTGTCGCAGATGTATACCATGCAATGTGCTCTGATCGAGTATATAAAAAAGCAGCCTCACCCTATGAAGTTGTTGATCAATTGCTACAAGATAGCTTCGGCAAGTTAGACCCTGGAATCGTTCATACCTTTATTAATGGAATTACACAGTTTGCGGTTGGTACGGTAGTTGAACTAAGTAATGGAGTCATTGGGAAGATTATCTTTACAGATCGTAATAATCCGACAAGACCATTAATTGAGACGAACGGCAAGATTATTAATCTAGCGGAAAATCGCAGTGTATCCATCAAAAAAGTAATGAGGAACAACGGGAAGTAAATAAGGTTAGCATCGAAAAGATCGGGTATTCTCGATCTTTTTAATTTGGTTGAAATTTTTTTCGTGAAACTGTTGACTTATACTATTCACATATGTTAAATTAATATAGTCGCTTGAGGGAAAACAAAAAAATGTTGACACTCGAAAGGCGACGTGATAGTATTATAAATCTGTGATGCTCTTTGAAAACTGAACAATAAAGCGTTTTATAGTGAATCAAAACACTAGCCAAGTGAATTGTTTTGCAGTTTAGAATCAACTCAACTTTATTGGA
>NZ_JBNCMT010000017.1:0-108608 GCF_049846925.1 Brevibacillus nigriterrae
CTCTTGGATACAAAACTTTACGGAATGCCGATTTTGGAGCATTCAAGCATTATTTTTAAAGAAACTCGAATCGACTCTCTTGTTGCAATTAAAGAAATTTTAGATCGGTACCAGGATTATGTTTTAAATGTTCGAATTGGGGCAACTGACTTCTCAAGTTTATTTGGACTACGGAGAAGTCCTTCCGTGACAATTTATGACTTAACAGTCATTCGTGATTGCATCTCAGATATTGTAAACATGTTTAACAGAAAAGATCATGGATATGTCATATCAGGTCCTGTATGGGAATACTTCAATAGCTCGTCTTCTTGGAAGTCCAGGACAAATCAGCTTACTCGTGCTACTCACGAAGAAGGTTTAGTTAGAGAAATCTTATTTGATAAAGAGAATGGATTGATCGGAAAAACAATCATCCATCCATCACAAATCCGTCCTGTCCAGTCCCTTTATGTTGTCAGTCATGAGGAATATACAGACGCTTGTTCAATTATCGCTAAAAACGATGGGGAGATTGGAGTAGTTAATAGTCAATACGGTAACAAAATGAATGAAATAAAGCCTCACCAAAACTGGGCAGAAAAGATTCTATTACGAGCAAAAATATATGGGGTGTACCATGAGCAAAACAATTTCACCAACTTACTCTTCGAAAAGGCACACGTTTAACATACTTGGTGATTTATCTGTAAACATTGAAATCACGAATAATCCTTTTAACTTTTCCTTAGAGCATTTGTTTACGATGGCTTCGAGGATCAACCGAAAAAGAGGTTTTTTATTCGTAAGTAAGGTGCTAGGGAAGCATCTCCCTATTATTCCAGCGGTAGGTCATTTGGGAGGTGCTGCGCTTGCTGCAAGTTTCTTATCTCAAATACATAACGTAAATTTCACACAGACCCCAAAACTAATCGAAGGCATAAAAAATGTTGAAATGAGTTCAGAAATTTTCGATGAGTTTATACATAAACGTTTGCCACTACCTGAAGAAACCTTATTTATAGGTTTTGCCGAAACTGCAACAGCATTGGGTCAAAGCATGTTTGCTTCTTTTAAAGAAAATGCCCGCTACATACATACAACAAGAGAACTTCTAACGAATAAAGTGTCTGTAATCAACTTTGAAGAAGAACATTCACATGCAACCTCTCATCGCTGCTACGCAGATAATGAATCATTTCTTTCCGGTAACGAGACGGTTGTGTTAGTCGATGACGAAATAACTACGGGAAAGACTGCGTTAAATATCATCCGTGAATTACATCAAAAATTCCCGCGAAAAAAATATGTACTTGCTTCTCTGCTTGACTGGAGATCAGACCAAGACAGAAAGGCATTCTCTCAAGCAGAAGAAGAATTAGGTACAACCATCCATACAATCTCATTACTCGAAGGGCGAATCACAGTTCATGGCCAGCCTTCTGAATCAAATGGAATTGATCTTGATAGAACAAGTAGTGTGGCTACAACATTTGAAAAGATTTACTTACCAAACCACTTCTTTAAAAAAATCGCTTATACCTCAAGTGATTCATCTGGCTTTGAGGTTAATACTCCATATATTTTTGAAACGGGTAGATTTGGAATCCATTGTGAAAACACAGACAAATTACAAAGAATAGCTAAAGAAATTGGCTCTTTCTTGCAAAGTTACAGAAGAGGATCTGGGCCAACTCTTTCACTTGGTACTGGAGAGTTCATGTATTTACCAATGCTGATCTCTCACTACATGGGTAAAAACTTGTTTTATCATTCAACTACAAGAAGTCCCATTTATCCATGTAACAAAAAGGGATATGGAGCAAAAAATGCATATGTATTTAATAGTCCAGATGATCCTAACATAATTAATTATTTCTACAATGTTCCATTTAAACTATATGATAGTGCTTTTATATTCTTCGAAAGAGATTTACCAGACGAACGGTTTCATTCCTTAAAAAATCAGCTTAGTGCATTAGGCATCCCTCACATTTGTATGGTGGTGTGCTCATCCAAATGAAAGTAACCAGACGGATAAGAGTCGTTGGATTGATATTGTTTTTGTTAAATGTTTTGTCATTTGTAGCATTGTACACAATGAAAGAGGAGTGATTACAAGATGATACTTGCTGAAATCTTGCAATCCAAAGAATTACCGAAACCCTCTAAAATGGGTAGTTATGATTATGATGATGTTGTGTTCTTATTTAAAGATATCAGCAGCATTCAATTGGAAGTTGATACTGAAGATCGAGAGGAAAAGATTCAGAACGGAATTCATTATTCAGAAATGCTTCCAGTAGAATATAAACCTTCCCCAGCCTATCTTGAGCTTTTCCATAAGTCACTAAAAGAGAATGCCCAAAAGGTAGCTCTTGCTGCAGCTACTGTAGCAGAACTCATCCGTTTGAAGAGAGGGGAAAATATTGTACTTGCATCTCTTGCCAGAGCGGGTACACCGATCGGTGTATTGCTTAAAAAGTACCTTTCATTCGCATATAAAATAGTTGTTCCTCACTACAGCATTTCCATCATTCGAGGAAAAGGAATTGATGAAAATGCCATACTTTACATGATTCAAAATCATCCAACAGCATTTATTCAGTTCGTTGATGGCTGGACCGGTAAAGGAGCCATTTCGTTAGTTTTGAAAGAGGCATGCAAGGCTTTCAAAGATAAATTTGGTTACGAACTTTCTGATGATTTAGCTGTACTAGCAGATCCTGGTCATTGTGTTGCTACATTCGGGACAAGAGAGGATTTTATTATCCCTAGTGCATGCTTAAACTCGACTGTGTCTGGTTTGGTAAGCCGTACTGTTCATCGAGAAGATTTGATAGGTGAAAATGACTACCATGGTGCCAAATATTATTCAGAATGGGCTAATGAAGATGTATCCAAACACTTTATCGAATCGGTTTGCAACTATTTCCCATCTGTTGTAGTTGAAGCTAAGAAACGTGCTCAAGAATTATATACCACAGACATACAGGTTCCCTGGAAAGGATTACGTGATATCAAAGCGATCCAACAAGAATTCAGTATTGATGATGTGAATCTAATCAAACCAGGAGTAGGAGAAACAACAAGGGTTCTACTCAGGAGGGTTCCTTGGAAGATTCTCATAGATCGAGAAGATAATCCTTATTTAGAACATATCCTGTTACTTGCACGGGACCGTGAAGTACCTGTGGAAGTATTTCCAGACTTAACATATTCCTGTTGCGGACTCATCAATCAAATAAAGAAAATGGAGGCAAATGCATGATTTTTGCGAGTGATTTAGACCAAACTCTAATGTTTTCCTCCAGACACTTTTTAGAGACGGACAATAACAAAAAACGACTAGTTGAAACTCTTGATGGCGAAAAAATTTCCTATATGACAGAAGAGGCCATAAAGAAGTTAAAGAAAATTGCAAGTCAGGTTATGTTTGTTCCAGTCACTACCCGAACGATAATGCAATATTCTAGAATTACTATCTTCCATGAAGAGATAGTCCCTAAATATGTAGTTACAAGTAACGGGGGAAACATTCTTATCGATGGAAAGATCGATGAATATTGGAGTAAGTATATCAAGAGAAAAATTGAAGATACTTCGATCGAAGTCGATCTTATTCTTGCTCGTTTTGATGAAATAAAGAGTGAGGCCTGGTTCAAAAATGGCAGGATGGCTGATGATCTATTCTATTATTGCATTGTCGAAAGAGAGCAACTGCCCTTAAACGAGATCCGTTCCTTTGGCGACTGGTGTAACGACAATGGTTGGAATCTATCCGTTCAAGGAAGAAAGGTGTATTTAGTTCCCAATGCTGTTAATAAAGCGGATGCAGTGCTACACATCAAAGAGAAAGAAAATAAAACCTATCTTTGTTCTTCGGGAGATTCTCTATTAGATGCACCTTTATTATTTAAATCTGACTTTGCAATCGCTCCGTCTCAAGGAGAGTTATACGATAACAAAGATAGTTACTCCGTTACCTTTACCAATGAAGCGGGCCCACAAGCATCAGAGGAAATACTTGATCGCATACTTGAACGAATCACTTCCAATGAAGTTTTATTCTCCTAAGTGATATTGCTTTTAATAAAAAATAAGTTTTGTCTAAAATAAAAAACTTGTAAAATTTGAGAGTAATTTGCAGTTTTGTGGTAATATTTTCTGTAGATAGTCCGTCTTTCATAGATCTATATATCTAGGAGAGATAGATTTTATTAATTACATAAATTATATGGGGAGGGATTGTGTTGTCAGTGATTAGTTTGCAAAAAGGTCAAAAAATTGACCTTACTAAAGGGAACGCAAACTTAACAAATATTCTCGTTGGTTTAGGTTGGGATCCGCAACAAGGGCACGGTCCAAATATCGACATTGACTCGTCTGTGTTGATGCTAGACCAGAATGGAAAGATTGCTAAGTCCGGTGGATTCCTTGGTATGGGAGGACAAAAATACGTTGTTTCCTTCCGTAATCTCAAAAGTCCATGCGGTAGTGTCATTCACAAAGGGGATAACCTCACTGGTGGTGGTGATGGGGACGACGAGCAAATATTTGTTGACCTCAAAAAAATTCCCGAAAACATCCACAAGATATTATTTGTAGTAAATATCTTTGCTTGCGAGTCTCGTAGACAAGACTTTGGTCGAGTAAGAAATGCCTTTATTCGACTCGTAAACCAAGCAGATAAAAAAGAAATGTGCCGTTTCAACTTAACAGACGATTACTCTGGTAAAACTGCTTTGATCGTTGCTGAGATCTATCGTCATAGTGGAGAATGGAAATTCAATGCGATTGGTGAAGGCACAAAAGACACCTCCATCGAGGGTATTGAAGACCGTTACTAAAATTCAGCTCGTGATGTTTCGTTTTATTTACATAAAAATACCAATCTTTTAAATTGAGAGGAGTTTTTCAAAATGGCAGTTAGTTTGCAAAAAGGTCAAAAGGTAGATTTAACCAAAACAAATCCGGGGCTTACCGACATTGTCGTTGGTCTTGGCTGGGACACTAAAAAATATGACGGAGGAAATGATTTTGACCTGGATTCTTCCGTATTCCTCTTAAACGGTCAAGGAAAAGTAAGTGCTGATACCGACTTCATTTTCTATAACAATGCTACCGGAGCAGCAGGCGCAGTAGTTCACTCAGGCGATAACCGTACTGGTGTGGGTGATGGAGACGATGAAACGGTAAATATCAATCTACCTGGCGTGCCAGCGGGAATCGAAAAAATTGCATTCACCATCACCATTCACGATGCACAAGCTCGAAATCAAAACTTTGGACAAGTTTCTAATGCCTACGCTCGTGTCTTAAACAAAGCTACAGGTGAAGAATTGATCCGTTATGACCTTGGCGAAGATTTCTCTATTGAAACAGCTATTGTTGTAGGAGAACTGTATCGTCATGGTTCAGAGTGGAAATTCAGTGCGATCGGCTCCGGCTACAAAGATGGCTTAGCTGGACTTGCTCGTGATTACGGTGTAAATATCGGTTAATTTCTTATTTTCTTCAAGGTCCTTCAACCTTGTAGGTGAGAGGGACCTTTTTTATCCCTATAAAGAAAGGAAGTTTGGGCATGAGTGTTATTAGCTTGACAAAAGGTCAAAAAATTGACTTAACAAAAGGGAATCCGAATTTGACCAAAGTTCATGTCGGCCTTGGTTGGGATACCAACAAATACTCCGGACAACATGCATTTGACCTCGATGCTGCCGCTTTTCTACTTCGTACGGGTGATAAAGCAACCGGTATTCAAGATTTTGTATTCTACAACAATTTAAAAGGCATCAACGACTGCGTTATTCATAGAGGAGATAACCTCACTGGAGAAGGTGACGGTGACGACGAGGTAATTAAAGTAGATTTCAGCAAAGTTCCTGCTGACATCCAAAAGATTGCCTTTACTGTTACTATCCATGATGGACAAGCTCGAAATCAAAACTTTGGACAAGTTTCCAATGCATTTGTACGTGTATTGGATGATGCAACAGGACGTGAAATCCTTCGCTATGATTTAGGTGAAGACTTCTCGATTGAAACAGCGATCGTAGTTTGCGAAATCTACCGTCATGGTGCAGAATGGAAGTTTTCTGCTGTTGGTTCAGGATTCTCCGGTGGATTACAAGCACTTTGCGCAAACTTTGGCCTTCAAGCAGGTTAAACATCCATGGATGCTAGTTACCCCATGCTAGCATCCTTTTTCTTCGATATAATCAACTCTTTTAAAAGGTGGACTTGATGGCATGAGTATCACGCTAGTAAAAGGACAGAAAGTTGATGTAACAAAAACAGTCCCTGGCCTCTCCAACATAGTCGTGAGATTAGGATGGAGTAACATGGACGGAATAGATTTAGATGCTTCTGCATTTTTACTTGGACCTAATGGGAAAGTTCTTCAGGAAAATGACTTTGTCTTCTATTCAAATCCTTCTGGTGGACAGGGATCGGTAGTGCATAGTACGAATATTGCAGGCGGGGACCGCTCCGATAAAGAACAAATTTCAATTGATCTTTTGCGAGTCCCAAGTACTATTCAAAAAGTTGCATTTACCATTACTATTTATGATGCGAAGAATAGAAGACACTCCTTTGGACAAGTCTCAAACCCATACATTAGGGTCAGTGCTCTTAACGGTGCCGAACTCTTTCGCTTTGATCTAGGTAATAGCCTATCTACAGAAACAGCGATTGTTGTCGGAGAGCTTTACCGTCATAACGGAGAATGGAAATTCAATGCAATTGGTAGCGGATTTAACGGTGGACTCGCAGCGTTATGTAATAACTTTGGAGTTGAAGTAGAGGAAGAGCAATCCAACTTACCTCCCGCTCCAGTAAATCAACCACCTACCCCTCCGCCTCCACCACCTCCAACACCAATCAATCTTGCCAAAATTGAGTTGAAGAAAAAAGGCGATGTAGTCAGCTTGAAGAAAACTTCTGGAAGTCTTGGTGAGGTTTTAGTTAATTTAAACTGGAATCAAAAGCCCAAAAAACATGGAATAGGCTTCTTGCTGCAGACAGAAAAAATCGACTTGGACCTCGGGTGCCTTTATGAGCTAACGGACGGATATAAAGGCTGTATCCAAGCATTAGGGAACAACTTTGGGTACTTTCATGATTTCCCTTATATCGCCCTTGATGGAGACGATCGTACTGGTTCTAAAACAGGTGGTGAAAATCTTCGAATAAACGGAAAGCAGGTTCATGAATTCCGTCGAATTCTCATCTATGCCTATATCTACGAGGGAGTTGCAAAATGGGCAGAAACCGATGGAGTAGTAACTATTAAACAGGCTGATAATCCGGATATTGAAGTGAAGATGGATGTACATGACCCACGAAAAATCATGTGTGCAGTTGCTATGATTGAGCGTCAAGGAGATACCTTTTCGATTAAACGCTTGGTCGAATACTTTAGCGGACATGAACCAATGGATCGACATTACGATTGGAACATGAATTGGCGAGCAGGTTCAAAATAACACAGTAAAGGGGACAGGTACTTAATGATGGAATGGTTAACGGCAAACTGGAGTGCTTTAGTAGGTATTATTATTATCGACATGATTTTGAGCGGGGATAATGCTGTTGTTATTGCGATGGCAGCTAGAAACCTTCCAAAAAATAAGCAAAAGCAAGCTATGTTCTTCGGGACATTTGGAGCTATTGCAATGCGTATCCTTTTCGCGGGAATTGTTGTTTTCTTGATTAAAATTCCACTTCTTAAAGCTGTTGGCGGGTTATTGTTACTTCACATTGCGTACAAGCTACTTATTCAGGGTGATGAGGAAGGCGACATAAAAGGTGGAGCAACACTCATGGCAGCAATTGGTACCATCATCTATGCTGACGTATTAATGAGTCTTGATAACGTTCTTGCAGTTGCCGGAGTGAGCCACGGCAATATTCTTCTCATCGCTATTGGTGTCTTGATTTCCATTCCAATCATTCTAATCGGCTCTGCTATCATTCTCAGTATGATTGAGAAGTTTCCTATTATCACATACATTGGTTCAGGGATTCTTGCTTGGACTGCCGGGGGTATGATCGTCGGAGACAAATGGGTTCAAAGCTACATCAGCGGGAAGATGGGGCTAATCTTTACTATTGCAGTTACAGTCATAGTCATTGTTGCTGGTTGGCTGAAAAACAGAAAATCACGCAATGAGGAGTCTGCTGAGGTGGCAGCATAAATCTCATCTATAATACTGGAACTTCACCACCGACCAGTTTCACTACTGTGATTTTCTCAATCTTACAAAACCAATATCACATAACCTAAAAGGAGCGAGGTCAAGGTGACTCTCGCTCTTCTTCGAATATACCTTCCAGTATCATACTTTGTACTTGAAAGGATTTTGATCCAATTGAAGACGAGAATCTGGTTTAACCGGACATTTTCCACTGCATTTCATTTTATCGACATGATCCGCAACAATCCAGATGGTCATGAATTTGAATTTTTCGCTACCCACCCCAAGAAACATTCAATAGTGCTGCAGGCAGCGGATTATGCAGAAATTGAACCATCATTAGATGTTGAAGATTATATTCAATATTGTTTGGATTTTTGTAAGAAGCACAAGATTGATGTATTCGTCCCGAATTTACATCTGGTAGAAATCGCAAAGCATGTTAACAGATTCGAGGAAATTGGCACCAAGGTATTGGTGAGTTCTGACTATGACCTCTTGCAAAGGATCTCAAACAAAGGGACTTTATTTGACTCCTTACGATCCGTACAAGGAGTTGAATTACCTGAATATCGCATTGTAAATGATTCCGGTTCTTTTTTACGATCAGTGATTGAACTGCAAGAAAAGGGCTATAAGGTTTGTTTTAAACCTGCGAACGGGGAAGGGGGAGTTGGGTTTCGTGTTATTGAAAAAAAGAAAAATACCATTGGCTCACTTCTTGGCCCGCTCTCTAATCGAATATCCCTTGAAGAGGCGTACCAAATACTCTCTGTAGAACGTTCGTTTGATGATGTAATGGTGATGGAGTATTTGGATGGTTTCGAATACAGTATCGATTGCTTAGCTTTCAATGGAAAGTTGCTTGCTGCCGTTCCACGAAAAAAAGTTGAGGGGCGAATTCGTTTACTAGAAGAGAATGATGAATTAATTACTCTAGCCCACGTTATCCATAACAAGTTACAACTTCCTTATAATTTTAACATCCAGATAATTTACAAAAATGGCATTCCAAAGTTATTAGAAATTAATCCACGAACATCTGGGGGATTATTTGTCTCATGCTTAACTGGAATTAACTTTCCATATCTGGCCGTAAAGTTATTATTATCTGGAGAAGCGGATGTTCCGGCTCCAAACTATAATATTTTGGCAACGCACTTTGAAAAAGAACTCCGTCTTGTGCGGGCGTTTTAGGGGGGAATGTATGCAGTTGCAAAAAGGTCAAAAAGTGGCTGTAACCAATAACGGGTCAGCTAAATTAAAGGTATGCTTAGGATGGTCATCGTTACCAGCAGGTGCTGATATTGATGGTGCTGCATTTTTATTAGATGAAACGGGGAAGTGCCGAAACGACGAAGATTTTATTTTTTACGGTAATCCAACAAGTGTTGGTTCTGCGATTATGCATGCAAAAGGTACTGAAACAGGAAATCAGGAAGTTTTATCTCTGGATACTTCAAAGTTACCTTCATATGTTAAACGAATTGCCTTTTCCCTAACTATTCACGAAGGAGAGAAATTCGATCACGTCTTCGGGGGAGTAAAAGATCCAATAGTACAAATCAGTAACCTTGATACGAATCAAGTTATCTTGACTTTTCCTATGGGTGAGGGTCTCACAAAAGAGACTGCTATCGTAGCTGGAGAATTATATGTACATAATGGGGAATGGAAATTCAACGCAATTGGCAGTGGATTTCATGGGGGGCTTGCTGCCTTATGCAAAAACTTTGGAATTGAAGTAATAGAAGCAGAAGAAGCCCCACCTCTTCCAAAACCTGAGCCTGCTCCTGTACCGAAACAACCCCCGGTTAATCTTTCGAAAGTAGAATTAAAGAAGCGGGAAACGGTATCAATAAAAAAATCAGAGAGAGTTACGGCAAAGTTGGAATGGGAAAGCAAAAAAGATCTCGATCTGTATTGTTTTTATGTAACTAAGGACGGAAAAGAAGGTAAGGTTTACTATAAAAATCTTGGAAAACCGAATGTATCGCCATTTATCACCCTCGATGGCGATTCAAAAAAAGCAGGGTGTGAAACCATTGTCATTCATAAGCCAGATGAGTTGAAATTTGTCTTATTCTCAGCTTACAGTGCTGTATCTAATGGAATAGGAAGCTTTAAATCAATGAAAGCTCGAGCTGTGGTAGACAACCACGAAGGGCAAACGGTAATTGCGCGACTACTTGAAGAAAACAGGTATGCTTACTGGGTAGCAATTGCTCATATTGATTTCTCTGATATGAACAAGATGAAAGTCAGTCATGTAGAATCTTATTCAAAGAGTGGATCTGAAAATTCTCCTAAGTTATATTCGGACGGTTCTTTTAAAATGGATAAAGGCCCGGTCGAGTTTAAGACTCCTTCCATTTTTGGTTCAATCTTTGGCGGAAATAAATCGTAAACTAGTGTATTTTCGCTGATTACTGAGGGGGATCTTTTGAACAGTAAAAATGCTATTCACTCGTTTAGACCGATCTTTTCCTTGATTGTTTTCTTCTGCATACTAATCCTAATAATCCTAAACATTGAGACCTTACTAATGCTGCCAAAACGTGATTTATTGGTTTCGATTATGGTTGGAGTCGCAATTTTAGTGTTGATTCTTTTGGATTGTTATACCTGGATAAAAAAGAAATCAGACTACAAAAGATGATGGAAATCTGATGTGGAAAACCGACTTTTGAATTGCAGTGCCATTTGTGAAATACCTAACAAATGGGGGGCAGTTTAAAATGGCTCGGTTTTTTTGTAAGTAAGAAGACTCCTACTAGATTTTTGCTCAGCGCATCGTTCGATGTTGGCAATGTTCATGTTATTTTCTATGTAGATAGGCTAGTGTTTACAGGATGGAGATTCTGCCTATCAATTAGATGATTCTATCGATGGATTTAGTCTAGCATTTGCTTGACGCTCCTGTTGGACAGGAGTACAATAGTTTTGGTCACACAATTGACATTCTTTTTTCCGGAATCCGACACATTTCTACAGATTTTTTTGGAAGAAGCAACCGATTTGTAAGCGCATCCGTTTATAATGGTGCTTATGTTGTCTTTTAGCTTCTTACCAAACAGAGAAGGGATGTGTCTAACCACTTAACAATTGGGACAGGATATTGGAGAAAAGAGTATCGAATAATGCATGTTGGAAAAAGACAATTGAGGGGGGACCCATGCATGGCTAACAGCCGGCAATTTCTACAGCACAGGCTTCATTCTTTACTAGGTTTATTTCCCGTAGGATTGTTCTTGGTTTTTCACCTAGTAGCGAATTTCCAAGCAACAAGAGGAGCAGAAGCTTACAATGAAGCAGTAGGACAAATTGAAAAACTTCCATTTCTTATCTTTCTTGAGTTCGGACTTATCTACATACCGCTTCTTTTCCACGCGGTTTATGGCTTACACTATGCTTTCCAAGCGAAGCATAACGTAAACAACTATGGTTATTTCCGCAATCATATGTTCTTGTGGCAAAGAATTACGGGTGTAATCACGCTGATCTTTATTTCCTGGCACGTATGGCAAACAAGAATTCAAAAGGCAATGGGTGTAGAAGTCAACTACGATATGATGCACGATATCTTCACAAACCCTGCGATGAGAATTTTCTATGCGATCGGTATTTTATCGGCAGTATTCCACTTTGCGAATGGTGTATGGTCGTTCCTCGTTCACTGGGGTATCACTGTAGGTCCTCGTTCGCAACGCCTTGCAACTTATTTCACAATGGCACTTTTCGTTGTTATATCTATTATCGGTTTACGTGCGTTAGCGGCATTCGTTTAATAGGAATAGGGGGAAGCAATCATGGCCAAAGGCAAATTAATAATCGTCGGCGGTGGTCTTGCAGGCTTAATGGCTACCATCAAAGCGGCAGAAAAAGGGGTACCAGTAGACTTATTCTCCCTTGTACCAGTGAAACGCTCTCACTCGGTTTGTGCGCAGGGGGGCATTAATGGTGCAGTTAACACAAAAGGTGAAGGTGACTCTACCTGGGAACACTTTGATGACACGATTTATGGTGGCGACTTCTTGGCTAACCAACCGCCTGTTAAAGCAATGTGTGACGCAGCGCCTGGTATTATCTACATGCTGGACCGCATGGGTGTCATGTTCAACCGTACAGCGGAAGGTTTGCTTGATTTCCGTCGTTTCGGGGGTACAAAGCATCACCGTACGGCATTTGCTGGTGCTACAACTGGTCAACAATTACTGTATGCTTTGGACGAGCAAGTTCGCCGTTTTGAAGCAGAGGGTCTGGTAACAAAGTATGAATATTGGGATTTCCTTGGAATTGTCCAAGACGATGAAGGTACCTGTCGTGGGATTACCGCTCAAAACATGCGCTCTGGAGAAATCCAATCGTTTGTAGCAGACGCAGTAATCTTGGCAACTGGCGGACCTGGTATTATTTTCGGTAAATCGACTAACTCCATTATCAATACAGGTACTGCTGCTTCTGCTGCATACCAACAAGGCGTTATCTATGCAAACGGTGAGTTCATTCAAATTCACCCAACTGCAATTCCTGGCGATGATAAGCTGCGCTTGATGTCCGAGTCTGCACGCGGTGAAGGCGGTCGAGTTTGGACCTACCGTGATGGTAAGCCTTGGTACTTCTTAGAAGATAAATACCCTGCTTATGGTAACCTGGTGCCTCGTGACATCGCTACACGTGAAATCTTCCACGTGTGTGTAGATCAAAAACTGGGTATTAACGGAGAAAACATGGTTTACCTTGACTTGTCTCATAAAGATCCAAAAGAGCTCGACGTTAAGCTCGGCGGTATCATCGAGATTTATGAGAAGTTCATGGGTGAAGACCCACGCAAAGTACCAATGAAAATCTTCCCTGCTGTTCACTACTCCATGGGTGGTATGTGGGTCGATTACAACCAGATGACAAACATCAAAGGCTTGTTCGCTGCGGGTGAGTGCGATTATTCCCAACACGGTGCAAACCGCCTTGGTGCTAACTCTCTCTTGTCTGCTATTTACGGCGGTATGGTAGCAGGACCAAAAGCAATTGAGTACATGAACGATCTGGATAAATCATCCAGTGATCTGTCTAGCTCGTTATACGATAGCGCAACCAAGAAAGAACAAGACAAGTACGATAACATCCTGAAGATGGACGGCAATGAAAATGCATACGTGATTCACCGTGAGCTTGGTGAGTGGATGACGGATAACGTTACCGTTGTTCGTTTCAATGATCGTCTGAAGAAAACAGATGATAAAATTCAGGAGCTTATGGAGCGTTACAAGCGCATCAACATCAACGATACACAACGTTGGAGCAACTCTGGCGCATCTTTCACACGTCATCTCTGGAACATGCTCGCTCTTTCCCGTGTGATGACACTGGGAGCATTGCAGCGTGATGAAAGCCGTGGAGCTCACTATAAACCTGATTTCCCTGATCGCAATGACGAGAAATTCCTGAAAACAACAATGGCCAAATACAACGCAGAAACGACAGCTCCCGAAATCTATTACGAAGACGTAGATATCTCCTTGATCACGCCTCGTAAACGTGACTACACACAGAATAAGAAGGGAGGACATTGATCATGTCAGAAAAACTCGTTCATCTGATTATCACTCGTCAGGACAATCCTGAGAGTGCACCATACACAGAGGAATTCAAGATCCCTTATCGTCCGAACATGAACGTAATCTCCGCCTTGATGGAGATTCAACGCAATCCGAAAAACTCCCAAGGACAAAACACCAAGCCAGTCGTGTGGGAGTCCAACTGTCTGGAGGAAGTGTGCGGAGCGTGCTCCATGGTGATCAACGGGAAGCCACGCCAAGCTTGTTCGGCACTGATTGACAAGCTGGAGCAGCCGATCCGAATCCAACCAATGAGTACATTCCCGGTTATGCGTGACTTGTCTGTTAACCGTAACCGCATGTTTGATGCACTCAAACGTGTGAAAGCATGGGTTCCAATCGATGGTACGTATGACCTCGGACCAGGACCTCGCATGCCGGAAGTTGAGCGTCAATGGGCGTATGAATTGTCCAAGTGCATGACTTGCGGGGTTTGCCTTGAAGCTTGTCCGAACGTGAATGAAAAATCACCGTTCATTGGACCTTTTGCGATTTCCCAAGTTCGCCTGTTCAATCAACATCCTACTGGACAAATGAACAAGCATGAGCGTCTGGAAGCTCTCATGGGAGATGGTGGTATCGGTGATTGCGGTAACTCGCAAAACTGCGTACGCTCTTGCCCGAAAGGTATTCCGCTTACCACATCGATCGCACACATGAACAAAGAGACAACCAGACATGCGATCCGCTCTTTCTTCTTCTCCTAATATTTAGAAATAAGTGTAAAAGAATCTGGACTTGTTCCAGGTTCTTTTTTTCGTTTCGGTAGAAAATGTATACCCTCTCTCTTTCCATGGAAAACTAAAGAGTATGAAGAGCAACAGGAGGGGGCCGAAATTGCGCAAAACAGTGATGATTTGTTTGGCTTTATCGATCGTGATTTTTTCGGGCAAAACGCAAGAAGGTATCGAACTGGCAGGGAAGAAGTCTGTTCAGGCGATGAATGCCACAGGTGGAGAAAATACGATTGGTGGAGATGAACTCATTCGTAAACAGGTTATTTCTGATTTATATGAAGCGAAAAAAACAAATTCAGAGAAAAATAGGCCTGCTACACAGGATGTCGCCAAAGGTGTAGGAATGCTAGGTTCGGATGAATGGGCTGCACCGGACTTTATTATTCAAAGAGAGCAGGTTCGAGAGTCGTCGTCTTCCTCTACTCTCGATATGATAGAGGCCAAAAGGGCATGGGAGAATGCAGGTGTCAAAGGAGAAGGCATGCTCGTTTCCATTATTGATACCGGGGTAAATCCCAAGCATCCTGATATGATCCCGCCAAAAGACAAGCGTCAGGCCGTTCAGAAGTCGGGGAGCTCCAACAAGGTTTTAAACGGCTATAACTGGGCTGACAGGAATCAGCAGACACAGGACGTAGGTGAATCACAGCACGGCATGCATGTAGCGGGAATCGTTGCAGCGAACGGCAAAATCAAAGGGGTAGCTCCCGAGGCTCAACTGCTAAGTCAGAAAGTGTTTAGCAATTATCAGGGTGAAGTATCCGGACTAAGTGAGTCCATCCTGTTTGCGATCAATGATTCCATTACAAAAAAAGCGGACGTAATCAATCTTAGTTTAGGTTCTTCGGCTGGCTATGTAGACGATACCACCGTAGAGCAGTTTGCGATCAAGAAGGCGGTTGACAACGGAATCGTCGTCGTAGCAGCAGCAGGTAATGACGCTTATTTCGGTAGTGACAAGGTAAAAGCAGAAAATCCAGACTATGCGATGGTTGGCTCTCCAGGAATTGCGCCGGATGCGTTATCAGTGGCCTCCGCCAATGCGACAGTCCTTGCGGGAAGCAGCTTTGCGGTAACGGGTGTAAGTGAGCTGGATCGGATTGTTTACATCACTGGGCGTCCTTCCTCAGGAGAAGCTTTGAATCCTGTTCAGTCTTTGACAGAAGAGCATGAGCTGGTGTTTGTCGGCAAAGGGAAAAAAGAGGATTATAACGTTTCTGTCAAAGGGAAAATCGTATTAATCGAACGAGGAGATATTCCATTTGATGAGAAGCTGAAGCTTGCCAAAGAAGCAGGCGCAGCAGGTGCGATTATCTACAATAACCAGTCAGGTCCACTCGTAATGAGTGCCAATGAAACCAAAACCATTCCTTCTGTATCCATCCTTCGTCAAATGGGTGAAGAACTGGCGACCAAGTTACGCAAGGGCAAAAAGGTATCTGTTACTTTTGATGGTGAATATGCGCAAAATCCACTTCCTTATCCAAACGGCGGTATCATCTCGCCCTTTTCTTCCTGGGGGCCTACACCGGATTTGCAGTTTAAGCCAGAGATCACTGCACCTGGTGGCGGAATTCTTTCCACTGTACTGCAAGATGATTACTCAGTAAAAAGCGGTACGTCAATGGCCACACCGCATGTTGCAGGAGGGGTGGCGCTGATCAAGCAAGCCTATCGGAAGCAAGGCTACAAACTCCAGGGACGAGATTTGGTTGATACCATCAAGGCAGCAGCTATGAATACGGCAGAACCGATTATTGACCCTCGGGAAATTGATCCTGCTAATGCTGGAAGGCAAGTCTCGAGCAAAGAATTGCCTTATTCTGTCCGTGTGCAAGGGGCTGGAATGATGCAAATTGCCAAGGCGATCAACACCCCTGCCATTGTCACGGATCGCAAAGGAAAAGCAGGCGTGTCACTAGGGGAGATCGGCAACTCAACCACTTTCTCACTCTTTATTGACAACAAATTTGGCAAAAATCCGATTACCTATATGCTTTCAGATGAATTTGGCGTAATGACAGATATGCGTCAAGAAGGGCAAAACCTGCTGAAAAATATACAAATTCCAGGAGCTGGTGTAAGCTTTTCTACACCCAAAGTAACGGTAGCCCCCGGACAGAAGCAAGAGGTAAAGGTTACCTTGCTCATTCCAAAGTCCAGTGAGAGAAATCTATTTGCCGAAGGATATATTGCCCTTCGCCCTGATCAGGAGGGAGCTCCTGTACTGCATGTGCCGTATTTCGGCTTCTATGGCAACTGGGAAGAACCTCGTGTGATTGATGCTCCGATGTGGGAGGACAACAGCCAGGAGAAACGGACAGGGATCAAAACCACCTGGTATCGGGACAAGGAGAATGACAAGTGGAAATTCCGTGATTATTTGGGGGTAGCAGGGGTAGACGACAACGGAAATGTAAAAGTGGATCCAGAAAGAATAGCCTTCTCTCCCAATCAGGATGGACATTATGATACGGCTTCTCCGTCCATTACGTTTTTACGAAATGCCAAGCAGGTAACCATCGATATTGTGGATTCGAGCGGTAAGCTTGTCCGGCCATTGGTGAGAGACGAAAAAATCACCAAATTCGACCAGTCGAAGCTTGGTGTCCCCTACTACTACACCGAGAAGAAAGAGTGGAGCTGGGACGGCAAGATATTTGACACAAAAAAAGGGGAGTACGTGCAGGCACAGGACGGGATGTATCGATTTGTGGTGCGAGCGAAAAATGATGGCAGACAGGGAAATTGGCAGTCTGTTTCCTTGCCGATTCTCGTGGACATCAAAGCTCCGACACTATCTGCATCCATAAGCGGCAATAGGGTTACCTGGAGTACACGAGACAAAGATGTACAGGGATTCATTCTTTATGTAAATGGTAAAAAAGTAGGCGGCCCGTACTCATCTGACCAGAAAAGTGCCATCGTGAATCAAACACACAAAGGAATCACGCTGATTGCCTACGATTTTGCCGGAAACATTTCGATCAAACATGTCAATCGGGCAAGCGACACAACACCTCCTTATATTCATTTTCCCAACGACATTTATGATCAGGTGTTGGTAACCAATAAACCACATGTACCGATCAAGGGACGGATTACCGGTGAAGATATGATTGATCGGGTACGTTTTACTGTTGCAGGTCAGACGGTCGCACTCGATGCGGACGGCAGCTTCCAGACCTTGCTCACTTTGCAGGAAGGATTGCAATATGTGACGTATCAGGCAACAGATGCGTATGGAAACACCAGGCAATTCACCCAGCGAGTGATCGTGGATATGACCATGCCAGAACTGCAATTATTGAACGATGGAGCAGAGGAAGTCATGGTTGATGCAAATGCCAACAAGATGGTTCTGCCTGTTCGTTTCCTTTACAAAGACAACAACTTCAAGGGCAACGTCAGTGTAAACGGGGAATCGCTTGCAAACTGGGAACAAGAGCAGCTTGAGCTTCCTGTCCGCAGAAGCTTTACACACCTCGTCTCGCTGCATCAGGGAGATAACAAGTTGTTGATTGAGGGCAAGGATGAGGCAGGTAATCACGCCATGCTTTCGTTGCATGTGTATGCAGAACCGAGTGCAGGCTCACTCGTTCTCTACAATGGAGAAAGTCATACCAACTACAAAGCGAAGCCAATCCCACTTCCCTCAATCGGTTTTACCAAAGCAACGTATGAAGGAGAGGTAGGTCAAACCATCATAGCAGAAGGCCGAGTCAACTCCCCGCTACCAGTGCAACTTTCTATTTACTATGGAGAAAACCGACTGATGGCAGATGTCAATGACCAGGGTGAATTCAGACTTCCGCTCACCGTAGATAAAACAGGTAAGGAGAATGTCACTTTGGTAGTAACCGACCTCCTTGGCAGAGAAAGTAAAGTTGTTGCCAATGTCGTAGGAAAACAAACAGGACATAAAGGGAATGCGAATTAGCATTCCCTTTTCACAAGAACCTTTCGAAGGAGTGCAAACCAGATGCCGCAAAAAGAGTACGTACTTGGGATTCTTCAATCATTAGAGCGCCACAATGACATCATTCCCGCTCACGTTCAGGAAACACTGCGTCAAGTTAATGAGAAAATCAGTCATGTCCCTGCAGATGTTTTTTCCTTGCAAAATGACCGAGTTGTCACCGTGGAAGCCAAGCAGCAGATGATTGCCCCGGATCAACCATTGATGCAATTAGTAGAAATCTACGATGATTTGTCACGGGTCTCTAGAGAGGCGGGTCAGAACAGACAGGATTTTCGTTCAGCCGTTGATCAACTTCGTGGGTTATTGGGAACGTCTGAGGGGTACTCGCCGGAATAAAAAAATTCCATCATTTGGGGGACTTTACTATGTTTTATCATGGGATTAACAGGGAATATGTGTACCAACAATACCCTGTTCTATCCCCCCGCAGAACTGTTTCTCACAAAAACAGGGAGCAGCGATCAGACCGTCGACATCTGATCGATCAATTCGGGATAGAACCGATCCACTTACTACAATCAAGTGATGACTATCCAAAAGCAACATGTATCGAGGAATGCATGGAGTTCGGAGACCTTGTTTTGGAATTTACTGCTCTCCCAGATCCAGTTTGGCAATTAAGCAAACATGAAGTAGGGGTTTTCGTTCTGGACGTGCGCCAGGCACATACGGTGTATTGTGCTTCATTCGATGACATACTGACCTCCTACTTCCCTTCCTCTCTTATTCAAATTAGTCCTTGTCACTGCCAAATTCCGACATTATAATTACCATAAGTGTAATAAACATCACCACGGAAAGGAAAAGTGTTGCATGAAAGCTCAATATCTTAACCCGTTTCTCGAGTCAGCCACTTCCGTCATTGAACAGATGTGTAATGTTGCGCCAACTCGTGGTGATTTAGCAGTAAAAGATGTACAATTGCGAGATGATCACATCTGGATCAAAATTGGGTTAACTGGTCAAATGCAAGGCGACGTCATTTTTGGCTTACACAATGAAGTGGCAATTCGGATTATTTCCGCAATGATGGGTGGATTTCCGATTTCAGAGATTGATGAAATGGGAAGGAGTGCCATATCCGAATTAGGAAACATGATTTCCGGCAATGCGAGTACGATCCTCTTTAATCAAGGAGTAGCGATTGACATCACTCCTCCCGAGTTGGTAGACGATCATAAAGTATTGAAAATTAACGGCAAGGCGCTGACAGTTCCCCTCGAATTGGGAGATTTGGGTAAACTAGAGATTCAGGTAGTGGTAATTCAATAAATGGAAACCGCCCCATTCCGTTGTGGTCTGGGGTTTTATTTTTGTGAAGGAACAACTTTTTCAAAAAATAAAAATTGATAAATTATTCTTTATTTTATAGAATCTTTCATGCGTCTTGTAGTATCTTTTGGTTTAGCAGGAGGTGTGCGAATTGTTCAAAATTTTACAACAAGTCGTAGCGGTATTTTTTCTTGTTCTGGTGGTTGCTGGCGCACCGCTCATACTGCAAGCGCGTGGGGAAGAGGTTTACTTCCAACCTGAGAGGTTCATTGCTCATGCAGCCTTGCTTGTCGAAAACATTTCGGATGGTACACTTGGCACGTACACGTTGGGGCGAAATGAAAGAGACATTGCTGGAGACATTTTGCCTTTCGCAGAGAACTCATTCTTGTTGCTATTTTTCGCTCTTTTAATTGCTGTTACGATTAGTATCATTTTTGGCATGTTTCTGCACAGATATCGCGTGGTTCACATTTATCAGCGAATCCTCGACATCATCTCGACGGTGCCTGACTTTGTGCAGGTATTGTTTTTCATGCTGGCAGCGATTGCCTTTTACAAAATGACAGACATTCGTCTTATCACACTTTCACCGTTTAGTGAGGCCAACAATAACTGGTTCCCTACATTGATTCTGTCGGTAGGTCCTACTCTTTACCTGATGAAGGTTGTCAGCTTGAAGTACAGTCAGACCTGTGGTGAAGATTATATTCGGACAGCCTTAGCTAAAGGTATGAATGTTCGCTACATCATCTTGCACCACGTCTTCAAGAATGTGAAGCCCTTTTTAATTGCTGACATGAAAAAGGCGATTTCGATCACGATTGCAAATCTGTTTGTTGTTGAGTATCTACTGAACGTAGTAGGAGTGACACGGTTTATTTTTGGGGAGTATCAATTCTCGACCGCAGCGATCGGACTCATGCTTCTTCTCGTGATTTCATTGGTGGTCTATATGTTGATTTGGCTGATACTATACTTGTTTGAGCGAGGGTTCATCTATGAGTAGGTTCAAAAACAAAGCAACTCTTTATTTGGGTTTCATCCTCGTATCATTTTTGCTTGTTATCGCTGTAATCGGACCGTATATTGCTCCGTATGATGTAACATTTAAGGAAAAAGTCCAGAATGTGGAAGTGAACGGCAAGACAGTTATCATCAATCCACCATTGCCACCGTCATCCACTCACTGGTTGGGTACAGATAAATGGGGGTACGATTTGCTGACGTTGATTTTGCACGGCGCCAAGTACACCGTGTTCCTCACCATTTTGATTGCCGCATTGCGTATCCTGCTAGGAACCTGGCTCGGTCTTTATATCGGGATGGCAGAGCGAAAGCAGAATTGGTGGCTTGCTCTGGAAAATGCATGGAGCCATATTCCGTTGGTTCTTCCCGTTTATTTCATACTGTTGGGGGTAAATATCAATTCACCGTTATCAACAGCGGAGCTCGTGACTATGTTTGTCTGTCTGGTTGCTGTACTCGGCACACCAAGCGTAGTCTCATCCATTCGCCAAAAGACGGAGCAAGTGAAAGAAATGCCGTATATCTTGGCTGCTGTATCACTTGGAGCCAGCAAGAATCGACTGATCTTCCAGCACATCCTCCCTCAGTTGAAAGAACAGGTCATTATTATCTTTGTTACGGAAATTATCGCAGCTATGGCCTTGATGGGGCAATTAGGTCTGTTCAACCTGTTTATCGGTGGAACGAGCATGACAACCGACCCGATTCTCTACGCATCGATTACGAATGAATGGGCAGGTCTGGTTGGGCAGGCACGTGGACATATCTACGGAAATACATGGATCTTCCTCATGCCACTCGGTGCATTTGTCTTGGCAATCGCTTCCTTCAGTATCCTGGCAAAAGGCCTGAGAGACCGCTATCAGCAAACGTATTCACGAACACCATATATGTAAACCAGAAGAGAAGCCTTTATTATCCAAGTAAGGGCTTTTTTAATTGGAGTGTGGAAGACATGGGAGAGCACGCCATACACATTCCCATGAATGCGGAGAGGAAAATAATAAAAAGCCCAAGTTAGGGAGGAACCGATTAAAAATTCCACGAATAGACTGTAAGGCAAAAGCCTAAAATCCCCTCAACACCGACACCACCACCCGCCCCCCGACATAGGATAAGGTGACTGTAAAAAATCCCTCGACCTTGTCCCTGTAGAGCCCACAAGGAGGGGTGGCACGATTGAAGGGTAGCGACCAAACCAAACCGTTATTGACTAATCGGGAAAGAGAAGTATTTGAGCTCCTGGTACAAGACAAAACGACAAAAGAGATTGCCGGACAACTCTTCATCAGCGAAAAGACAGTTAGAAATCACATCTCGAATGTCATGCAAAAACTTGGCGTGAAAGGACGGTCTCAAGCTGTTGTCGAGTTGGTTCGACTTGGAGAGCTTAAAATTTGAGCCGTGCTCATCCACACCCCCTCTCTTCGGTAAGGAAGGGAGGGTTTTTTATTTTGATCAGATTAAAGATCGTAGCTGATAATCATTGTGTTAAAATATGTAAATAAGGCATCGGAGAGAGCGTAGCATCAAGTCAAAGAAATGAGGTCTTCAACGTGCAAAAAATGCTTTTCACATGCATCCTGTTCCTTGTGACACTGGCAACCCTTGCCTGCTCCGTAACTGATCCGAGTCAACCCATTGTAAAGAAACAGCCAGAAGAAAATATGCTGCATATTGAGCCAATTGATTTATTTGCAGGAGAAGCGGCCAAATTCAAACCATTTCTCGGTACAATGGCAGGAGCCGTTAAACTAAAATACACCGGCGACAAAAAGGAAATTCAAGCTGAAGTAGAGCTTTGGGAGAATGGGGTCAGAACAAAAACGCTCGGCTCAGTCGGTTCGTTGATACAAGGATCGCAGGAGGGGAAACAGAGTTTTGAAGGGGAATTTATTGTTTCGATAAAAAAAGAACAAGTGAATGAAAACAAACCTCACTTCGAGGTAACTTCTGCCATCGTGGATAAAGACGGCTCAACTGCTTCCACTATTTATTTGGTGGACCGTGTTGAAAAACTGACCGGACTAAATTCCATTCCATTAAACAAAAGCATGGATGTCTCGGAGAATAGCAAGGTTGCCGTTTGGGGAATGCAGGCTACTGACGAAAACGTGATCGAAACTGTTGAACTCACACCTGAAGGTTTACAAAAAGTGAAGTGGGCATTAGTAGTTACCATATCGTTAAAGAATTGAATCAACATCTAATTTTATGACATTTCTCTTAAGAAGTAGCCTCATCATTGAGTGCTACTTCTTTTCATTTAATAAGCCCCTGTTGAACCAGAGTTAGGCACTTCTGGCGGGTCTATTTTTTGTGGTGTCGATGTCGTTCGAGTTTTGAATTGATCAGGTGATCCCGTTGCGTGTGTACCCAGTTTTTGGACCTCTTCATTCGCAGGAGAAGATGCTGGATTCTGCTTAGTCAAGACTGGTTCATTCCTTTCAACTTAGATAAGTGAGCACCTTTCATAGCTTTTTCGTATACACGGAAGTTTATGTAGTTGCAAAAAAAAATGTCTAATCATGCAACCTTTTGAATGTAAGTTACGTTTAGAGTGTACAAACATCAAAGGAGGCATTACAAAATGAAAAAAGCAATATCCGCATCTCTGGCAGTCGCCCTCTTACTAGTAAGCGCACAAGGAACGTTTGCAAAAAGTGTAGACGTAGATACTCATGCATCGGTTGAAAAGGTAAGTAAAGATCAGGGAGAAAAAGGCAAAGGCAATGGAAATACAGATAAAACTAAACTGGATGACTCTACTGTAGATAACGCAGATGTAGAAGCTGAAACTGAAACCGAAGCTGAGGCGGAAGTGGAGATTTCTACCGAGGAAGCTTTGAAAGTGAAAACAAAAGTAAAAGAAGCCGTTCAAACAAAAAAACAAATCATTGAGCTTCGTCAAGAATTGAAAAAATCCTCAGAAGTAACGCCTGAATTAAAGGCTACATACGAAGAGCTGGTAAAATCTCTGGAGGGTAAAGACCTCGGACAAGCCATCGAAGTACAAAAAGAACTTCTTGCTCGTGTGTACCAAAAAGGGAACAAAGAGCAATTCAAAAAACTTGGCGAATTGTATACAAAAACAGGCAAAGATGAGGTAAAAGCATTTGTAAACGGGGAAGAACCACAATTTGACGCTCCGCCGTTCATCAAGAATGGACGTGCATTGGTTCCGATTCGTGCCATTAGTGCTGCTCTCAAGGCAGAGGTAAACTATGATGAAAAAACTCGTTCCGTTGTCATTACTCGTGGGGAACAAAAAATTACTTTGTTCTTGGACAAGCAAGAGGCGGTAGTAGGAGATAAAACCATTAAACTCGATACCATGCCTGAAATTAAAAAAGGCCGTCTGTTCTTGCCGCTACGCTTTGTAAGTGAGAACCTGCAAGCAACAGTTGATTACCAACAAGAGGGCAAAATTGTAATCATCGAGGATGCAACAACGCCAACAACTGAGACTGAAACTACAGAGACAACTGATACAACAACGACAACTGATACAGCAGCGACTACAGACACTGCAGCATCGACAGATACAACTACAACAACTACTGAATCCAGCTCAACAGAAGAAACTGAAACAACAACTCAACAATAAGCAGAGAAGGACCTTCACACATGTGGAGGTCCTTTTGCTTCGAGAGGTTTTAAGGAATATAAATCATTTTGCGAGTCATGCCACCATCTACGAACAGCTCGGTTCCTGTGACAAAATCGTTGTTGTCATGAGTCAGGTAAAAACATGCCTTGGCGATGTCTTCGGGGCGGCCCACCCTTTGTGCCAGATGCTGGAGATGATCTTCTGTGCGCAATGCATCATAATCACCAGTTTCAATCCATCCGGGAGAAATTGCGTTGACACGTATCCGGTCAGGGCCAAGTGATACAGCTAACGAATGGGTTAAGGATAGAATGCCTCCCTTGGATGCTGCATACGCTTCTGAATTAGGCTCTGACATATGAGCACGGGTCGAGGAAAGCATAACAATTGAGCCGCCTCCGTTTTCTTTCATGATCCGTGCAGCTTCCCGTGAGCAGAGAAATGTGCCTCGCAGGTTCGTATTTACTACGGAATCCCATTCATCCAGGGAAAGGTCATAGGGCGATTTCCAGATGCCAAACCCCGCATTATTAATTAGGATATCGACACGACCATATTGAGATTGCACATTCTGAAACAAATTAATAATACTCGCCGGATCACTAACATCCGTGCGGTAAAATACAGCTTGTCCTCCAGCTTCATTGATTTCGCTGACAGTTGCGTTTCCATCAACTGTGTTTTTTTCAGCAACAATCACCTGAGCGCCTTCTTGTGCATAACGAATCGACAGATGTTTGCCGATTCCACGACCAGCACCAGTAATGACAGCCACTTTGGAAGCAAATTTCATCTTTGTTCACCTCTTGCCAAGAATGAAGAAAGTACTCCGAAAAAAAGAAAGACCGTCTGTAAACTACAGACGGTAACAAGAGCTTAAAAAAACAATTCGCACCTTTAGATTACCATATTTGGGAAATCAGTAGCAAGTGTTTCGCTGCAAGTTTTATAAAAAATATCATACTGAAAGATGAAGGGGGACTCCACCTTACTGACAGTCATCATCGTTTTTCTGGATGAATTAGAATAATGCCTGAACTCCTTTTACGATCAGTGCGCCTGCGAAAACAGTCATTGCAACTACACCCACTATTGTAAACACTGGTGCCAGACTTGCCAAGAAAGTTGTAGCAACCGGGATTTGGAGTAAACCATAGCCTCCGAGAAGTCCACCAAAGTAAGCCATGTTCATTGAGGATCACCTCCTGGAATGAATTGTCCTTACACTACTATAAATATGCAGACAACTTTTAGGTGACAGGGACAGTTATCATAGGAGGCGATGCCTGTTTATTTTGATGTGAGGATGCTGTCTAGGCTTGAGGCGAAGCGCTCGAGTTCTTCTTCTGAATTATAGTAATGAACAGATGCACGAATGAGCAACTCTAATTTTCTTTGTTCCATATCAAGTCTGGCTGAATTGGGGCCGACAAGGTGGACGTTAATGTTTTGTTCGGACAAGCTCTGTTTCACTTCGCGAGGGTCCTTCGTATGGCAAGTGAAAGTGACAATTCCGCCACGGTTCTTTCCAATGTCCGTAACTTCTACACCAGAAATCCTCCCCAGGTGATTTCGCAGTAAATCACCAAGGCTTGCGATGCGAGAAGTGGATTCTTCCATACCTGTTTTCAAAAAGTAATCGACAGCCACACCTAGACCGATTTTGGCAGCCTGATTGGATTCCCAATTTTCAAAGCGTCTGGCATCTCCCCGAATAATGTACTTGTCAGCTTCCACCCAAGTAGCAGAATGGCAATCCAGGAATGGTGGCTCTACTTGTTCAATGCGCTCCTCCCGTACGTACAAAAAGCCTGTGCCACGAGGGCCTCGCAAATATTTTCGCCCGGTAGCCGTTAGAAAATCACAGCCGATTTCTTTCACATTGATCGGAACCTGACCAACAGACTGGCACGCATCCAGCAGGTAGAGGACGTTGGCTTCTCTGGCAACCTGTCCAATCTCGGCAGCAGGGTTAATGAGGCCGCTATTAGTTGGGATATGATTAATTGCGATGAGTTTTACACGATCGTCGAGCATGTTCCGTAAAGCACTTGCAGATGTTTGACCATATTCATCATTCGGAATGACCTCAATAACTGCCCCTGTCTTTAGGGAGATTTGCAAAAACGCAATATAGTTGCTGCAATACTCCGTCATACTGGTAAGGATCCGGTCGCCAGGTTGAAAAGGAATTGAGTAAAACGCCATATCCCATGCTGTGGTTGCATTCTCAACAAGAGCGATTTCCCGGGAAGAACAGCCCAACATTCGACTAACTGCTCGGTATGTATTCTCCGTTTTCTCAACAGCAGCATGCTCCGCTTCATAGCCACCAGTAAGTAACTCTTGTTTCAGGTGTTCTGTCATTGCATCGTACACTGGTTTTGCCATTAGTGAAGCCCCTGCGTTATTCAAGTGAAGCACGTGTTCGCAGCCAGGCGTATCTTGTCTTGCTTTGCGCAAATCGAATCCCATTTTTTACTCCCCCTAGAAATTCTTTTCATTTTGAATATATCATGACAAAGTAAGATGTAGTCTGTTTGAATGTGTTTTTGCTCACAGAATTTTGTCTGAAAAATTAGTACAAATAAGACGGATATGACCGTATTCGTTTATGAACAGCGGTCGTTCCTGTTTGCATAAAAAAAGAGTTGTCTACCTGGCGGGGCAGACAACTCGAAGTTCTTCTCTATTATGCTCCTGGCTCTTCCAATCGCAATCCTACGTTAAAGATACCAGTAGGAGTTTTGGTGCCAGTAATGGTTGTGATTTCTTCCAGTGTTTTTGCATCGTATACTTTGATCGCTTCGCCTTCCCACAAGGAAACATACACAGCGGAGCCATCCAGGTTAAACTCAGGGTGAACGGAAACCGGACCGGCCTTAATCGAACCGTTTTTCGCAGCACCTTTGGTGACTAGCTCAAGGCTGTCTTTGTCGAATACCACGACTTCATCTCGGAAATCAGAACCGTCTTCATTCTTGAACACGATGTCAGCCCATACATATTGGCTGTTCGGATGTGAACGGATGAAGAGTCCCGGTCCATTCGTTTTGATCTGTTTGACCACTTCGAATGTTTTGGTGTCCCAGATGGTGATCAAGCCTTGACCGATTGCAGGAGTTCCCGCAAGCACACGACCATCTTTGGTAGTCCATGTTGCGCCAGGGCCAGGATGCGGCTTTTTACCAGCAGGAATCTTTTTCACCAGTTTTCCATTCATGACATCTATGACCGCTACGTGGTTATCGGTCTGCGATGCAACAAAGAAGAAGTCTCCCTTCGGAGTCTCGAATGCGTCGTGCAAAATACGACCTACGTCCGGAATGTCATGTACGATCGGGAAGGTGTTGTTGCCGTCTTTGTCTTTGGCTGACCAGTCGATCATCCAGACACGTCCGGCTTCTTTTAATGCGACGATAAAGTAAGGTTTGGCCGGAGTATCAAGGATTGCAGCACCACGAGAATGCACCATGTTGCCATCTGGATCTACTCCAAAGGTTGGGATGATTTTCACAGGCTCCAATGTATCAGCCTTGAGAATCGCTACGCCGCCTGGCAAGTAGTTAGTAACGGCAACCCATTTGCCATCATCCGAAATGGCTACCCCACGTGAATCGAGTCCGACCCGTGTTTTGCGCACAGCCTGGATGTTATAGAGATCCGCTTTGAAGAGCCATCCGTCACGACCGATGCCGTACATATACCGGGGATCTTTAGGATTGTAACTAATGTTATGAGTACGATACGAACCTTCAATGTGTCCGAGAGCTTTGTGATTTTTCCCGTCCATGACGAAGTACTTGCGTGTTTCCCGTTCCATAGCGACCATCAGCTCGTTCGGGTCTACTTCATACTTGGGTTTTGCCGGGAGTGCCTTCTCATCAGCGATGACAGTCATGGTTTGCTTGGCGTCATCCAGAGTCCATTTCATCTTGGATTCATCAACCGGGGTTTTGATATAATCGACGAGTCCCTTGATGAGTTCAGGGTTTAGTTCATTTTTGTAAGCAACCATGGATGTTCCAGGGCGTCCTTCCGTAATTACTTTGATCAGTTCTTCATTGGAAACGGTAGCCAAACGTTCTGGCAAGAGGGCAGGACCTAATGCGCCCAAGCGAGTTTGTCCATGACAGCCTCCGCAGGTATCCAGATATACTTTTTCTACTTCGGAACTGGAAGCGGTTGCGCCAGTGGCGTTAGTTGTTGCAGGAGCGGGTGCTTGAGTTGTTGCTGCAGGTTTTGCGGCATCGGAAGGCGGATTGGGATTGGCAGGAGCAGATGTCTGTTGGGTACAGCCAAACAGCAGGGAAAAGCTCATTACGACTGATGTGGCAACCATGAGAGGTCTCCAAACTGACTTTCGGTTGCGTGAATTCATACATACACCTCCATTATTCTTTTGTCGAAAAATTGAAATTCTTATCAATAAACCCCTCCCTAAATTGTGAATCTACTTCCTATTTTTTCAAAATGACAGCTTAATTCGCTGTGATAATAATCCCGAATAAAGAGGCAATTGTTACAGATGTTTGAATAATTCGAGGAAAGATTTAGAACGGATAAACATTTTTCTATATTAATGATGATTATATAATTTTTGAGTCTGGGAGGGTTTATTACAGAGGATTGGATATGTATAAAGGACAAGTGGATAATCCGCTAAGTTTGAATCGGTATACGTACGTAACGAGCAATCCGTTGAGGTATGTTGATCCGAGTGGATACAGTGTAAAAGAAGCTGTTGATGATGACTTAGACCCAATGGAAAAAACTTGGATAGGACAAAAAGTCCATACCCTATCAAAATTGAGCGAGATTTGTACCGATCATAAAATCACCCCTTGACTATATCTATATTTCAGGATTCTCTAAAGTTACTTTTGAAGGAGTTGAATCTGCGTTTCTTGACATTTCTCTTTTTAACCCTGAGAAGGAAAGTGAATTTATAAAAATGGCCAATGGAGAACCTATAAGTTGGAAGCGGAAATGGGGAAAAGTAGCAGATTTTGAAAGTTGCATTTATCTACTTGGAGGGAATATTGACTGGCCGCCAGGAGGATTTAACTTAGGGATTAATAGTGTAGGCAATATTCGGATAGAATTTCAGATTGAAGATTGTATTTTAGGGTCGGATTATTCCATAAATCCTCGCAAATTTTGTTACAAATTCAACCATTTATAAGAGCTCCTTAATGGATTGGAGGATTTACATGAGTAAAATTTTTAATGAAGATATGTTTATCAAAAGAAATAGTGCGTTTTTATATAAAAAATTGGAGGATTTCCTAAGAACGGAAATAAATGAATATACCTTCCCGAATATTTATAGTTTCATCTCGTTGGAGAATTTTAGGAATGGAGAATATGAGGGCAATCAATACCTAATCCAAAAAATTAATACTCAAGAAATACAGGTAATTGATATTGTATCAGAAGAATATATGAGCGATGTTTCTCAAACGAGATTTAAGATTAGCGTAGCTGAAATGATTGAACTTCTTGAGGAAATCAATAACAAATAAAAAAGATGAGAGTAATTGAACCTTGATCTTCTGAGGTTTCTTTTTGTTGGAAGGATGAAGCCAATCATTGGCAAAAAAGATTATCATGAGGGACCATTGATTCCAATGCCGTAACCATTAGGGGATACATTATGAAAAAATATAGCAATTTATATTGTAAAATATTTGTAGACACTGCTATGGAATTAGACATGTTTTTAGAAACAGTAAGAAAAAATTAACAGGTAAATCCAATAGACAAATCATCGAATCTGATACATGTGAGATTTATGGAAACAACAATAAAGAATATGATTCTTTAAAAAAGTAGACCAAACGGTCTGATTCGTTCGAAGCAGTAGCTGCATGTGATTTGGAAGAGGAACTCCCAGACAGTGGTGGCTACACAATTTTTAAAAAGTAATCCTTTTAAAAGAGGGGAGCGATTGAAAATTAAATTGCTGAGAGAGGATCTCTATGAATAGTTATGACCAGATTTTTAATGATGCAGAAAGGAATTATATACATGGAAATTTTCAATTTGCGCTTGAACTATTTGAGAAAGCATTGTCTTTAAAAAAATCTGAGGATTGTTTCAATTATATAGCTTGCTGCTATTTAAATTTAGGGGAGTTAGTAAAGGCGAAAAAGATTCTTAAGGAACTGACTGTACAAAATCATACTTGGGAACTACCAATAATGAATGTAGGAAGGGTTAATCTAAAGTTAGGTAATCTTGAAGATGCCCTAGAATGCTTTGAATCAGCATTAAAGATTGAACCAAGTAGTGAGGATGCTAATTTTTATTTGGGTGTATACCATTTTCAAGTAAAAGATTATTTGACGGCTAAGATGTATTATGAAAGATCGTTATCTATTGATAATGAACAATCAGAAGTCCATTTAAATTTAGGCCTATGTTATCTTAATTTAAATGATTTTGAAGCGGCAATCAAAGAATTTAAACAGGCTTATTTCCTAGACTGTGACTGTACCAAAGCAATTTATAATCAAGGTTTAGCCCACTATCTAATGGGTAACTATAGAGATGCTCTAAAATATTATTTGAGAGCAAATGAACAAGAAAAAGATGATCCCGAAATAATGTACGATATTGCGCATTGTTATTATAAATGTAACGAATTTGAAAAATCTATTCACTGGGGAAACCAGGTACTAAAAATTGATCACAAACATAAAAATGCTTCTAAATTAGTAAAAAACGTTGTGATTTTAAAAGGTAGAGGTTAGAACAAGGCATCAGAATTATACTAAAAAATATGTTAAGAGGGCTGTAAATGAAAACTCTTGATAAACTTGAAAACTTGCTTATAGGAGAAGAGGGGCTTCTTATTTCACTTAGAATGGGAGAAGGGTTTAAAAAAGAACTCTTTCATGAGATATGCAGCCTATTAAAACAGTTAGCAGAACAGTGGGCTAAAGAAGTATCAATTCCTAAACGAGCAGTGGGTATTTTTGTAGATTTGTACCCATCTATGGAATCAGCTAGTTATTTATACAATGAATCGGAGCGTATCGAAATATTGGAAGCGGCTGACATCATTGCTGATTTGATTAGAGAGTGTTGTAACTAACACAAAATTTCTATTTCTATTCTATCCCCATTCAATTAAAACTCGTTTTGGATTTTCTTTTTATTTTAAGGATTAAGCCAATTGTAGATAATATCGGTGGAGCTGCAGTAGTAGAGAAGCAAATAATCAAAATCTTAGTTGTTAAAGGCAGTTAAACTGTTGAGGTACTCTATTTTAACCGCTGGCGGATAGCAAAATAGTATTGAGTATTAGAACGGCTTCCTGCAAATCAAGGAACCTTGGTAATTTTGAGAAATGTTATTGGACAAATGGTATCATAGGCCGAACAAATAGTTTAGGTCTAACCTCTTATTGGATGCGAGGGGTAGTAATCTTTTCTAAGAATGATCCTTTACTATTCGAAAAATATAAGTGGATCAAAATGGATACGAATTGGGCACCTAAAATGGATTTGTCATTTTTGGACAAAGCAGATTATTCATGGGCATACAGTGAAGATTTTAATAATTATATTAAACCTGCTAGCTTCGTTGGGAACTTTTACTTGGATATGGAAAGTGGAGTTTTATATTTTGAAGTTGAAAGGTAGATTCATCGATAATTTGGGAGAATAATTTGGCCATGAAGCCAACTTGAAATTTAATATTTCAAATAAAAGAACATGTAAAGAAAAGGTGAAAAGATTTGAATGGTTCTTATGGTAACCGAGATTTGACTCTTGATGAAATTGCTATTAAAGAAGGCTTTACAAGTCCATTTATCGTTGATGAAAAGGTTCCTTTATCAAAATGGTTCGGAAGCGTTCTCGATGTAAAACTAAAAGATTTATCGGATGGTGACATTGCAAGATTAATACGGCAAAAATTTCACTTAACTTATATTATTCCTGAAGCATTGTATCGCTTATATCAAAATCCACTTGCAGGTGATTTATATGATGCTGAAATATTAATTAGCATGAATGAGGTTAAGGATCAATTTTGGAAAGACCATAATAATTTAACATCAGATGTACGGGATTATTTAATAAATATAAATGAGGAAGATAGTAAAATAAAAAACATTAAAATAATCACTGAAGAAGAGCCTGAGGAAATTTTGGGGAAGATTCAGCAGTTTGAAAAGAAATTGACGTCAATTTTACTAACAATCTAATCTAATATTTTTGAAAAAAACGAAATTATTGTTAGTATAAATTTGGATTGTTATTAGTTGAAAAAATTAATTCTTGGAGGATAGGGGAGAGGTATGAGTGTTCCGGAAATTCACAAAACGTTTTTCGTTTCTTTTTGCAATACTCTTATCAATAGCAATTTTTTTCATAATTGATGCAAATAAAAATAGTAATTCAGTCACTGAACAGAAAGCAGATGCCCAAACATTGAATAGCATAGCTTCTTCAGCTTCAACAACAAAGTTACCGGAAATCAAACAGTTTTTCGATATATATAAAATTTTGTCAAAATCTGAGAAAGAAGTGAATGAAATACTTGGAGATCCTAATTCTTCAACACCAGTTAATACTGGAGAAATTGACGGAAATGCTTATGCTTTTAAAGAAAATACGTATTTGGATGGAAGAGTTTTAATTGCCTTTGATACAGACAGTGTTTACATGGTGACACTTTTTTTAACGAAAGAAGAGTATTTTACAGGAGATTTGATAAATCAGAATTTGAGATATTTTGGAATGGAGCCATATGACTTAACTATGCATCATGATGATGATTGGATTTTAAGAGACTTTAGAGGAATGCAAGAAATCGTAGTATCAAATGATAATATCGAGGATAAAAAATATAGCGGTTGGATCTTTGTTCAGGTTCATCCTTTGGGACATTCAAAAGATGGTAAATATAAACCTGTTAACTAACAAATTTTACGTCCCTGCTGGCATATCCCGATGCATCAATCGGTGAGTGATCATCTAGCCATTCCCCAAGTGGTAAATATAACGAACTTAAAGGAAGGAAAAGAATGAATGATGTATTTTTAAGATGGATAAAGGAACGAGAGATTGTACTAAGAAAAATGGGAATTAAAACAGAAGTTAACTTTCAATGGGACAGGCCTGAACATGCAATTAACCCAAGTACGGTCATTGACCAAGAAACATCATTATGTGTTGGGCGTATCATTGTTTGGAGTTCAATGCATATGCACTTTCAAGTTTTCGTGTTGGAATCAGATTCAGTTGGACCATTATTGGATAAAACAGTTGAGCTTGCCGATGAACCAAATTTTCATAATTTACTAGATCAGTATTTTCGTGTTTTGACTACTGGAATAGTTGATTGACCATTACACCCCCCTAGACTTCTCCCAAACAAGCATCCCAGCATAAAGAATCAACAAAGCAACCGAACAAAATGATGAAATCTCATACGCTTCCTTAAACAACTCCCTCGACCAATGCGGAGCCCAGTTCTCATAACCGAGAATATAGAGAGCTACGTCATTAGCAATATGCACACCATCATTCACGGGAGGAGGCATCAGACTTTCGGTATAGTTTTGGGCAAGAGCAATAGTAAAGATAATGGAAAGCAGCAATACAACAAGCACTCCTGTCGAATACTTTCGGGGGCTGTTCGTTCTTCTATATAAAAAGTAGAAAAATACGACAAGTGGAACAATTACTTTGAATAGGAAGAATATCATAAAACCACCTCCCTAATAACTATTCAAGAAAGATCGACTTTTTCAAAATGTTCAACGATCGGAAATGGATCATAAAAGTGGTGCAGCATTTTCTTCCACTCCTGGTATTCTGCTGATTCTCTGAATCCAATGGTATGATCCTCAAGGCTTTCCCATTTCACCAAAAGTAGATATTTTCCTTTAACCTCCATACATCTTTGCAGCTCGTGGTCAATGTAACCTTTCATAGAAGAAATAATGTGTGATGCCCTACGGAAAGCTTCTTCGTATTCCTGTTCCATCCCTTCCTTCACCTGGAGCATGACGGCTTCTAGAATCATGAGTTTTGTCCCCTTTCTTAATAGCCCTGATGGTGTGAGCGACCTTCCACAAACTGTACCATTCCAGATTGACTTTCAAACTATTTTAACATCCAAAAGAATCGGGTTCCAACGACGTCTTAGCTATCCTTATTCTTTTTACTGAGCAAATCATGAAAAAAAATGACCGCCCTTGGGCTAGAGAGCCAGGCAGCCATCTTGTGACAATCTGCTTTTTTGTAAAAAACGCCTCCAAAAAAGAAACGCTTTTAATAAGGCTGCCAACGCAACCGACGAGCTTGTAGATAACGATCCTGAACATGCGGCCAGTTGACGACATTCCACCACGCATCGATATATTTTTTTCGATCTGCCCGGTAAGAAGACCAATAGGCGTGCTCCCATACATCCAGTACGAGCAGTGGAATGGATTCCCATTGGGTGAGCAATTGGTGCTTTTCCGCATTGAGGATTTCCAGATGCTGTGCTCTTGGTGACCAGACAAGAAGTGCCCAGCCGGGTCCCTCGACTCTTTCTGCGACCGAGGAAAACTGGCGTTTGAATGTTTCGATCGATCCGAAGTCTCGAATGATTTGCTCAGCTAATTCTCCTTGGGGTACACCTCCGCCAGACGGACTCATGACATCCCAGAAAATCGTGTGCAAGTAATGGCCAGCCCCATGGAAGGCAGCTTCACGTTCCCAGTGCCTCACCAGCTCGTAATCATTGGAGGCTCTTGCCTGGGCTAGCATCATTTCCGCCTTGTTTAAGCCTTTGACATAGTCGGCATGAAGCTTGTCATGATGAATACGCATTGTCTCGGTGTCAATATATGGTTCCAGTGCGTCGTATTTGTAGGGCAAGGGAGGAAGCTTGTGTCCTCCCACTGGGACAGGTCGGGCGATGGGAATTTGCTGCTCGCGAGTTGGGCTCATGGTTGAATTTTGCACCAGGCGCAGCAAACCTTGGAACTGTTTTTGCACATCCTCTGCTTTCCCCTTCAAATACAGAATTTCTTCTTCTTTGGGATGAACGGGATCAATGGATTTTGCTTTTTGCCCAATTTCAGTGAAAGCCGTATGAAATTGTTTTAAATTTCGCTTGTTTTCTCCCTTCATTTCAGGCTTATGTTGCAGGTATTGAATCCACTGTTTTCCCCATTCGCTCCAACTAATCAGGTGTTTCACTTGCTCTTCCACCACGATTCCTCCTCAGTGACCCAAAGTTCCCCTTTACTATATGTTAACAGCCCAAAATAGGTTCAATTGAGCGAAGAAGTGGTTGCGAGTTTTTGAAATCTAGCATATTGTAAAAACACGCATGTAAGCATCCTAAAGGGGATTTGATTATGGATCACAGGAAAGCGATAGGCATCATAGACTCAGGAGTGGGTGGTTTAACGGTCGCCCGTGAAGTAATCAGACAACTTCCCAGAGAACAGATCGTCTACTTTGGAGACAATGCGAGATGTCCTTATGGACCCAGAACGCCCGAAGAAATCCGTACTTTTACCAATCAAATGATTCAGTTTGTGAGTCAGTTTCAGCTCAAGGCACTTGTCATTGCCTGCAACACAGCGACAGCGGTTGTATTGGAAGAAGTTAAAGCGAGCTTGGAACTGCCTGTCGTAGGAGTCATTGAGCCAGGTTCTCGGGCGGCTATTATGGCGACGAGAACAGGACGGATTGGCATAATTGGGACCGTAACAACTATCCGTACAGGAGCTTATGAAAGAGCACTTTATCGAATTAATCCCAATTTATATGCTGTGGGGCTAGCTTGTCCCGAGTTTGTTCCATTGGTAGAAAACCAGTTGATTCACACTCCACAGGCCAGGGAGATCGTAAGGGAAACCTTGACGCCTCTTTGCTATGAGGAATTGGATACGTTAATCCTCGGATGTACACACTATCCACTGCTTGCCCCACTGATTCAAGATGTGATGGGTGACTCGATTACCATTATCAGCTCGGCAGAAGAGACAGCAAGAGAGTTGAGTACGCTGTTGTCCATGCGCAATATGCATGAACAGTCACTGTCTTCGTGCAATCACAAATTCTTTACCAGCGGAGATGCCGAGGTCTTTAGACAAATTGGCGAAGAGTGGTTAGGATTTGAGGTAGAGGTTGTGCATCAATCTTTGGAAGAGACCGTCAACATCTAGTTGAGCCAAAGGCAAGCCATCCGGTAATATGTCGGGTGGTTTCTTTTTTCATTAGGACAAAGAAAGCATAAACCCAAGCCCTGCTCGTATACATGGTAGTACAAAGTGTTGCGAGGAGGGTACGAACATGACACCGAATAAAATAGGTAAATTAACTGCTGTGTTGGGGTTAAGCGCCATGCTGGTTACAGGGTGTGGTTTATTTGGGCCAGAAAAAGAAACGATGAGTATTGATCCACCTCCACTTACGCAGGATGTGAATCTGGAAGAGGGCACTGTCGATCCGAACAGTATCACGCAGGGAGAGCTTCCAGTAAGTGAGGTGCAGGGTTCTGTTGACCGTATGGTTTATCTGTATGATTCCAATGGTTATGTCGTCCCTGTATCATTGACGCTGCCCAAAGTGGAAGGGCCTGCAAAACAAGTCCTTTCTTATCTGGTAAAGGGTGGGCCAGTTGAAACGTTATTGCCCCAAGGCTTCAAGGCTGTTCTGCCGGAAGGAACTAAAGTTCTTGGCATGACGATTAAGGATGGTACGGCAACGGTTGATTTCTCGCCTGAGTTCAAAAAGTATGCACCTGCTGAGGAAAAGAAAATTCTTGATGCCATCACCCGTTCTTTGACTGAGTTCAAGGATGTAAAACATGTTTCCATCTGGATTAATGGAACCCCGTTATCTGAAATGCCAGTAGATCATACGCCTATTTCGATCTTGAATCGGGATAGCGGGGTCAATGTCGAGCTGGCAGATAATGCCGTGCCCGGACGTACTACACCGGTTACGCTCTATTTTCAAGGGCAGTTGAACGATAATCGCTCCTACTTTGTTCCAGTCACACGGCTGATCCCGCAGACGGAGGATATTACGACAGCAGTTATCGAAGAACTGATCCGTGGCCCAAAGCAGGGATCTACACTGTATAGCTCGTTTCTGCCCTCCACCAAGGTGTTGGACGTAAAAAACGAGAATGGTACAGTGGTAGTGAATTTGAGCAAAGACGTGATGAAGTTCAACAACGGCAAGGAAGCAAACCCTGAAGCGATGGAGTCACTTGTACTGTCACTGACAGAGAATACGGGTGTAAAACGAGTACAAGTGATGGTCGAGGGTACACCGTTGACGGCTGCGGGTCCTTTTGATTTCTCCAAGCCAGTGACACGACCCGTACAGATCAACTCCATGCAGTTCTAAAAAACCCCACCGACAGAAGCTAACGCTGGCGGCGGGGACCCCGGATTCAACCCCACCGACTGAAGCATATTACGGAGCTATGGAATCCACGTCGTCCTATGCGTGGATTCTATTTTCCGTTTCTCGTTTACTGGAATTTGGATATTGTGCTTTGGTATAATGGGCGGGAATAGGCATCACTTTTCACATACATAAGGCTTTTGGCAATAGGTTACTTACCAAGTAGCAAGTAGGAGGAACTTGAAATGAGACACAACGAACGAGCAAACAATCAACTGCGCCCTGTCAAAATTACACGTAATTACATCAAACATGCAGAGGGTTCATGTTTGATTGAGGTGGGTGACACCAAGGTAATTTGCACAGCTACATTAGAAGACCGTGTTCCTCCGTTTATGCGTAATGGTGGTAAAGGCTGGGTAACAGCAGAGTATTCCATGCTTCCGCGTGCTACTGAGACTCGAAATGCTCGTGAATCTGCAAAAGGAAAACTGAGTGGTCGTACCATGGAGATCCAACGGTTGATTGGGCGTGCCCTTCGATCTGTAGTGAAGCTTGAAGCAATGGGCGAGCGCACGATTTGGCTTGATTGCGATGTCATTCAAGCGGATGGGGGCACCAGAACTGCTTCGATCACCGGAGCATTCATCGCTATGGTCGATGCCATGCGTAAATTGGTGGAGAACGGCACCTGGAAGGAGCTGCCGATTACCGACTTTTTGGCAGCGACATCGGTTGGCATGATTGAAGGAGAAAGCAAGCTTGATCTGGATTATAAAGAGGATTCTTCGGCAATTGTTGATATGAACGTGGTGATGACGGGTTCTGGCAAGTTTGTTGAGCTCCAGGGAACAGGCGAGGAGGCACCATTCAGTTACGATGAACTGCAAGAGTTACTGGGACTTGCGAAAAGTGGTATTACCGACCTGATCAACGCACAAAAAGAAGCACTTGGTGAGGTATTGTTATACGGTCAGGCAAAGGAACAGGCAACTACTGAGTCCAAACCGGCCACTCCTGAGAACAATGGGGAGAAAAGCCATGTTTAATGAAGAAAAACGAATCAAAATCGTCGTAGCTACACGCAATCAAGGAAAAGTGCGTGAGTTCAACGAGATGTTTCAGCAATTTGGATGGGAAGCAGTAAGCCTTGCTGAGTATCCTGATGTTCCCGAAGTAGTGGAGGATGGCGAGACATTCGAAGCGAATGCCCGCAAAAAAGCAGAAACAATCGCAGCATTTCTCAACATACCTGCGATTGGTGATGATTCAGGGTTGGAAGTAGATGCGATAGGCGGCAAACCGGGCGTCTACTCGGCACGATTTGCGGGAGAGAACGCAACAGATGAAGACAACTGGCGCAAGCTTCTCCAACTGATGCAAGACGTCCCGAACGAAAAGCGAACGGCCCGTTTTCGCTGCGTGTTGGCTTTTGCCAGACCTAATGAGGAAACAATTACTGCAAACGGCCATTGCGAGGGAGCCATTCTCCGTGAACCGGCAGGCACCAATGGTTTCGGGTATGACCCCGTGTTCTTCCTTCCCGATCGGCTTTGTACAATGGCACAACTATCTGCTGAGCAAAAAAACAAAATCAGCCACCGTGCCATGGCCTTGCATAACCTAGTTGAGAAAATCAGGGGGATACATGTGTGAGCATTCTTGTCCTGAGTGATACGCACGGACTGTGTCGCGAAGTGAAGCAGGTTGTTTCTCGCCATCAGGTAGAGCACATCTTTCATTGTGGTGACTTCTGTATCAACCGACATCAGGAGCCATTTTCCCAGATGCAGCTTGTCCGTGGGAACTGTGATTCAGATTTGACTGTTCCCGAGGAAAGGCGTGCGACTTGGCAAGGATTACATATTTATCAAACACACGGACATTTATATGGAGTGAAAAGTTCGCTGCTGAAATTGCACTATCGCGCTGAGGAAACAGGGGCAAACGTCGTGTTGTTCGGCCACTCTCATGTCCCGCATTGTTCGATAGAACGTGGTGTTCTCTTTTTAAATCCAGGGAGCTTGCAATTGCCGAGAGGGTATTCACGTCCAACATATGTGTTGCTTGATTCAATTGGGAAGAATTCCACAGAAGTTCGGGTGGATGTACTTTTTTTTGACGATCAGGGTAAACGGGTCACAGATTTGGGAGGAGAATTTCAGTTACGTACTTGACTTCTTGAAATTCTTCTCGTATGTGATATACTGTAATGGTTATAATGGGAGTTAAATGCACTCAATACAGGTGTGCCCAGCGGTGTCGTCCTGTGTGGGGCGCATCTTTATTTTGCGAAAACGTCTCGACGATTTTCGTGAGGCTTAAATGTGACCGTTTGCGGTCAGCAAAAAACGGTTTCGACCGTTTTTTTGAACCAATGTAGGAGGGGAAGTTTAAGTGGTAGCAAAATGGGAAAAGTTAGAAAGTAACCAAGGTGTATTGACGGTTGAGGTTGAAGCCGATCAAGTAAACCAAGCCTTGGATCAAGCATTTAAAAAAGTAGTTCAAAAAGTTCATGTTCCAGGATTCCGTAAAGGTAAAATTCCGCGCAAGATGTTCGAAGCGCGTTTTGGCGTAGAATCTTTGTACCAGGATGCACTTGATATCATTCTTCCAGTTGCTTACGGACAAGCAGTTCGTGAAACAGGAATTCAACCTGTTGACCGTCCAGAAGTAAACGTTGAACAAATGGGCAAAGATCAAAACCTTGTATTCAAAGCAACTGTTGTTGTAAAACCTGAAGTAAAACTGGGTGACTACAAAGGTCTTGAAATCGAAGCAGGAGATTTCAGCGTTTCTGAAGCAGATGTAAATGAAGAGCTTAAACGCATGCAAGACCGTCATGCTGAACTTGTTGTGATTGAAGAAGGCAACGTTGAAACCGGCGATATCTTGCTAATCGACTTCGAAGGCTTCCAGGATGGAGTAGCATTCGAAGGCGGTAAAGCTGAAAACTACTCTTTGGAAATCGGTTCTGGCACGTTCATCGCTGGTTTCGAAGAGCAATTGGTTGGATTGGCAAAAGGCGAAGAGAAAGAAATTACGGTTACGTTCCCAGAAGAATACCACTCTCCAAGCCTTGCAGGTAAAGAAGCAAAATTCCAAGTGAAAGTAAACGAAATCAAACGCAAAAACTTGCCAGCTCTTGATGATGAGTTTGCAAAAGACGTGAGCGAATTCGATACACTTGACGAATTGAAAGCGGACCTTACCAAGAAATTGGAAGAGCGCAAAGCTCGTGAGAAAGACACTCATGTTCGTGAGCAACTCGTAATCAAAGCAACTGAAAATGCTGAAATCGATCTTCCAGAAGTAATGGTAGAACAAGAACTCGACCAAATGGTTAACGAGTTTGCACAACGTCTTCAATACCAAGGAATGGACATCGATTTGTACTACCAGTTCTCTGGTATGGACGAGAGCATGCTTCGTGACCAATTCCAAACAGATGCAACAACTCGTGTTCGCTCTGCATTGACACTTGAAGCAATCGGCAAAGCAGAAAACATTTCTGTTTCCGAAGAAGATGTAAATGAAGAATTGAACAAATTGGCTAGCATGTACAACCGTCCGGCAGATGAGCTTCGCAAAATCTTCACTGCTCAAGACGGCATGATGGGACTCTACCGCGATATCCAAACTCGCAAAACAGTAGATTTCCTGGTTGCAGAAAACAAAGTAAACGCATAATCTAAGTACAAGGCACGAATGAACCTTTCGTGCCTTGTTTTTCCACCCAATACATATTGGAATTTGTCCCACCCGCTATTAATTTAACGTAAAGGAGGAAAGTGAAATGCTAATCCCTATGGTCATCGAACAGTCCAATCGTGGTGAGCGCGCGTATGACATTTACTCCCGTTTGTTAAAGGATCGAATTATCTTCCTGGGCAGCGGAATCGACGACGATGTCGCTAATTTGGTGGTGGCGCAACTGCTGTTCCTCACTGCTGAAGATCCCGATAAGGATATTAGCTTATACATAAATTCTCCGGGTGGTTCCGTAACGGCTGGTATGGCTATTTACGATACCATGCAATTCATCAAACCAGATGTATCCACGATTTGTATCGGGATGGCTGCTAGTATGGGAGCAGTTCTGCTTGCGGCGGGTGCCAAAGGCAAGCGCTATTGCCTGCCAAACAGCGAAGTCATGATTCACCAGCCATTAGGTGGGGTTCGTGGTCAAGCAGAAGATATTCGTATTCATGCTGACTGGATACTGAAAACCAAACGTCAACTGAATGAAATACTTGCTGAACGCTCCGGACAGCCTTATGAAAAAGTTGAACGTGACACCGATCGCGATAACTTCATGAGTGCAGAAGAAGCAAAAGCATACGGGTTAATTGACGATGTGATTTCTTCTGTAGGAAAATAACTGCATGAGAGGTGAAGCGAATGTTCAAGTTTAACGACGATAAAGGCCAGCTCAAGTGCTCGTTCTGCGGCAAGTCCCAGGAACAGGTACGAAAACTGGTTGCAGGGCCTGGTGTCTATATCTGCGATGAGTGCATCGAGCTCTGTAACGAGATCGTGCAGGAAGAACTGAGTGGCGATGAAGAAATCGACATGAAAGAGATTCCGAAGCCGATGGAAATCCGCAAGATCCTTGACGATTATGTAATCGGACAGGATTTGGCGAAAAAATCCCTCTCCGTTGCGGTGTACAACCACTATAAACGCATCAACACAAGTGCGAAAATAGAAGACGTAGAGCTGCAAAAATCCAACATTGTGCTGATTGGACCAACTGGTTCCGGTAAAACATTGCTTGCCCAGACGTTAGCACGCATTCTCAATGTGCCGTTTGCGATTGCAGATGCCACATCACTGACAGAAGCGGGTTATGTGGGTGAAGACGTAGAAAATATCTTGTTGAAGCTGATTCAAGCGGCAGATTACGATGTAGAGAAAGCTGAAAAGGGCATTATCTATATCGATGAGATTGATAAAGTAGCTCGAAAATCAGAGAATCCTTCCATTACACGAGATGTGTCTGGTGAAGGTGTTCAGCAAGCGCTGCTCAAAATCCTGGAAGGTACTGTAGCGAGCGTTCCACCACAAGGAGGACGCAAGCATCCGCATCAGGAGTTTATTCAGATCGACACATCCAATATCTTGTTTATTTGTGGCGGTGCGTTCGATGGTATTGAACAAATCATTAAACGCCGCATCGGTAAAAAAGTCATTGGATTTGGTGCGGAAATGGTCGACGGTGTCAAGGGCGATCTGAAGTCAGGCGAATACCTGAAATATGTTCTCCCGGAAGACATGCTCAAATTTGGGTTGATTCCTGAATTTGTTGGTCGTCTGCCTGTTTTGGCTACGCTTGAGCCACTTGACGAGGAGACACTGGTTCGCATCCTGACTGAGCCGAAAAATGCTCTCGTGAAACAATATCAGAAGCTGTTAAGCTTGGATGGCGTTGAACTGGAGTTCTCAGATGGGGCACTTAGTCAAATTGCCAAGGAAGCCATCAAACGCAACACGGGTGCACGTGGGCTTCGTGCCATCATCGAGCAGATCATGCTTGATATGATGTATGAGCTTCCATCCCGTGAAGACGTCAATAAATGCATGATTACGGAAGAAACCGTTCGTGACAAAGTGAAACCACTGCTTACAAACAAAGAAGGCGACGCTGTCCAAGGCGAAATCGCATAAAAGGCATCGCGTAAATCAATAGGAAATCCCTCCTGTAGGAGCCTCGGTTCAGAACCGTGTACCTGTGGGAGGGATTTTTTCTGTGCCAAAGTGAAAACTACCTTTAAAAGGTGGGATTAAAAATGAAACGACATCTCTGGATCAACTGGATGGTCGCCATGATTTTCGTACTTGGCACCACATCAGCGTATGCGCAACCTCCTTATGCCAAATGGGGGGAAATGGCCGTTGAGGAAACCCAAAAGCATTATCCCCGAGCGCAAATCATTGATTACTTGCATGTGGGTCGCACACAAGTATCTCCTTCCACGTCAAAAGAAACGTTTCGGCTGTTGCTCAGGCAGGACCACCGAGAGTTTACCGTGATCGTTGCCATAACCTTTCTCACAGCGAGTGAAAAACTGCTGTCCATCCAAATTCAGGAACGATAGCCACCTGATCGTTTACTCATCTCTTAAGCAGGTAATACTACACAATATAGTTTGAGAGAAATCCGGATTCATCGAATTGAACGGGAGGGAATACAGATGGAGTACACCACGTTAGTAATCGCAGTGATTGAAGTGGTAGTTGGGATTATTATTGGAACGTACTTTTTTAACCTGTTGAAAAGTCAACGTACTACTAAAACCTCCGTGGACAAAGAGTCTCGCAAAGAAGTGGATCAAATGCGCAAACTACGCATGATCAGTTTGACAGAGCCACTCTCTGAGAAAACACGACCAAGTAAACTAGAAGAAATTGTTGGGCAAGAAGACGGATTACGTGCGCTCAGGGCAGCTTTGTGCGGACCAAATCCACAACATGTGATCATTTACGGTCCTCCAGGTGTTGGCAAGACAGCAGCCGCACGTGTTGTGTTGGAAGAAGCAAAGAAAAATTCGATGTCACCTTTCAAAAGTGAAGCTAAATTTATTGAAGTGGATGCGACGATCGCCCGATTTGATGAAAGAGGGATTGCTGACCCGTTAATTGGCTCTGTTCATGATCCGATCTATCAAGGGGCAGGTCAATTGGGGCAAGCTGGTGTTCCGCAACCAAAGCCAGGAGCGGTGACCAAAGCCCACGGCGGCATGTTGTTTTTAGATGAGATTGGTGAATTACATCCGATCCAGATGAACAAGCTGTTAAAGGTGTTGGAAGATCGCAAGGTCATGCTCGAAAGCGCCTATTACAGCGAAGACAACACGCAAATTCCTTCCCATATTCACGATATCTTTCAGTTGGGTCTTCCTGCTGATTTCCGTTTAGTCGGTGCGACCACGCGCAACCCGGAGGAATTGCCGCCGGCGCTTCGTTCCCGATGCCTGGAGATCTTCTTCCGGCCTTTAAAACCAATGGAAATACGCAGTATCGTAGCGACTGCAGCAGAGAAGATGGGTATCAACCTGCTCCCTGATGCATCGGCTGTCATCGAAAAATATGCAACGAATGGACGAGAAGCGATCAATACCTTGCAAATTGCTGCTGGTGTTGCGCTAACCGAGAAACGAACCTCGATTGAACCGGCTGATGTCGAATGGGTGGTGCACAGCAGCCAGAAGTCTCCCCGTCACGAAAAACAGGTACATCAAGAACCACAAATCGGCCTTGTCAACGGTCTGGCGGTATATGGTCCCAATATGGGAACAGTCATGGAGTTGGAAGTAACAGCGACTACAGCAAAACAACCGGGAAGCGGACGAATTAACATGACAGGTTTGGTGGAGGAAGAACAATTGGGCGGCGGTTCCCGTACGATCAGACGCAAGTCGATGGCTAAAGGCTCTATCGAAAATGTGCTAACGGTTCTGGAACGTCTTGGTCTGCAGCCGTTTGACTACGACTTGCATATCAACTTCCCAGGTGGAGTTCCTGTCGATGGTCCATCTGCTGGAGTAACGATCGCAGTAGCTACCTACTCTGCCATTCGTGGTATTCCGATTGACAATTATGTGGCGCTTACCGGTGAAGTAAGCATTCACGGGAAAATCAAACCTGTTGGTGGTGTAGTTGCCAAAGTAGAAGCAGCCAAACAAGCAGGAGTGAAACGGGTACTGATTCCACAGGAGAACTGGCAAAGTATTTTTGATGAGTTCGAAGGAATTGAAGTGATTCCGATCGTGACAGTACAGGAAGCAATCAATCTGGCGGTCACAGAAGCTCCAGCTCCTGAGGAAAGTGTAATTGAATCGTTGGCACTATCATTACAATCTGAAGCGATTGCTTCTCCGCCCTTGCCGATGTGAGCAAGTGACCAGAGCACTATCATTGGACTTTCCTTTTCGTTTGCGCTAAAATGGTACGAAAACGCCTCAAAATGCTAGAAAAAAGAACCAATTGACTAGAGACTGGGAGGTGCATGGCTATGGAGGAACGTTCAGGTAAACGTGAGATTCCCCTTTTACCATTGCGCGGATTGCTCGTATATCCAAGTATGGTGCTTCATCTGGATGTTGGCCGGGAGAAATCAATTAAGGCATTAGAAAAATCCATGGTGGATGATAATCATATACTGTTAGCCACGCAAGAAGAGGTACAGATTGAGGAACCTACTGCAGAACAAATTTACAAGGTAGGTACGGTTGCACGTGTCAAACAGATGCTGAAGCTGCCCAATGGGACGATTCGCGTGCTGGTGGAGGGGCTTCAACGTGCGAAGATCGAAGAGTTTTTGCAGAAAGAAGAGTTTTTTGAAGTAAGCATCACCTATCTGCAAGAAGAGCCAGGCAATGAGAACGAAGTGGAAGCGTTGATGCGTACGGTTCTGAACCACTTCGAACAGTATATCAAGCTTTCCAAAAAAGTATCACCCGAGACGTTCACATCCGTAAGTGACATTGATGAGCCAGGTAGATTGGCTGATGTGATTGCTTCGCACTTGCCGCTGAAAATGGATGACAAGCAGGAAATTCTGGAGCAAGTCGATATCCAGCAACGTCTGGAAATTCTCTTGACGATTCTGAATAATGAACGTGAAGTGCTGGAGCTTGAGCGCAAGATCGGCCAACGGGTAAAGAAACAAATGGAAAAAACGCAGAAGGAATACTATCTGCGTGAACAAATGAAAGCGATCCAGAAGGAATTGGGAGATAAAGAAGGCCGTGCAGGCGAGATTGATGAACTTCGAGGCCAGCTAGACAAGTCGGACGCTCCCGAGCGCATCAAGACCAAGATCGAAAAAGAGCTGGAACGATTGGAGAAAATGCCTTCCACTTCTGCGGAAGGAAGCGTCATCCGCACGTACATAGATACACTGCTTGCCCTGCCATGGACAAGGAAAACCATCGACAATCTGGATATCAAGCATGCAGAGCAAGTATTAAATGAAGATCATTACGGTCTCGAAAAACCAAAAGAACGTGTGCTCGAATACATCGCCGTGCAAAAGCTCGTAAACAAAATGCGTGGACCGATCCTCTGCCTGGTTGGACCTCCAGGGGTAGGAAAAACGTCCCTGGCTCGCTCCATCGCTCGTTCATTGGAGAGGGAATTTGTGCGAATCTCGCTCGGTGGTGTACGAGACGAAGCGGAAATCCGTGGTCATCGTCGAACCTATGTGGGTGCGATGCCAGGACGGATCATTCAAGGAATGAAACAGGCAGGCACAGTGAATCCGGTTTTCCTTTTGGATGAGATTGACAAGCTTGCTTCTGACTTCCGTGGTGACCCTGCTTCTGCCCTGTTGGAAGTACTTGATCCGAATCAAAATGACAAGTTCAGTGATCATTACATTGAAGAAACGTATGATCTCACCAATGTCATGTTCATTACGACAGCGAATTCCTTGCACTCGATCCCTCGCCCGCTCTTGGATCGCATGGAGACCATTCATATCTCCGGTTATACCGAGTTGGAGAAGCTCAAAATCATGCAAGGTTATTTACTGCCTAAGCAAATGGAAGATCACGGCTTGGGCAAGGATAAATTGCAAGTCAATGAAGAAGCAATGCTTAAGGTGATCCGCCAATACACGAGAGAAGCCGGTGTACGGAATGTGAATCGTGAGGTGGCGAATATTTGCCGCAAAGCTGCCAAAATGATCGTCGGTGGCGAGAAGAAGAAGGTCGTCATTACGGCAAACACAGTAGAACAGCTTCTTGGCAAACCTCGCTATCGTTATGGACTTGCTGAGAAAGAGGATCAGGTGGGTTCAGTTACTGGATTGGCATGGACGGAAACAGGAGGCGATACGCTAAATGTTGAGGTAAGCATCCTTCCAGGAAAAGGGAAGCTGACACTCACCGGACAATTAGGCGATGTGATGAAAGAGTCGGCGCAGGCTGCATTTAGTTATATTCGCTCTCGAGCAAGCGAATGGAAGATCGATTCCGAGTTCCACGAGAAAAACGACATCCACATCCATGTACCAGAAGGAGCGATCCCGAAAGACGGACCATCTGCTGGTATTACTATGGCAACCGCACTTGTATCGGCTCTTACAGGTATTGCCGTACGCAAGGATGTAGGGATGACGGGAGAAATTACCCTGCGAGGCAGAGTCCTGCCGATTGGCGGACTCAAAGAGAAATCATTATCTGCTCATCGTGCTGGGCTAACCACCATCATTATGCCCAAGGACAATGAGAAAGACATAGACGATATTCCTGAGAGTGTGAGAAATGATCTGAAGTTCATTCCGGTGGAGCATATGGACGAGGTTCTATCACACGCTTTGGTAAAGAATAGTATGGTGAAGAAGAATGAAAGTTACGTCCGCTGAATTTATCATTAGTGCAGTTGCACCGAAGCAGTACCCAACGAACGGCCTACCAGAAATTGCTCTGGTAGGTCGCTCCAATGTGGGAAAATCATCATTGATTAACAAAATGCTGAGCCGCAAGTCATTGGCCAGAATCAGTTCCAGACCAGGAAAAACGCAGACGCTGAACTACTTTTTGGTCAACAAAATGCTGTATTTTGTAGACTTTCCAGGATACGGGTATGCCAAAGTGTCCAAATCAATCAAGGGTCAATGGGGCAGTATGATTGAAACCTACCTGAAACGACGGGAAGAGCTTCAATTCGTCGTGCAACTCGTTGATATTCGTCATGCACCAAGCAAGGATGACGTATCGATGTACAACTGGTGCAAGGAAATTGGTTTGCCTACTGTCATCGTTGCGACCAAAGGAGATAAAATCGCCCGGGGAAGATGGCTGCAACATACGAAGGTCATTCGTCAAACCTTGAATATGAGAGAGGGAGACACCCTCATTATTTTCTCATCAGAAACTGGACAAGGCCGAGACGAGCTGTGGGGAGAAATTTTGCGTCGCTTGCGTGGTGGACAAGAAACAGCACCGCCGAAAGAGGAAGAACGTACCCCAGAGCAGGAGACTACCTAAGAAAATCTGCTTTTCTTCTCTACAAAGGAGGGGAAGTAGTTTGGCACGTACCAAATCGTTTGCGTTACGGGGTGTAATTGAAGGGTTTTATGGTAAACCATGGTCATCAGCCGAACGAATGAAAATGATGTCCTTCCTGCATGAGCAGGGGTATAATGCCTACTTCTATTCTCCCAAAGACGACCCGTATCTCAGAGAACGCTGGAACGAGAATCATCCATCATCACAGTTCACGAGGCTAACTGAATTGGTTCACCATGCCAAAGAGCTTCAATTGGACTTTTACTACTGTATCAGTCCAGGACTCTCGATGGAGTATTCTAACGACAAGCATATCCAAAATCTGTTGGATAAATACCGTCAATTATTCGATGAAGGGGTTCGTCATTTTGGCTTGTTCTTTGATGACATTCCGATTTCTTTGATGCATAAAAAAGATCGGCAATCCTTCGAGCATTTGGCAGACGCTCATGGCCATGTGGTTTTGCAGGTATGGAACCGAATTCAGGAGTGGTCGTATGACGTAAAACTGGCTGTCTGCCCTACCCAGTATTGTGGCATGGGAAATGAAGCGTACATTGTTCGCCTGGGGCGCCAATTACCTACCTCCATCCTCATTTTCTGGACAGGACGATTCGTCTGCTCGCCGTATTTGACTGATCGGGATGCAGCGAGGTTCGAGCAGTATACAGGACGCCAACCACTTTATTGGGATAATTATCCGGTCAATGATCTGGCCATGGCCGATGAGTTGCACATTGGACCTCTGCTGCATCGAGATCCCCACCTGTATCGTCATGCAAGCGGATATGTTGCCAATGCGATGGAACTTGCGGAGAGCTCAAAAATTCCCTTTATTACCATCGCAGATTATCTGCGAGATCCGGAGAATTATGATCCTGAGAAATCGTGGCAACGTGCCATACGAGAAGTAGCAGGGGAGCAAAATGCAGACGCCTTCTTGAAGTTTGCTGATAATGTCAGGAGTTCCTTTCTGAACGATCAGGAGTCAACGCAATTGATGGAGGCATTTCATGAATTTCGCTTTCATTACCTTCATCAGGATCGGGAGCATGCCATCAGCAGACTGATGCATACATTTCGTGAAATGGAGAGGAATGCGAACGATCTCCTGCATCGGATGGAGAATCAGAAGCTTCAAAATGAGATCAAAGGCTGGCTCAAGAAGTACTGGCACTGGTCCAAAGTTGGTCAGTCGGCCGTTTCGCTGATCCATAGAGGGCAAAATGGTCAGCTACTTCATGCGGGTTACCAGTATCTGCGGCTAAAACGCTGGTTGCGTAGAGCAGAACAGCTCCCGCATAAAGTGTGCGGAAGTGTTGTCAGGCTGTTTTGTGAGGCTGTTTTACAAGAAGTAAGCAAACAACGCAGGAAATAACAAAGAGCCATTCGTCACAGTCACGACTGGCTCTTTGTGCTACGATCAACTTAACTGTGGTTGATCGAGCGCTCTCTGTTTTTTTCAGTTCCACGCCAGTTTGCAATCCAGGCGGAGATCGGCAATTCAGCAAAGATCATACCGGAGAAGATGAGGGTACAGCCCAAAATCTGCAACCCGGTGAGAATCTCGTGAATCCACAAGTAGGAAGTGATCGCTGCGAAAACTGGCTCCAGTGAGAAAATAAGAGCGACACGTGTTGAAGTTGTGTACTTCTGAAAAGAAGTTTGCGCCAAAAACGCCAGGGCAGTTGCCGGAATAGAAGTTATAAACAGCCCCCAGGCGACATCAGGTACAAGCATGACTTGCGGATCAAACATCGCTTGCCAATCTTCAAAAAAGAGTGCATAGAGAAATGATAGAACAGCAACGCTTCCGATCTGCGTAATAGCGAGCGGCAGCGCATCGTACTTCGGAGCGAATTTTCCAGTCAGTACAATTTGCAGCGCAAAACAGATTGCACAGCCAAACACGAGCATGTCGCCGAGATTTAGGGCAAGAGAGCCACTTGTTGTAAGCAGGTACAAACCGAAGACCGCCATGATTACACCAACGGTAGCAGGCCATTTGATTTTGTCTTTTAATAGAAGAAACGAAAATAGCGGTACCAGAACAACACAGAGTCCAGTGATAAAACCTGCCTTGGAAGGCGAAGTATATAATAGCCCGACCGTTTGCAGGGCATAGCCGCCGAATAGCCATAATCCTAAAAAAGCACCGGATTTCACCAATTGCTTATTCAACAGTGATCGTTTATTCGGTGAGAATAACAGGAAGACAATAAATAAGAAAAGTGCAGCTATACCAAAGCGAACCGAGTTAAACGTATTTGGCGGAAGGATTTCAACCGCATTTTGCACAACAACGAACGTGGCACCCCAAATTAAAGCGATAAAAAATAAAGTGAGATCAGCAATAAACGACTTTTTCAACCATCCGCCTCTTTTCTCCCAAACGGGCTCTATTTATAATAAACCAGTATATCAGTGTTTATTTGAGAGTAGAAGTAGAGATATTAAGTGTGATAATTATCACATAGATGCCGAAATTTGTCTGTTATTCTTCTACACAAAGAGTTATTGTATAGGGGAATTAAAAAATCTTTCACATTTTAAACTACTGTCTTGCGGACATAATGTTATAATGAAATACGTTAACACCACTATGCTTCGTAAAGAACAAAAAGCATGATCTCTGGGAGGAAGGCTATGCAAATCCTACTGATAGGCCTTAATTACAAAACAGCACCTGTCGAAATACGCGAAAAGTTTACTTTCAGCGACGATAGTACGCCACGTGCTCTTCATCTCCTCTCCCAGACGAAAAGCATCGTAGAATGCGTGATCCTAGGAACTTGTAACCGGACGGAAGTGTACGTGGTTTGTGATCAGTTGCATACCGGACGTTTTTATACTCGCAACTTTTTGGCAGACTGGTTCGGAGTTGATAAAGACTCTTTTATGACGCATCTTTACGTCAAAGAGAATGAAGATGCGATAGATCACTTATTCCGTGTATCCTGTGGACTTGATTCCATGGTGATGGGAGAGACCCAAATTTTGGGGCAAGTACGGGATGCATTTATGTTGTCCCAGCAGTATGAAACGACTGGAACCGTGTTTAATACATTGTTCAAACAGGCGATTACACTCGCCAAACGTGCCCACACAGAGACAGCCATTGGACAGAATGCTGTATCTGTAAGCTATGCTGCTATTGAGCTGGGCAAGAAGATCTTTGGTTCTTTTAAAGGAAAAGAAGTTCTGATCCTCGGTGCTGGTAAAATGAGTGAACTTACGGCGAAGCATTTGCACTCCAATGGAGTGTCTCAGGTCGTTGTTGCCAACCGAACACTGGAGAGAGCAAGACTTTTGGCTGATAAGTTCAAAGGGGACGCCTGTACCATGGATCAGTTGTCTACAGCTTTACAGACGGCTGATATCGTCATTAGTTCGACGGGAGCCAATGGCTATGTGGTAACCAAGGAACACTTGAAGCCGCTTATGAAGTTGCGCAAAAATCGTCCGCTGTTTATGATTGATATTGCAGTACCACGAGATTTAGACCCTGCCATCAACGAACTGGACAACGTCTTCCTGTACGATATTGATGATCTGGAAGGAATTGTTGCCAGCAACCTGGCGGAGCGTTCCAAAGAAGCCGAACGCATTGGCGAAATGGTTCGTGATGAAATTGTAGCATTCAAGCAATGGTTCCAAACCCTCGGAGTCGTCCCGTTGATCTCGGCTTTGCGTGAGAAGGCGTTCGATATCCATGCTGACGCTATGCACAAAATCGAGAACAAGCTTCCTGATCTGACTGAACGTGAACTTTATATCATTCGCAAGCATACCAAGGGAATTATTAATCAACTTTTACATGATCCTGTCGTTCGTCTGAAGGAATTAGCGGTTGAAAAAGGCGGCGGTGAGGTTTTGGATATCTTCTCAACTATTTTTGCCCTGGAAGAAATTCTTGAGCGCAAGCAGCAAGAAAATGTCTGGGATCAAGAGAAGGAAAGGCAAACCGTTCGTGACAAAGGATTGGCTGCACAGACAGCGGTTAATCAAATTCGTGATTAGATTGATATAGAATTTTTGCCCGGTGATGGGAGCATTGCCGGGCCCAATAATAGACAGAAAGAGAGGGGACAGATATGGCGGAAGCGAGATGGATCTACGACTTGACGATCTTTCTCTACGCGGCGAGTGTCCTCTTTTATTTTCATGACTTCCTTCATCGTAATCAGAAGGCAAATCGGATCGCATTTGGACTACTTGCTGTTGTCTGGATTTTCCAGACGGCATTTTTCATTTCACAGATGTCTGCCAAGGAGTACTTTCCGGTGCTTACCTTGTTTGAGACACTCTTTTTTTATTCGTGGATACTGGTAACACTTTCATTAATCATCAATTATTTCTTCCGGATTGACCTGCTCGTCTTCTTTACCAACGTCATCGGTTTTGCTGTATTGGCATTTTCCATGTTTGTCCAGAGTCCAGCTACACCGCAACCAGAGGCTGTTACTTCAGAATTGCTCTTTATTCACATCATGCTGGCGATGTTCAGCTATGCAGCATTCTCATTGTCGATGATCGGCTCGTGTATGTTCCTCATCATGCATAACATGTTAAAGCAAAAACGCTGGTCTCCACTGATGCAGCGTTTGCCGAGTCTGGAGAAGCTCGAGGTCTTTGCTCATCGAATGAATATGATGGGAGTTCCTTTACTTTTACTCTCCATTATTCTCGGAGCGATTTGGGGTCATATCGTTCTGCATGGCAGTTTCTGGCTTGATCCGAAAGTCTGGATGTCTGTGATCGTGTTACTGTTCTATTCCTTCTGGTTATATAAACGCATTACCAATGCATGGCAAGGTCGGAAATTGGCTACCTGGAATGTGATTGCGTGCGCAGCACTAATCATTAACTTCTTATTGACTGACTTGTCTAGATTTCATTATTGGTTGTAAGGGGGCAATTGGTCGTGCATAATTACTATCCCCTCATCCTGGACTTGACAGAGCGTTCTTGTCTGGTCGTAGGGGGCGGAGAAGTAGCGACACGCAAGGCAGAATCACTAATGGAAGCAGGAGCAAATGTCACTGTGATCGCTCCTCATGTGATGCCTGGCATGGAAGATTGGGCGAGGTCAGGAAGAATCACCTGGAAACAGACCGAATTTCAGGCCGATGAAGATGTCCACGCCTATGATCTTGTCGTTGCAGCAACAAATCAGCCAGACGTAAACATGACCGTCTATCAGGCAGTCAAGAGAACCAACGGGTGGATCAATATTGTGGACCGTCCCGATCTGTGCAATTTCATTGTTCCTTCGACTGTTCATCGTGGCAAATTAGTGATCTCCGTGTCCACATCGGGAGCGAGCCCCGGCTTGGCCAGCAAGATCAAGCGAAAAATTGAAAAGGACTATGGCGCCGAATATGAAGGATATGTTGACTTTTTGGCAGAAATGAGACAACGAGTGTTACTTGAAGTATGTGATGCCAAAGAGCGCAGGGAAATCTTTCGTCAAATGCTGGATGATGAATATGTATACGCAACTGATGAGGAACGTAAAAGAATGATAGAAGCCTTACTTGATTCAAATATGCAAGAGGGCACAGGGAGGCAATCATGAAAAACTGGGTAGTTGGAACACGCAGAAGCATGCTCGCTTTGACACAGACGAATTGGGTCATTGATCAGTTAAAAGCACTTGATCCAGATTCCTCTTTCAAGACACATGAAATCGTCACGAAAGGTGACCGAATTGTCGAAGTGACCCTTTCTAAAGTGGGTGGAAAAGGATTGTTCGTCAAGGAAATCGAGCAATCATTACTAGATAATGAGACAGATATGGCTGTCCACAGTTTGAAGGATATGCCTTCTGAATTGCCAGAGGGTCTGGTGATCGGAGCGATTCCAAAGCGTGTTGATCCACGTGATGTGCTGATCTCCAAAGACGGAAAGACACTCGATGAGCTGCCACAGGGTGCCGTTGTGGGAACAAGCAGCTTGCGCCGTTCTTCACAGCTTCTCGCCTATCGTCCTGATTTGCAAATTGAATCAATCCGGGGAAATATCGATACACGCATCCGTCGTCTCAAAGAGGATAACTTCGATGCGATTGTTCTTGCCGCTGCAGGTTTGGAGCGAGTGAACTGGGATGGCGAGATCACGCAGTTCTTGCCAGTGGAAATCAGCCTTCCCGCGGTCGGACAAGGCGCACTTGCCATTGAATGTCGCTCTGATGATGAAGAAATGTTAGCGTTATTACAGAAATTCGATCACTTGCCTACACGCTTGGCTGTAACGGCTGAGCGAGCTTTCTTGCACAAGATGCAGGGAGGCTGCCAAGTGCCAATCGGTGCGTATGCGACGGTTGAGGAATCTGCTGATTCAGAACAACCGCTGATCACAGTAACCGGCTTGGTCGGCTCACCTGATGGCAAACAGATTTTTAAAGAGACCGCAACAGGACATGATCCGGTCAGCATTGGAATTTCGGTGGCTGAACGATTACTGGCAAGCGGTGCTGGCGAAGTGCTGGCGAAGGTATTGGAGGAGAATCGCTCATGAGTAAAGGGAAAGTTTATTTGGTTGGGGCAGGTCCCGGAGATCCGAAGCTGATTACTCTCAGAGGACTGGAAACGATTAAAATGGCAGATTGTATTGTATATGACCGTCTTGCCAGCCCACGCCTGTTGGCCTATGCGAAACCGGATGTAGAATTGATCTATTGCGGTAAGCTGCCAGACCGACACACCCTGACACAGGAAGAGATTAACCAAGTGTTGGTGGAAAAAGGATTGGAAGGCAAAGTGGTTACCCGCCTCAAAGGTGGCGATCCTTCCATTTTCGGTCGTGTGGGAGAAGAAGCAGAAGAACTGGTGAAAAACGATATTCCTTTTGAAATCGTACCAGGTATTACTTCCGGCATCGCAGCGCCAGCGTATGCAGGTATTCCCGTAACACACCGTGACTTCAACTCTTCCATTGCGATCGTGACAGGTCATGAGCGCCCGGAGAAGACAGAGTCAAGCATTAACTGGGAAAAGCTTGCTACGGCAGTAGGTACCATTATTTTTTATATGGGCGTTGGCAACCTTCCGTTTATTCGTGAACAATTAATCAAAAACGGTCGTTCTCCACAGACGCCCGTTGCTTTGGTGCGTTGGGGAACCACGATCGATCAAGAGACACTTGTCGGTACGCTCGAAGATATCGAAGAGAAACGTCAAGCAATCGGGCTTACCAACCCGGCCATTATTGTTGTAGGTGAAGTAGTCAGCCTTCGTGACAAGCTGCAATGGTTCGAGAAAAAGCCGTTGTTCGGCAAACGTGTGCTTGTTACCCGTGCAAGAAGTCAGGCGAGCGACTTGTCTGAGCAAATCAGTGAACTGGGCGGAGAGGCTTACGAGTTCCCGCTTGTAAAAATGCTTCCACCAAAAGAGAGTCAACCACTCGATGATGCCTTGCAAAACCTTGGCAAATTTGATTGGGTGATGTTTACCAGTCCAAACGGGGTTCAATTCTTCTTCAAGCGACTGCGCGAGTTGAAGGTAGACATCCGCACGATGAAAGCAAAGATTGCGGCTGTTGGACCGAAAACGAAAGAAGTTTTAGAAGAAAAAGGGCTGACTGTGAATGTGCTCCCTGGGGAGTTCCGTGCAGAAGGCTTGTTGAACAGCCTTACTGGTCAGTTGAATGCAGGTGAAAAAGTACTTCTTCCTCGCGCTGACATTGCCCGTGAGACACTTCCACGAGAACTGCAAACTCTCGGACTGGAAGTGACGGAAGTCGATACTTATGATACGGTTATAGATGCAGGCAACGTCGAAGAAACTGTCGACCTGCTAAAAGAGAAAGCGATCCATGTGATAACGTTTACTAGTTCTTCTACAGTGAAAAACTTTGTGCAAGCAATGGGTGATCAGGACCTCACGCAACTCTTGGAGGGAGTTCAGATTGCTTGTATCGGACCAATCACTGCTGACACAGCACGACAACTTGGCTTAACCGTTGATATGGTTGCCGAAGACTATACAATTCAAGGGCTAGTTGACAGTATTACACGTGGGTAAGGAGGAGTAACATGTCTTTGCATTTTGACAGACATCGTCGTTTGCGTACAAGCGATGCGATGCGGAAGCTTGTTCGAGAAAATCATGTCCGCGTGGAAGATTTGATCTATCCATTGTTCTTTGTAGAGGGAACCGGTATTAAGGAAGAGATTCCTTCCATGCCAGGTGTCTATCATTTTTCTCTTGATCTGTTTGAAGCGGAGCTAGAGGAAATTGTAGCAGCAGGCATTCAATCATTGCTAGTGTTTGGGGTACCTGAGCATAAGGATAATGTTGGTTCACAAGCCTATTCAGATGAAGGGATTGTGCAAGCAGCTATCCGCATGATCAAGGAACGCCATCCACACCTCGTGGTGATCGCCGATACGTGTCTGTGCCAATATACTGACCATGGACATTGTGGTGTGATTCATGAAGGCTATGTACAAAACGACGAGACACTGCGCTTGTTGGCCCAGACTGCTGTTTCCCAAGCAAAAGCAGGGGCGGATATTATTGCCCCGTCTAACATGATGGACGGATTCGTAGCAGCGATTCGTGATGCGCTGGATGAAGCTGGCTTTACTGAAATTCCGATTATGTCCTATGCGGTGAAATACGCTTCAGCTTACTACGGACCATTCCGTGATGCGGCTCATTCGACGCCTCAGTTTGGCGATCGGAAAACGTACCAAATGGACCCAGCCAATGCTCGCGAAGGACTTCGTGAAGCGGATGCTGACGTTGCCCAGGGAGCAGACTTCCTGATGGTGAAGCCTGGTCTTGCTTATATGGATATGGTGTTGCGTCTCAAAGAAAGCTTTGATCTGCCTGTTGTTGTCTATAATGTCAGTGCAGAGTATTCCATGGTGAAAGCAGCGTCTGCCAATGGTTGGGTGGACGAACAGCGAATTGTTATGGAAACGATGGTTGGTTTCAAACGTGCGGGTGCTGATTTGATTATTACCTACCATGCGAAAGATATAGCGAAATGGCTTCAAGGAGGGAATGTATAATGGCATCCATCGAATTATTAGATGAATTGGATAGAGAAATACTAGATATCGTACAAAAAGAAATTCCGCTCGTTGCAGAGCCGTACAAAGCCATTGCTGAATCAATCGGAACAACTGAGGATGTAGTATTGGAGCGTCTTCGTACGATGAAAGGCGATTCCATTCGCCAGATGTCAGCGATTTTTGATACGAAGGCACTTGGTTATAAATCCAGCCTTGTCGCAGCACGGATCGCACCTGAGCATTTGGATCGTGTGGCTGTTGAAGTATTCAACCAGCATCCAGGTGTGACTCATAACTACAAGCGTAACCATGATTTTAATCTCTGGTTTACGATTGCCGTTCCTCCAAACAGCCGTTTCGGTTTGGAAAAATCCGTTGAGATTCTCGGTGAAATGGCTGGAGTTGAATCGATCCGCATTCTGCCTACATTGAAGCTGTTCAAAATTGGCGTACAGCTTGACGTGAAAAATGAAAGCGAGCACAATGCTAAGGCTGCACCAAACTACACAGAAGAGATGCGCAATGCCGCCATGGGTCGTGAGTTAAGCGATCAGGACATTCAATGCATCCTTGAACTGCAAAAAGACTTGCAAGTTGTGTCTCGTCCGTACGATGAGCTTGCTAAAAATATTAACATGAGTACAGAAGAGTTCCTTGCTCATGCACAAAACTTTGTAAATAATGGTCAAATGCGCCGATTCTCAGCAGTATTGAACCACCGCAAAGCGGGATTCCGTGCCAACGGTATGGGTGTATGGGCTGTTCCAGAAGATCAAGCAAATGAAATCGGACACAAAATGGGTGCATTCCGTGCAGTGAGTCACTGCTATTTGCGCCCTGTGTATCCTGATTGGAAATACAATATCTTCACAATGGTACACGGCCGTGATATGGAAGAATGTGAATCCATCCTACAAGCGATCGAGGATGAAACTGGCATTACAGATCGCATTGTTCTATATTCAACTAAAGAGTACAAGAAAACACGTGTATCTTACTTCACACCGGAAATCTACGAGTGGGAAGCGGAAACTGCAAAGCGTTTAGGGCTGTAAATCACGTAACTGGCATGTACTTCGGTGAAAACGTCGAGACGTTTTCCAACGAAAAAATATCTGAAAAGCGCTTGTTTGTCACGGATCAAACAGGCGCTTTTTGGGCTGAAAGAGTCGATCCTTAACACTTTACATATGAGGTGATTCTATCGTGAGTCGAAATTATGATACATCTGCGAAGTATTTCGAAGAGGCGAAACAGTATATTCCTGGTGGTGTGAACAGCCCTGTGCGTGCATTTAAAAGCGTAGGCGGCAATCCGCTGTTCATCCAAAAAGGAGAAGGCTCCAAAATTGTAGACGTCGACGGAAATACATACATTGATTACATCGGATCTTGGGGTCCGCTTATTTTGGGTCATGCCCATCCACAAATTCTCACTGCTATCACGGAAACGGCCGCTTTGGGAACGAGCTTTGGGGCACCTACGTATCGTGAGACAGAAATGGCAAAAATGGTAATTGACATCGTTCCATCCGTTGAAGTTGTACGTATGGTCAACTCTGGTACGGAAGCAACAATGAGTGCGCTTCGTCTTGCTCGTGGCTATACTCGCCGCAACAAAATCATGAAATTCGAAGGCTGTTATCACGGACATGCTGACAGTTTGCTGATTAAGGCAGGCTCAGGCGTAGCTACGCTCAGTTTGCCTGACAGCCCTGGCGTGCCTGAGTCTACGGCGGTGAATACCATTACCGTACCTTATAACGATTTGGAAAGTGTGCGTCTTGCTTTTGAGAAATACGGAGATGATTTAGCTGCAGTCATTGTTGAGCCGATTGCAGGAAACATGGGTGTCGTGCCTCCACAACCGGGCTTCCTTGAAGGCTTGCGTGAGATCACAGAAGCAAATGGAACACTGCTGATCTTTGATGAAGTAATGACTGGATTCCGCGTTGCTCGTGGCGGCGCACAAGAACTTTATGGCATCACGCCGGATTTGACAACCATGGGAAAAGTAATCGGTGGTGGTCTGCCTGTTGGGGCATACGGAGGAAAACGGGAGATCATGCAACAGATTGCACCTGCAGGACCAATTTATCAGGCAGGAACGCTCTCTGGCAATCCACTCGCAATGGCAGCGGGAATGACCATGTTGCAAGAGTTGGGTAAACCAGATGTATATGAACAGTTGGAAGCACGCTCTAGCCGTCTTGCAGAGGGGCTCAAAGCAAATGCAGAGAAACTGGGTATTCCACACACGCTGAATCGAGTAGGCTCGATGGTTTGCCTCTTCTTCACTGAAACACCTGTGGTGAACTACGAAACAGCCAGAACGTCTGATCTCGGACGATTCTCTCAATATTTCCAAAACCTGCTGGATGAAGGTGTCATGATTCCACCATCTCAATTCGAAGGAATGTTCGTCTCGACTGCTCATACGGATGAGGATATCGAGCGTACCATTGAAGCCAGCTACAACGCAATGAAAAAACTGTAAGATTAGGTGCAAAGAGCCATCATCAAGTCGCTAACCGACTAGATATGGCTCTTTTTTTAACCGATCAACACTTTTAAAAACGTTATCCTGCTGCGACTACTTCCTCGGCTTTTTTTACCCGTTCTTTTTCAAGTCCGCTCAAGAGTTTATATTGAATGAACCCAGTGAAGAACAACAGTACACCAATGATCGAGAACATGATATCACCACCGAAGCTGGTCATTAAGAGACCACCTAGTAACGGGCCAACTGATTTGGAAATTTGCCAGCTCATGCCAAAGATTGAGAAGTACCTGCCGCGCATTTCTGCTGGAGCCATCAGGGATACCGCCTTTTGGATATGCGGTCCATTCAACATCTCGCCAATGGTAAAGATAACTTCGTTGATGATAAGCAGCCACAATATGGGCAACCAGCCATATCCAAACGAAACAATGGCAAACAGCAAATAAGAAATCAGAATCACGTTGTACGGCTTGTAGTTTTCTGTGCGCTTGGCAATCCAAAGCTGACCGAGTATAACGACAGCTCCATTGATGGTCATCAGAGTAACCAGTACCGATTGATAATCAGTAAAGAATGATTTCAAATGCAAGGGAAGTGTGGCTTCAGTCTGTGCGTACAATAGACTGACAGGAATCGCAGCCAGAGTAATCCATAAGATCTGTTTGTGTTCACCGATGCGAAACACGGGTGCGTCTGCCGTTGACATGCTCTGTGAGGCATCACGGGCAGGCATTGTTTCAGGAACCTTCCACCAGACAATCGCGGCATAGATCAGGAACGCAACGCCTGAGATGGCAAATACGAACGATGGATCCTTGGTGAAAACAAGGAATCCAAGAAGCGGGCCAATCGCTGCACCCACATTTAGTGCTGTGTGCAAAAGAGCAAAGATTTCGGCTCGTTGATTCTCAGGGATAATATCGGCAATCTGTGCGTTTGCAGCCGGAAAGAAGAGAGCCATCCCCAGACCGTTAATAATCGCCAAGATACCGAATGCCCATACATTTTCGGCGTAGACAAAGCCAAACATGGAGCAGGCGTTAATCAGTAAAGCAATCAGCATCAGCGGCTTACGACCGTAACGATCTGTTAATCCGCCGCCCCACAGGCTGATGAGAATACCCATGAGTGGCTGGAGTCCAACGATCACCATCGGCAACAGGATAGAGCCGCCCAGTTTGTCGTACAGGTACAAGACGAGAAAGGGACGCAACATGAACCCTGTGGTGGTGGTAAGGGCGGTCCCAAAAACCCTTACCCATATCGCTGTATCATAGCGGAGCAGCAAATCTTTCAACCTGTTCACTTGTTTCCCTCCTTGAATGATGTCTCTTTATCCCATCCCAATCACAGCTCTCTTTTGAGATATAGGTTTCTAGGATATTAACAGAAAGTTAGGAATTGTCAATAGCTTACCGACAAAAAAGATTTGTACGAGACAGTTGCAAGTCCCGAAGCAACACTTGGACGTATTGATGAAAATTTTGTATAATTTCCTAGTGAGACGAATATACGTTCGTAAATATAGTATAGTTGGGTGGGAAAAAAATGCAAGAGCGTTTTAAACTGGCAACTGCCGTTCATCTTTTTTTCATCAAGGACTCTCAGATTTTGTTGTTGCGCAGATGGAATACAGGTTATGAGGACGGTAATTACAGTGTTGTTGCGGGGCACCTGGATGGCAATGAAGAAGTGAGGGAAGCCGCAGTCAGGGAAGCGAAGGAAGAAGCAGGAGTACAACTTGAAATAGCAGATGTGGAAGTCGTTGGGGTAATGCATCGGAAATCTGCAGACGAGCGTATTGATTTCTTTATCACAGTGAGCAAATGGGATGGCGAAATAAGCAATATGGAGCCGGATAAATGCGACGATTTGTCATGGCATTCACTAGACTCTCTCCCCCACAATATCATCCCATATGTAAAACGGGCGATCGAGAACTATAGAAAAGGGATCACGTTCGATAGTTTTGGTTGGGAAACCACAGAAATCAAGGTCTAAACCCATGCCGATGTCCATATAGATATAGGGAAATGTTCTTGCACTTGAAAGGAGGAGCACATGTGTCATTACAGGACGGCTTACTTTCATTTCAGATTAAGGAGACCATTTTCCTATCATCGGATAAAGCAGATATCGGGCAAATAAAAGAATTGGAGTTAATTCCTGATGTGGAAATTATCGAAAATACTCATGAAATTTCCATTACTGGATGCTTGCAACTGTACGGTCGGTATGAAGGGGGAAAGAATCTGGGAGAAGATGAATCAGGGGGCACAGATTCATTGCTGGAGGCGATGAAATTTACGCCGTTTCAGCTTCAGGGAGAAGAATCAAAACAGTATTTGCTCGATCATGACGTGGAACTGACCCATCGTATTCCGTTGAATGTCTCCATTCCTTTGTCACGAATAGAAGAGCTTGGTGAGATTTATGCCATTGTCGATAGTTTTGACTATGAAGTGAAAACCCCACATCAGTTGCAAATACAGGCAGACCTCAAGATTTCAGGTATTTTTCTAAAAGGACTTGGGCAGGAGCAGGTTCAGGAAGAAAGTGCAATATCACCTCCGGAGGAACAAGAAAAGTGGGAATTTGTTCATGTTGTCGATACGCAGGATGGACACGAAGGTACACCATCAAGCATAGAAGAGATCGAGCGAAAATTGGCAGAGCTGGAACGAGAAGTAGCAGCACGAGAGCAAAAATACAATCAGCCCTATACAACGACTGAACAGTATCTGTTTACGCCGTACGTGGCAGCAGAAGCACCATCTTTTCCATACTTTCCACCATATCAGCCGGAACCAGCCAATGCGCAACAGGAAGAAGAGCCGGTGATCGAAGAATATCCAGAGGTAGAACAGGCAGTAGCGAATACAGAGCATACGACAGAGATACAGACCGATTATCAGTCCAATTATCAGTCCAATTATCAAACTAACTACCAAACCGAAAATGAAGCCGTATATCAACCAGAATATCAAGCAGAATATCAGCCAGAGTACCAAGCTGAAAATGAAGCCGTATATCAACCAGAATATCAAACCGAATATCAGCCAGAGTACCAAGCTGAAAATGAAGCCGTATATCAACCAGAATATCAAGTGGAATATCAGCCAGATTATCAAACCGAAAATGAAGCCGTATATCAACCAGAATATCAAGCAGAATATCAGCCAGAATATCAAGCGGAATATCAGCCAGATTATCAAATCGAAAATGAAGCCGTATATCAGCCAGAATACCAGGCAGAATATCAACCTGAATATCAGCATGTAAATCAATCGGAAGATCAGATTGAATTCGAGGCGCAGACTACGGAAACCTATGATGATACACAGGAGCAAGAAGAAGTTTACGTAAATGCAGCACATACGGTTGAGGTCGAGGCTGAGGCTGAGGAAGCTCATGAGGATGAAGAGGCGGTTTTGGAAGCAGAGACAGTTGCATCAGAAGAAGATGAAGTAGAAGTTGAAGTCGCAAGAAGCATTCCAGAGCAAAAAGAAATGAAAGTTGCTATCAGTTCAAAACCTACCAAGGAAATCGAAGCTGCACAAAGCATCACATCATTATTTTCAAATGCACGTCGTTCCAAAGCAGAACAAGCCTCAGAAGTAAAAACTCCGGATGCCTCCAGTGCTTCTGGAAAGATAGCAGAAGAAACTGCAAAGCCTTCTGTTTCCGTGCTACGCAATAACCTTGGCGCTTTCTCACGAGATTCTGAACAAAAATTCAGCAGACTCAAGTTGTGCATTATTCAGCGGGATGAAACAATACAGACTATCGCAGAGCGGTACTCACTGCCTGTTTCACGGATTGTTGAAGTAAACCATCTTTCCACGGATCGAGTTGTGGAAGGGCAAGTTCTCTATATTCCCCAGTAAGGGGTGAGTGGTTTGGAACAGCTACAACATGACCTTTCTGAAATCTGCGGGCGTTACAGGGTTCGGGTCATTCAGACGAAACCAGTGGATGATTATTATTTACTCGAAACCAATCGGGGGACCAAGGAATTGAGGACATGGCCGCGTATCGACGTGATGCGCTGGTCATGCTCATGGCGTGAACAGGTTGCGAGGCAAGGATATCGTAATGTAGAAAGATTCATCCGAACCAGAGATGCCAAGCCTTATGTAATCAACAATAAAATTGGTTACACACTGACGGATCATGTACGCCCACTAAACCCGTTTATCCCTTCCTTGGATCAGGTGGAGACCTGCGGAGAAATTGTTGCCAGAATGCATCAGGCTCAATTAAGCCAACGGTTGGCGATTGCTTATGAGCTATTTAACAAGGAATGTGCTGTGTTGTCCCTAGATGAGAAAAGGGCTGTTGAATACCAGCGGGAGTTAACAGAACAATATGCCAATTTAAGTGAGCTGGATGAGTGGGTAGCAAGCCAGTTTACGCCCTTGCTGCAACGAATGAGAAGGAGCCTGCAAATCCTTGGAAAAGCGGTTGACGATGAGACGCAGCTTGCTGTATCCCATCGAACGATGCATTCACACAATTTTGGACTTTTGGAAGATCGGGTGGTTCTCAAAGGATTTTATCGTCCGGTCTTGTCCATTCAACAAAGAGATGCAGCAAGTTTTGTCAGGGAACTGTATTTGGCAACAAGCAATCTTGATGTGATCGATTCTTTCCTGAATGGATATGATGAACAGAAGAACTACACGTATCAGGACTACCTGCTTTTGCTGGGGTTCCTGGCGTTCCCGACAGAACCGTGGAAAAGCATGGAACGATATTTCTCACATCCAAGGCACGCACGGGATGAAACAGTGGCACTCGCTGTAAGCAAATCACTTCAGGACCAGCAAACAATCGATACCTTATTGCAACATATCGCTGTTCGAGCCGAGCGAATAGGGAGAGGCAGATCGCATGAGCCGATTTGAAGATATTTATCCATTGCTGTCCGAATATGACATGTTTGCTCAAATGATTGAAGTGGTAAAGGAGCCAAATGTTTATAAAGTATTGACCCCATACGGTACTTTCGCATGCAAACGCACAGATGCACCGCACGGACGACTTCGTTATGTGTCGGGGATGTTGCGCCATTTGCAGCGTCGAGGGTGGGAAGGTGCAGTTCCCATTGCTTATACAAAGTACGACGAACCCTTTGTCGTGCGTGATCAATCGACTTATTACCTGTCTCCATGGCATCAAGGAAAGCAGGAAGAAGGCTCTAATGCGTCAGCTTGGGTGAAACCGTCCATTGAACGGCTGGCTGAGCTTCATTTGTATACGCAAAATTATCGATACGACGACCCGAGGCAGGTAGAGCCACTGATTGATTCATTGTTGAACAGGTGGACACTATGGCTTGAGGGAATGGAGCGCCATCGAAGCAATGCGGAGTCTCTTTCCTATCCTTCACCATTTGATGTAGTGTTCATGGCAAATCACGGGTATATCAATGAGATGGCTATGACAGCCATTCAAGCATTGCGCAACTGGAGAGAGGCGCACGAAACATATGCGCATTTTCGGCTGTCTCTCATTCATGGAAACCCGCACCCGTCCCATTTTTTGTTTGACAAAGATGGGAAGGTGCGCCTGGTCAATTTTGACCGTGCCGTGTTCGATACCCCTGTAAGGGACTTGACAATGTTTTATCGCAGTTATTTCTTTACACTGGGAGACGAGGAGACAGCAAGCTCCTTATTGCGCGACTATTCAACGATCTTTCCGCTACAACCAGATGAAGCCGAACTGCTTTCCGCTTTCCTGTTGTATCCAGAACGGATTATGCGTGATATTGAGACCTACTACGGAAAGAAAAGAGAGTGGAACGAACTTGCTGCTGTTCGAAAACTGGAAAGAGATCTGGATCGTTTTATCCGTCTTAGCAGATGGACACAGCGAGCCTTCTAAATGCGCCCTTCCTGACAAGGGTGTTTTCTTTTTTATACTTCCTCTTAGATCCAGTCCATGACGATGGCGATATAGCTGAGCGCAAACAACCCCAAAACGATCACATCAAACGATGCTGGAATCAGCAATGTACGAATAAACTGAAAAATGATTAACGGAAGCAGGATTTCTTTGGCATGGCATTTAATCTTAATATAAGTTGGGTTATATTTCCAACGATGTCGCATTTGGAATCACCTCTTGCTAAAATATGCGGAATTTCCGGCAAGAGTGAACAAAAAAGGATAAGGATCTATGATTTTCGTCACATTTCCTCCAAACTCAGGGTGTTGATTTTTTATTAAACTAGAATTAGACTAATTTTGTAAGTCAATATGTGAAAAAAATCACAAAGAAACATTCGCACCTTATTTATGTTTAATAACATGTAAATAGGGGAAACGTTTGTTAAACTAGTTAGGGAGTGGTGAACTTAAATCTACTATTCTAGCTTTTTGACTGAAAGAATTGTACTAACCAAGGGAGGGAATTGTATATGTTCAGCAACGCACCTGATAGTGCAGCGAAGCACTTCTGGTACTCCTCAGTTTTATGGCTGATCATCTCCATGCTCGCGGGGCTTGTTGTTGCCTTGAAGCAGATGTGGCCAGATTTCTTAGGCGGAACAACATTTTTAACCTATGGTCACGTTCGTCCAATACATACGAACGGTGTTCTTTTCGCATGGCTGACCACCAACTTTATCGGCGGAATGTACTACATGATCCCACGTCTCTGCCGTGTTCCACTGCATAGTGAGAAATTGGGTCATATTACAGGTATTCTTTGGAATCTTATTATTGTTCTTGCAGTTGTAACATTGTCTATGGGTATTACAACAGGTGTCGAGTATGCCGAGTTGGTTCTCCCAATTGACTTGCTTATCGCAGTAACTGTTATCCTCGTTGCTGTGAACGTCTTTATGACGATTGCCAAACGTCAAGAGAAGCTTCTCTACGTATCGATCTGGTATACTGTTGGATCACTCGTATGGTTGCCACTTTTGTACATCGTTGGAAACATTCCTTCTGAACTGGTTGGTGGTGCTGCACAAGCTAACATGAACTGGTTCTACGGTCACAATGCCTTGGGTCTGTGGTTCACAACTCTCGGTATTGCGCAAATCTACTACCTATTGCCAAAATTGACTGGAAAACCGTTGTACAGCCATAAACTGTCCTTGATCGGTTTCTGGACAATTGCGACGTTCTACGTTTGGAACGGTCCTCACCACTTGGTTAACGGACCAATTCCACTTTGGTTGATGAAAGCGGGTATCATTCCGTCTATTCTTCTGATCATTCCAGTTTGGACAGTAGTAGCTAATATTTTCGGTACCATTAAAGGTAATTGGGGCAAGATGAAAAACGACATTGCGCTCAAATTCATCGCCACTGCCTCTATCTTCTATGTATTGACTTGTTTGCAAGGTCCTTTCCAATCATTAATGGCAGTTAGTGCCGTTGTTAAGTTCACTCACTGGGTAGCAGGTCATGCTCACATGGCTCCGTTTGCAACATTCTCATTCGTTGGTTTTGCCTTCATGTACTATGCAATTCCACGCATGACTGGACGTCAGCTTTACAGCAAAGCTTTCTGTGAATGGCACTACTACCTGTCTGTAATCGGATTCTTGACTTTCGCATTCTCTCTCTGGACTGCAGGTCTGATCCAAGGCTTCGGCTGGATCAACGGAACACCATTCATGGAAACAGTAAACGAAGTAAAAACATTGCTCGTTATCCGTGCAATCGGTGGTACTATGATGATCGCAGGTCAATTCTTCTTCGCAGCTAACCTCTGGTTAACAGTGAAAAAAGGTACACCTGTTTCTAAATCTAATACGGTGGCAGCCTAATACGGTTGTCGGCTAGGAGGAAAGATCATGGAACACAGCGCTCTTCGCATCTTTCTTGCGTCCCTCTTCCTGTTTGCAGTAGGCGTGTTTGCCACCATCATCCTGCCTTTCTTCGATGATGAGATGGTTAAACCGACTGCTAATGCGGAAGCACGCAACTATGCTCCAGATTCCCCTGAAGCAAAAGGGCGACAAGTATATATTCGTGAAGGTTGCAATACTTGCCATACACAAGTAGTTCGTTCAGTTGCAGCAGACCTTAACTCTAACCTGGGTCCTGTTACGCAACCAGGCGACTATGTAAATGATAAACCACACTTGTTCGGTTCAAACCGTACAGGCCCAGACTTGATGTGGGTTGGTATGCGTACCAGTGCTGACTGGAACAAACAGCACTTGATCGATCCACAAGCAGTTGTACCAGGATCAATCATGCCGAAGTACAACTATTTGAATGATGAAGATTTGAACAATCTTGTTGCCTATCTGATGAGCCTTAAACCGGCAAAACAATAAGGAGGAGAGCGACATGAGTAACCATGACCACGATCAAGCGGGCCATGCACCGATTCCTAAATTTCTAATCGTTGTTTACGTAGCTCTCGCGGTTTGGGCTGTATCGTATGCATTGTTGGCTGACAGAATTGACGAAACGAAATCAGTTGCAGGAGCTGCAGTTACCATTGATGCTGAGTCCGGTAAGAAAATCGTGACACAGAACTGTGCTGCATGTCATGGACAAGACTTCAAGGGTGGAGTTGGTCCTGACCTTCATGGCGTAGTAGACAAATTGGGTGGCCCAGATCAAACATTTGAACTGATCTCCAAAGGTAAAGGCGGCATGCCTGCCTTTGAAGCAAGTCTGGAAGAAGACAAGCGCAAAGCTGTTGTTGAATTCCTGAAAACTTTAAAATAAGTAGATATCTTCTCAAGATATTACTGCCTTTATCAGAAAGTACATCTTCCCAGTTCGAAGATGTACTTTCTGTCTGATATTGGCTAGAATAAGTCTAGAACGAGATGGAACCTTTTCGCAGCTAGGAGATGATACCATGATAAAAACACCAGAATTGATCTATCACATCCTGTGGTTTATATGTCTGGGAGGATTGGGTATTTGGGTTTTGCGTATTCTGATGCGCCGATTCTAAACGTGAATGATCGTTTAGTTGCTGTTCAATGGATCATTGGAGGAAATCTATATGCAGAAAGTTACTACTGTCGCGTGGCGCAATCTGAAGCGAAAACCTGCACGTACCGTGCTTTTGGCCGGAAGTGCAGCGATGACGGCTTTTTTGTTGTTTGCTAGTTACTTTTTTCTTTATTCGATGGAACGGAGCGTAACAGCGTCCAGTTCTCGCCTCGGGGCCGATTTGCTTGTAGTACCGGACGGATTCGGTATGCAAGCAGGTGAAATGATGGTTTCGGGTATTCCTACCAAGTTTTATATGAAAGACGATATTATTCCAAAAATCGAAAGCCTGCCAGAAGTGGAACGAGTGGCTCCACAACTCTATCTGGAAACCGTGCGAACCGTTTGTTGTCGTGTAGAAGGTGATTTTCCGATAGTAGCATTTGATCCCGAAAAAGATTTTACGCTAAAAGCATGGACGGCTAGTGACCGTGAATTCAAACCGTTTGATCTGCTAATAGGAGCTGAAGCAGGAGGCAAGAATTTTATCTATCATCTCGACTATCAATCTACACAAGAGAATGTAGTGTTGTTTAACGAGACCTTTCTGGTTCAGAACGTGCTGTTTCCTACCGGCATGGGAACGGATAATACGATATTTATGCGGCTTGATACCGCCAAAAAATTAGCTTCACAAAAGAATAGTGAGCTGAAGATAGCACCGAATGACGTTTCCATTCTGTTGATCAAAACAAAGCCGGGTACAGAAGAGTTCGTCAAGCGTCAAATCGAGCGAATGAACTTACCTGTGGATGTGGTGAAAGGAAGCGGATTGCGTGACGCCTTGGTCAAACAATTATTCCCGGTTAAGTTTCTCAGCTACACCATGATTGCACTGATGATCATTATGAGTGGGATGCAAGTAGCAACCATGTTCTCTGCCATTATTAGTGAGCGACGAAAAGAAATCGGTATGATCCGTGCGATGGGTGCGACAAGGGGCACTACATACAAGTTGCTTTTGTGGGAAGCAGGATTGGCCTCCCTTATCGGTGGGGCAGTTGGATCGGTAATCAGCGCAGCCATGCTGTATGACAATCGCTCACTCATTTTGCAAATTGTCAAACTCCCACTGTTATTCCCTAACATTTTCTCAGGTGTTGGAATCGGACTGATCGTGACGGCGGCAACAACGTTAATTGCCATCCTGGCTGCCTTCTTCCCGGTGAGAAGTGCTTTGAAAGTGGAGCCATACGAAGCCATACGGGAAGGGGAGTAAAATATGATCAGGATGGAAGGGATCGGTAAACGCTATATGGTTGCGTGGGAGCAATATGTCTCTGCGCTTCAGGATATTACCGTTACGATAGACCGCGGCGAATTTGTCTCTGTAGTCGGTCCATCTGGAAGTGGCAAATCGACATTTTTGGCGATTGCAGGACTTCTTGATCGACCGACAGAAGGAGAACTGTGGATTGATGGACAAGCGATGGGCCACGCCACCGAGAAAGAGAGAACTTACCTGCGGGCAGAGAAATGTGGGTTTATCTATCAGTTTCCCAGCCTGGTACCGACACTGACAGCGTGGGAAAATATCATTTTACCGAAAACCGTGCAGATGAGGTACAACAAAGAAGACCACAAGCGAGTGGATGAGTTGTTAGAGAGGGTTGGCTTGCAGGAAAAAAGAGACCACCTGCCTTTTCAATTGAGTGGGGGAGAACAACGCCGAATTGCCCTTGCCCGAGCATTGATCAATCGTCCAGACTTGTTGATGGCTGACGAACCGACAGGAGCTCTTGACCAAGAGAATGCGGAAATCATCATGCAGTTATTCCGAGATATTCACAGAGAAGGCTGTACAATATTGATGGTGACGCATGATTTGCAGTTAGCAGGAAAAACAGAACGAATGATTCAAATTCGAAATGGGAAAGTTGTTCCAGAATAAAGGTTGCCAAAACCTGCCAAATGTGCAGGTTTTTGTTTTTTTTCTGGCTTGATGTTTCACTTTTCCTTAGAATGGGAATTAGTTTGAGTGATACATCATTCATGAAGAGAAGGAGGAAAGCCAAGTGGTCTGGTATACGCTGCTATTTATTCTTGGACTAGTTGTAGCACTTTACTTGCTGTTGTTTTCCCGTCATTTGGTCTCCATCAAAAGATGGTACGACTTTTCCTTTATGCTTGGTGCCGCTCTTCTCCTGTGGGGATTCAGCCAGCTACTTAATTTAAATCCCGATCCTCTCTATCGCAGTGCAGCAACTATTACTACTTTTATATATAATCTGTTTCTTCTACTAGCATTTCGGGCATTTCCTTTGCCGCCACATTTATATTTTGATCGTTGGAAAAATGGCTTTGACATTGCCTTGTTGGCTGCCATTTACTTTTCTGGGGAATATACCTGTTGGAGTAATTCCAGTGACAGTCTGCTGTTGCAATTTCTTTTACAATTCCAGACGATATTTTTTATTCTCGGCAGTTGGTTCATGGTTTTTGCAGCAAGCTGGAACAAGCGGGTAAGCAGCAATAACAGCTTGCTTTTGATCGGTTGCCTGTTATTCATCCTGGTGGATTCATTGATTTCGTATGTACCGGGAGAAGTCCTTTTCCCGATTGGCGTGATTGCTTTCACACTTATCATTGTTTGTGATCGCAGAAAGCTGATTGAAGATAAAAAGGTGCTTGTCTCAGAAGATAGCCATTATTTGTACGAAAAGCTGAACTTTCATTTGCGTGATGAACGTGTGAATTGGACATTTGTCTATATCACTGTAATTTTCCTGTTATCAATGAAAATTCCGGATCAGATGTATCTCGCAGGTATGATCCTTTTCCTGATCTTGCTGCTCATTCGCGGACTTATCACAAGACGCAACAATCGCATGAATTTGGAAGACCTGCTGTCTATCTCTCAAAACCTTGAGAATCATTTCGCCCAAAACGTAGAACAGTTGCAGAAACAGAACGCTTCTTTATCTCGGGCGTTGATAGGAAAAAAGCGTTTTGAGAAGCTACTCCAAAAAAGCAATGAACAGAATGTCAAAACGATTACCTACGATAATGTTCATGACTTAATTCAGGAATATGTAATTCATTGGTACATGACAATGAATGGCTTTACTTATGTGCGTCTTTCCCTTGAATCGGAGAACGGGCACTGTTACTTTGAAATCACTCAGGGCGTTCATAAAAAAGTAGCTAGTGAGGACTCGGTTTTTGTGAAATTGATCGTGGATGAACTGAAAGATTCACCTTTAACTCCGCGCTTTTTGGTGGTTGAGGCAGAAGGGACATGCCAAGAAGAACCAAAAATCGTTGTTGAGCAACTTGCTTTACATGTATGCCGTCTGTTTCATCGTTGTATTCAATCAAGACAGGACTTGGAACTTCGCCTGATCGAGCAGGAAATGGCACTGGCTTCCAAAATTCAATACTCGCTCATTCCAAAAGAACGTCTCGTCTTGCCTATGGCACAAGCGAAGGCAGTCTACATTCCGATGGATTTTGTGGGAGGAGATTATGTTGATTATGTGGAAATAGATGATCGATACAGTTGCTATTTAATTGCTGATATTTCCGGTCATGGCGTACCTGCAAGCTTGCTTACGACAGGTATTCGAAGTCTGTTTCGCGCCGTTGTGCAGACTTGTCATACACCGGATGAAATATTAGCTCGATTGAATCGGCTTCTTCATGAAGACTTGTCTAAAACCAGATCGTTTGTAACTATGTTTGTTGCTGTACTGGATCAGGTTGAAGGCGTTCTTCGTACAAGTCGAGCGGGGCACCCAGGGCCCATTTATCTGTCTAAATCCAAGCAAATGATCTTGCCTTGTAAAAGAGGAATCGGTCTTGGGCTTACAGAAGAAGCTGTTTATGATTGCGAAGAAATCTTGATAGAAGAAGATTTTACTTTGTTTATGTATACCGATGGATTGATGAATTTGTCCCGAAAAGATGTCAATGGAATTGAGCAATGGCTCGAACGTCTGTCGGCACTTATTCAAAATGATGTTACCGATCTCATTAATGAAATTGAACAAATGATCTGGAATGAAACTGGCTTGGTAGAGCAACATGATGACATCACGGTGTTAATACTGGGTGTTCAAAAGAGGAACCTATAAAGGAGGAGGCGCAAGGGAATGAGGTTGTGTGACAGTTGCCCAACAAATCCGCAGTGTGATCGATGCATGACTCTTCTGGGTGCAGGTGAAAACGCAAAAAAGGTAGTTCCTCCTCGTTCTGTGAATATGCTTCATTTGGATACTAAAGCTGAGGTACATGCACATTTGAAAGCAATTAGTCGTGTAACGCTTCTGGTGGAAATTGAATCTTCCGTGGCTCCTGGACGCTATGAAATTCAACTGGACAAGGATTTCCGAATTATTGGATCGACGATAGGCGGAATGCGTGATGCCGGCTATCAGGTATTTGATATAGAGAAAGTTTTGAGAAAAGAAGAGTACTCTCAACGATTGATGCTTGAAGAATTCCAATCATGGCACATGACACATGAGTTGGAGCCTGAGGTGTTGCCAAACGACACTTCTGAGCAGGAACGCCAATTAATTCGGCATGAACTGGACAAGCTTGCTATCTTGCATCAGCTCCAGGAGCTTTACATGTTTATGTGGCAAGAGGGGTATCTGAGATCACTTGGCAATCTCATGTTAGGAACAGAAGAAAAAGACCAATTGATGCAATTGATCCATCAAGCGATGCAAGAGAAGAGGCCATTGCGTGATCAGTTGATTTTTTCCAATGAGCGTCAAATTTTTGATGTACACATCATTCCCCTCGAAACAAACACATGTGGAATCGGAATGATTAACATTACCGAAGTGATCGCAAAAGAACACGAACGCAGGAAACTAGAATGGGAAACATGCAAGTCGCTCTTACAAATTTTCACAAACGGAAAGCTGGAGTTAATACAGGATCAAGAATTATACGAGCTTTTTTTGAAAAGTGAAAAGGTAGATTCCTGTCTGATCCGCGTAGCAGAGGATTTAAAGACGGTTCGCAACACTTTACAAAATTTGTTGCTTACATATGGAATGGAACACCGCCAAATTCTCCCCTTAACGGTAGCTGTGAATGAAGCGGCAACGAATACTCTGTTGCATGGACAGGGCGATCGAATTGACTTTTATGTATCACCCCAAGAAATGGTGTGTCGTGTCGTCATATATGATCAAGGAAAAGGCCTTCAACTCTATCAACTCCAAAGAATCGCACTCAAGCAAGGCTATACCACGCGCAATTCACTTGGAGCAGGTTTTCATGCCATGCTTACCTTCGCTGACAAAGTATTAATCAATAGTTCATTGCAAGGAACCAAGGTCGTTCTCGAAATAAGAATCGAAAAAATCGTTTGAATGCAGCAGAAAACGGGAAATGAAACATATAGCTACCATCGGCCTGCTTCAACCATACCGAAAGGGGAACATTATAATGGACTACCAAGTGAAAGAGGCTGATCAAAGTGCCACGATCTACCTCACAGGCGAATTAGACATGTCTGTTGGTGAACAAATAGGAAGTTTAATTCGGACGGTAGGAGAACGCAACCAAAATATTTCACTCGATTTTCGTGATGTAACTTTCGTTGATTCTGCTGGGATTGGCAGTCTTTTCTTTACAACAAAAGATTTACTCGCCTTGGGGAAACATGTTGAGATTGTGAATATACTGGAAGAAATCCTTGATATTTTGCGGGTGCTTGGATTTACAGAAGCACTCGGTGTGGAAATTAAGGCTTTAGACAGGTAAACGGAAATTTGACTAGAGACGAGAATTTTGTCTATAATGAGTAGCAGACGGCTTGGACAAATGAATAAGAAAATCAACAGTGATTGGGAAGAGTAAACGGTCGAAAAGCCTTGGCAGAGAGGGAGAATCAGTAGCTGCGAGATTCTCTAAGGTGGAGTCGTTGAAGGTCGCCCATGAGTTATCCCGTTGAACATCAGTAGGCGGGATCGGCACACAGCCGTTATCTTGTTTGAGTGAGCAGGAGCCAAACAACCCATTTGGGTGTTGTTTATGTGGTTATCTTGCTAACAAAGGTGGTACCGCGAAAGATTAGCTCTTTTCGTCCTTTGGATGAGAAGGGCTTTTTATGTTGCCTAAGGAGGTCAATAGCATGTCAACTGAAACTGCGACACAAATGGAAAATCAACTGCCGAAAAACTATGATCCAAAAGCGGCGGAATCCAAATGGTATCCGTACTGGATCAAAAACGAATTTTTCAAAGCGGATCGTGATCCGAACAAAAAACCCTACACCATCGTTATTCCACCACCAAACGTGACCGGAAAACTTCACCTGGGCCATGCACTGGACACGACATTACAGGATATTATCACTCGTGCCAAGCGCATGCAGGGTTACAGCACATTGTTCCTTCCTGGAATGGACCATGCAGGTATTGCGACACAAGCACGTGTTGAGGCGACCTTGCGTGAAGAAGGCATTTCCCGCCATGATTTGGGGCGTGAAAAGTTTATCGAGAAAGTGTGGGAGTGGAAACATATCTACGCTAGCCATATTCGTGAGCAATGGGAGAAACTGGGCCTTGCGCTTGATTACTCCCGTGAACGATTCACAATGGATGAAGGGTTGTCACGTGCCGTTCGTGAAGTATTCGTTCGTTTGTACGAAAAGGGACTGATTTATCGCGGGAACCGCATCATCAACTGGGACCCGGCAGCTCGTACAGCGCTATCAGATATTGAGGTTATTTATAAAGAAGTAAAAGGTGCGCTTCATCATATGCGTTATCCGCTTGCTGATGGTAGTGGATATATCGAAGTTGCTACCACACGACCGGAGACAATGCTAGGCGATACAGCGGTAGCGGTTCATCCAGAAGATGAGCGTTACAAACAGATGGTGGGCAAGACAGTCATCCTACCGATTGTTGGTCGTGAAATTCCGATTGTAGCTGACGACTACGTAGACCCTGAGTTCGGTTCCGGTGCAGTGAAAATTACGCCAGCTCATGATCCAAATGACTTTGAGCTTGGGCTTCGTCACAATTTGCCGCAAATTACCGTTATGGATGAGACCGGTACCATGAATGATCTGGCAGGACCATATAAAGGTCTGGATCGTTTCGAGTGCCGTAAACAAATTATCAAAGATTTGTCCGAACAAGATGTCATGTTCAAGATTGAAGAGCATATTCACCAGGTTGGCCACAGTGAACGCAGCGATGCAGTTGTTGAACCGTATCTCTCTACACAATGGTTTGTAAAAATGCAGCCACTCGCTGACGCTGCTTTGGCGAATGCAGCTAGTGAAGATAGCGTGAAATTCGTTCCAGATCGTTTCAAAAATACGTACCTTCGTTGGATTGAGAACATCCGTGACTGGTGTATTTCTCGCCAACTCTGGTGGGGTCACCGTATTCCAGCTTGGTACTGCCAGGATTGTCATGCGGAAGTAGTTTCTCGTGAAGATGTAACGGAATGTCCATCTTGCCAAAGCAAGCGACTCGAACAAGATAACGATGTACTCGATACATGGTTCAGCTCTGGTCTCTGGCCGTTTTCTACACTCGGCTGGCCGGATCAAACAGAAGATATGAAGTATTTCTATCCAACCAATGTTTTGGTAACTGGATATGATATCATCTTCTTCTGGGTAGCCCGCATGATTTTCAGCGGTCTTGAGTTTACCAACCAAAAACCATTCGAGAACGTGCTGATCCACGGAATTATTCGTGACTCGGAAGGACGTAAAATGTCCAAATCCCTCGGCAACGGGGTAGATCCGATGGAAGTTATTGATCGTTACGGTGCTGATGCTCTTCGTTACACACTGGCAACAGGCAACTCCCCTGGAAATGACCAGCGCTTCTACTGGGAGAAGGTTGAAGCGAATCGTAACTTTGCCAACAAAATTTGGAACGCTTCCCGTTTTGCTTTGATGAATTTGGAAGGCTTCAAATATGAAGACATTGATCTAAGTGGCGAGTTATCGACACCAGACAAGTGGATCTTGAGCCGTTTACAAGCTACGATTGCAGATGTAACACGCTTGATGGATCAATTCGAATTTGGTGAGACAGGAAGAATCCTCTATAACTTCATCTGGGATGATCTGTGCGACTGGTACATCGAAATGGCGAAATTGCCGTTGTATGGCGATGATGCACAAGCGAAGAAAACGACTCAATCAGTACTGGTCACCGTTTTGGATCAGACATTACGCCTCTTGCATCCGTTCATGCCGTTCATTACCGAAGAGATTTGGCAAGCTCTGCCGCATGAGGGAACAAGTATTACTGTTGCGAGCTGGCCGACAGTTAATGAAGCATGGAAGAACCAGGAAGCGGAAGCAGAGATGTCACTTTTGATGGAAGTGATTCGCAGTGTTCGCAACATCCGTGCAGAAGTGAATGTACCGATGTCCAAAAAGATTGAGTTAATGATCAAGCCAGGAGATGCTAGCTCACTGGATCGCCTGACACGAGGCCAGGACCTGATCGCTCGCTTCTGCAATCCAGAGCGTCTGGAAATCAGTGCGGAACTGGCAGCGCCAGAAAAAGCGATGACAGCCGTGATTACAGGAGCAGAGATTTTCTTGCCTCTTGCAGGATTGATTGACATTGAACAGGAACTGAAGCGTCTGGAAAAAGAACTGGATACGCTGCGTGGAGAAGTAGAGCGTATTGAGAAGAAGCTGAATAATCCAGGTTTTGTCGCCAAGGCACCAGAGAAGGTAATTGAAGAAGAGAAGGCGAAAATGGCCGGTTATATGGATAAGCGTGACAAAGTGATTGCTCGTTTAGCTGAGTTAAAAGCATAAGCATAAGAGTTGTCTTCCGGCATAATTTTCAGATTGGAGTCATACCGTTATGAATGCTGAACCATTAATTTCCTACGAAGAAGCAACCGAATGGCTTCACAGCTTGCATAAGTTTGGTCAGAAGCCAGGTCTGGAGCGAGTACAATGGCTATTAAATCAATTTGATCATCCTGAACGTCGACTCGCCTTTATCCATGTGGCAGGGACGAATGGAAAAGGTTCCACTTGCGCTTACCTTACGCATATGCTAATGGAAGCGGGGTACAGTGTGGGTACTTTTACTTCCCCTTATCTGGTCGACTTCCGGGAGCGGATATGCTATAACAAGCAGATGATTTCACACGAAGACCTTGTCTCACTTGTTGGCGAACTCCAACCTCTCGTGGAACGTTGTGCATCTTCTACGGATTATGGCTCTCCAACGGAATTTGAGGTCATTACGGTACTGGCACTTCTCTATTTTGCCCAGGTTGTGCGCCCGTCTGTTATTGTTTGGGAGACAGGGCTTGGTGGACGATTGGATTCGACGAATGTCGTCCACCCGCTCGTCTCTGTGATTACCAATATCGGGATGGACCATACCGATATTCTGGGTGACTCTCTCGAACAAATTGCTAGAGAGAAGGCTGGAATTATCAAGCCGGGTGTTCCTGTCGTCGTTGGGAAGATGCAGGATGAATGTATGCAGGTAATGGAAGCGACAGCCAGTAAGAAGAAAAGCACCTTGTATCGGATGGGAAGCGATTTCTCTTACACGTCGTTGGAACAACAGCAAAAGCTTGGGGAACAGCGATTTACGTACAACAGTGTATTCAGACGAGAAAGCGAAAACTATTTGCTCCACATGAACGGCAAACATCAGCTACACAATGCTTCGGTTGCCTTAATGGTAATTGATTTGTTGAGAGAGTTTTATGCCTATCACCTTTTGAATGAAGATATTGGCAGAGGGCTTCAAAAAACAACGTGGCCAGGAAGATTAGAGGTTGTTCAGAGTGAACCGCTCATTCTTCTTGATGGTGCACACAATGTGGAAGGCATGCAGGCTTTAACCGCAAGTATTACACCAATTGTTCCGACATCCAAGCGGGTGCATGTTCTACTTGCTGCACTTGCTGACAAACCCTTACCCCAGATGGCATCTGCATGGGAACGGGTTCCCGTTGAGCAATTCTATTTGACAACATTTGATTTCCCCCGAGCAGCGTCCATGTCCCATTTGGAGGAACAATGGATCTCGGGTGGAGTGAATCCAGATCAGATCACACTTGTATCTGATTGGAATTCCTTCTTGCGTGACTGGAAAAAAACAAGTGAGCATTCGGAAGATATCCTAATCATTTGTGGCTCGTTGTATTTTATTGCCCAGGTACGCTTACTTTTTTCCATATCTTCAAACGAAAGAGCAGGTGAATGAAGGTGGAGAATTTCCATCACGTCCACTTTATAGGCATCGGTGGCTATGGCATGAGCGCAATTGCTCGTGTGTTAGTTGACCTAGGATACAAAGTAACCGGTTCAGATGTTGCCATGAGCGAGCTGGCGAAGAAGCTGGAAGCAAAAGGCGCAACGATCATGATCGGACATGAAGCAGCACATATTGAAGGTGCAGACATCATTGTTTTCTCTACCAGCATCCCGGAGAACAATCCAGAATTACATGCGGCACGAGCGGATGGCATTCCGCTGTTGCACCGCTCCCAAATGCTTGCACGAATTCTGAACGATCGCAAGGGTGTAGCTATAGCAGGAGCGCATGGGAAAACGACTACAACCTCCATGATTGCTCATGTGCTGGAAGAGTGTGGCGTTGACCCAACGTACATTATTGGTGGAGAACTGATGAATGCTGGGACGAATGCCAAGGCGGGCAAGAGTGATTTTGTCATTGCCGAAGCAGATGAGAGTGACGGATCTTTCCTGGAATATCGTCCGGCTTATGCCATTGTTACCAATATCGAACCAGATCATCTGGAGCATTTTAACGGAGATTTTGCTAATTTGAAGAAGGCGTACGTGGAGTTCCTCGGCCATCTCAAACAGGATGGAGTAGCTGTTGTCTGCGTAGATGACCAATACGTGCGTGAGCTGCTACCAACCGTGAACCGTCCGAAAATCAAGTACAGTATTGATCCTGCTTACCACGCACAAGCGGACGTTTACGCAACCGATATTGAGTGCGGCGACCGCAAGACAAGTTGCAAGGTTTGGCATCAGGGCAAGTTGCTAGGAGAACTCGTGTTGACTATGCCAGGTAAACACAACATTGCCAACGCACTTGCTGCAGTGATCGTCAGCCTGGAAGCGAACCTCGAATATGAGCAGATCGCCAAAGCGCTTTATTCCTTCCGGGGAGCAAAGCGAAGATTTCAAATCATTGGAGAAGTACGTGACATTTTGGTAGTCGACGATTACGCCCACCATCCAACAGAAATCATGGCTACCTTAAACGGCGCAAGATCATCCGGTCGTCGGGTCATTGCGATATTCCAGCCACAACGCTATACACGCACGTATTTCCTCATGGAGGAATTCAGCCGTGCGTTCAGTGACGCTGACGAAGTGTTTATCACCGACATTTTCTCACCAGCCGGAGAGAAAAAAATTGAAGGGGTAAGCTCTCAAGTGCTCGTCGATAAAATCCGTGTCAACAGTCATCCTCGTGCCAAGTACATTCCAACCAAGGAAGAGGTACAAGAACTGTTGGTCAACGAAATTCGCCCAGGAGATCTGGTTCTCACGATGGGAGCAGGAGATATCTGGAAATCAGCCTACTGGTTAGCTGACAGACTTGCGAAATAAAAGATTGATAGAAGAGGATAAACAGAAATCCCTCGCAGAATTCGTTCTGGAGGGATTTTTTATATGGGAGATCCTTAGTTGTCAAAATGGTCCATAAGCTGATCTACTGCAGCTTCCACTTTTGCAAATCGAACAGTCATCTTATCTTGTCTGCGCTCTAAAAGATCAAACTTCTGATTTAGTTCTTTCACATCTTGTTTGATTTCTTTTACGTCTAGACTAATTGCGTCAACACGTTCGGTCAGTGTATCAACCCGCTCGGTCAGTGTATCAACCCGTTCGGTCAGAGTATCAACCCGTTCGGTCAGGGTATCAACCCGCTCGGTCAGTGTATCAACCCGTTCGGTCAGAGTATCAACCCGTTCGGTCAGAGTATCAACCCGTTCGGTCAGGGTATCGACTCGTTCAGTAAGGGTATCAATTTTTCCAGGAACAGGTGCAAATTGTTCGGACAAGATGTCAACCCGCTCGATTAATGCTTTCAACATCAGCTTTATTTCTTCCAATTCTTATCACTCCCCCCGTTTCTATTCTCTTGTTTCTAGTGTAGCACAAGACAGAGTCATCCTTCAGAAAAGTTATTGTCTCAAAAATATAAAAATTGTTATCAACTCGTCCTTTTTTTGCACGAGATTTTCTTCTATGTGAGTAAAATCATGGTACAATTGGAGTAGGTAAAAAGTAATCTTTTTTCGTTGTAGTAATTTGTCGATATTTATTTATAGGGTTCAGGGAGAAGGAGGGTATGAAATGGTAAGAATTATGAAACGAGTGCTGGCAGTCATGTTAGCATTAACACTTGTCATAACTGGTAGTTTTACCACACTGCCAATTTCCAAGGCAGATGCTGCTACCAAAGACTCAATTAACGGAGATTGGTCTAAGCCGTATGCAGCTCTCTATGATACTGAGGAAGCCGACCTTATGGTTCGTGTGGGGGACATAGATAATCTTGGATTTGATTGGGAAAAAGGATATGACCCATTTTCAGGAAACAGTACTAGAACTCATGATGTAACGTTTAAGCCACAAGAATGGGATGATCCTAGTGGAACAGACCAACTTATGGTAATCAGTGCATTTACCTTCCCTTCAACTGGTCGAAACAATGATTATATCGCTGATGGATACACTAGGTCTAATGGATATTCTCGTTCTAGCCACCCTGTTGTTCCCATTCAAATAAGCTATGATTTGAAATATGTAAATGTTGAATCAGCCATACTGCAAATGTTTATTGATGACTATCAGCCTATGAAACCTGAAGAAGTTAATGGAATTAAACCTCGCTCTCTCAAATATACGGTTGAGTTGGATGGAGTACGTGCTCCATTTATTGAAAAGGTCATAAATTCACTTAATCAGCATGGCCCTATTGGTAAATTGATTAGTGTACAGGTTCCTGATGAATTTCTTCCTTTGCTGAGAGACGGTAGACTAAGAATTAATATTGATGACAAAACCACTCAAAATGCATACGGAGACGGTGCAGCGATCGATTTCGTCAAACTGTTGATCAATCCGAATCAATTAAAGAAAACAGGAACAATCAAAGGTGCAGTTATAGACAAATCGAACAGCAAGCCGTTAGCAAATGTTGAAGTCTCTGCTTCCGGTGTTGTGAATACAACTACGAACGCAAATGGAGAATATATATTATCCAATGTTCCGGCAGGTATGGTAGTTATTGAAGCAAAAAAAGCAGATTATCTGCCTACAACTAGAATGATAGAGGATTTTGCCGCTGGAACGACGCTTACCAATATTAATCTTGCCTTGACCAAACGTCCAAAGAATAACGCAGATTTAAGTAATTTAACTGTCAATTCTGGCTCACTTGTGCCTCTTACTCCTGTATTTGATGGGGATACAACAGCCTATGACGTTTACCTCAACAGCAATATTTCATCTGTACAAGTAACACCAACGTCTGAAGATAGCATGGCTACACTAACAGTAAATGGACAAGCTCATGATAGTGGAACAGCAAAAAACGTTTCCGTCAAACCAGGTGAAACCGTTGTTAGTATTGTGGTAACCGCACAGGATGGGGTTACAACAAAAACATACAGTTTGAAGGTTCATACACCAATGACGAATTTCGAAGCTACTCGCGGTGTTGCTCCTTCTATTGTAAAAATTGGTGAAACAGCAGCTATCACGTTCACAATTAAACCCAATCCGATCTCCCTTGATGCCTTTGGTCAAACTCCCTCAACATCGGTATTGGGTATCAGACCCTTTTTTCTGTTAGACAACAACTTTCGTGTTAATACACAGTACGATATGGAAACCGAGTTGAATAGAATTGACTCTAAAGGAAACTCAAACGGAGGCGCATTGGCTCTTGGTGGTACGGGTAAAGCTAACTTCCGTGACAAAATGGACGAAGGATATAAACAAGCAGTGTCCATTGGTCAAACATTGACCTCTGAGCCAAGCGGCAAAACAAGTGATATTATTGATGAATTGAAAGACCTTATCACTAAAGGAGATACACAAATAATCATTCCTATTACTGATGAAGATAAGGTAATGCAGGGTAGAGACTCTATTACAGTTGACGGATTTGCTACGTTCCGTTTGTCATTATCAAATGGAAAAGTAAAGGGAACTTATTTAGGCTCACCCCAGACCGGGTCACAAGCACCTACGTCAATTGTTGTAAAGAATGTTACCTATTCAGAGCTACTCCCGTCAGACATACAAATTATTGGAATAACTTCATCCACTATTTCCGGAATATCCGGTTCAATAAAAAATGATCGTTATACTGTGAATTTGCCGAATATTATCTACACCAAGCAAGGAAACGAATTCAAAGCAAATGATATCAACTTCACTATTACAGTGAAGGCAGATAAGAGCGGTACGTATCTCTTTAATGATGCGAAACTGGAATATACTGAACAAGACAGCTTACATCTTACAAATTACTTTAATAACATTTCTTTGCAAGTAGAGCTTGTGGTGCCAGAGAGAGTAATCTTAACACCAAATCAAGCAACTATTAACATTGGACAAACTGTTCAATTTTCAGCAAAAGTATTACCTGATCAAGTCAATCAAAAAGTGATATGGAGCAGTAGTAATACTACCATTGCAACTGTTGATCAAACTGGTCTTGTTAGAGGGGATAAAGACGGTACTGTAACCATTAAGGCAACTACAGAAGATGGAACGAAATTCGGTGAAGCTATTGTAAACGTTGTAACACCGGTAACAGCAATAACTCTGAGTCCGACACAAAAAACACTGCGAATCAATGAACAATTCAAGTTGATTGCTTCCGTAGTTCCAGAAAATGCAACCAACAAAGCTATTAACTGGAGTAGTAGCAATCCCTCCGTTGCGACAGTAGATGAAAACGGGGTTGTTACAGGAGTTCAGGCAGGAAAAGCGATTATTACCGTTAGCTCTGCAGAGAACCCGTCAATCAAAGCTACGTGTGAAGTGACAGTCATCGTACCGGTTACGAGCGTCTCACTTAACAAGACGGAGACCGTTCTTCGTACCGGACAAACCGATCAATTAATCGCAACGATTTTACCATTGAATGCAACCAATAAAGCTGTCGATTGGAGTTCTTCCGATCCAAGTGTGGTAACCGTGACCCCATCCACTTCCAATGGCTTTACTGTAGAAATTAAAGCGTTGAAAAAGGGAACTGCGGTCATCACAGTGACTACAGAAGATGGTGGAAAAACAGCAACTTGCCTAGTAACGGTAAGAGAAGCTGTCGACAGTCTAACTGTTGAGCCAAATTCAGCAACGATTTATATTGCAGAAACCAAACAATTGACAGCTACAATCAGTCCTTCGAATGCACCAAATAAGAACGTGATTTGGAGTAGTTCGAATCCAGCGATTGCCGAGGTTAGTCAAACAGGACTGGTTAATGGTATTGCAGTAGGAAGCGTAACTATCACAGCAACCTCTGAAGATGGAGGCATTCAAGGACACGCAACCATAACTGTTCTTCAACCAATGACAGGAATCAAGGTAAATCCGAACCCAGTTCATTTGAACAAAGGGGATTCCACTAAATTAACGGTGGAAGCAATTCCACAAGGTGTACAGGCACCTGCAGTGACCTGGAAATCGAGCGATATTTCCATTGCATCGGTAGACTCCAATGGTTTGGTAACCGCAGTAAAAGCTGGTGAAGCCGTAATTACTGCTACTACAGTAGATAGCAAGTATTCTGCGACAAGCTTGGTAAAAGTAAAGGTTCCAGTTACGGGAGTGGAATTGGATGAAGATGCCATCACTCTTAATCTGACTGATAACAAGCACCAGGAATTGCATGCAACAGTCAAGCCGATTGATGCTACCAACAAAAATGTAATTTGGTCTTCCAGTAATGAAAAAGTTGCAACGGTGGATAAAGACGGTAAAGTGACGGCAGTAGGCGGTGGTGTAGCGACCATTACGGTAAAAACAGAAGAGGGTGGATATACAGATACATGCACAGTGACTGTGTCTACTCGCCCGGAAATTACCGTTACTGCTAACAACGGATGGAATACGAGTTACAGTGATAAGGCTGTAATTACCGTAAAAGTGGTTTACTATGCGGATGCATGGCCGAATGCATTAGATTTTAGAGTAAACGATGTAGTCTTACCCCGCACAGCAATTAATGGGCCAACTTTTGGTCCTGATTTGCAGGATGGTAAGAAACAGGCATATTTCAGCTTTGATGTGAACCCGATGATCAAAAATAATGGTGAAGTGCAACAAGTGCTGTATGTAGGACCAACCAGTATTGCTGCAAAGGTAACGGATCGCTACCAGGCTGCTTCGGACACAGTCTCCAATCTACTCTACTTCCACCCAGAGACTGCATTCACGGCTGAATCCGAAAAAGAAGGTACTGGTGTCAAGGCAAAAGGGAAAGTGACAGCTACTCCGACGACTTTGGTAATGGAAGATGTCGAGTTTAAATGGATCAGCAATCCTGACTTGAATACACTTTCTGCTCAATCACCGTGGAAAGAGTTCAATAACGACCGAGTATCAGATAATATCCCACTCAATGCTGGTGGACAAACTATCGTTGCCGTTGCCATGATGCAGGATTTCAACGGAAATGGTAAATACACGGACAAGAATGAGATAGCGGTGAGGATTGTCGAGATTGGTGGAGTACTCCCTGAGTTTACGCTAAAAGAACAGTTAAAAATTGGCGATCTCGTCCGAATTGATGTAAGACCTGACGCTGACACAATTGATGAGTCGACCAAATGGTACTATAAGGACTCTCCTACTGGGGATTGGACAGAGTTTGCCCTATCCGATAAAGACAATTACGACTTTATTGCAGAGTATCAAAAGCAAGGCGGTAAACAAATCGACACAGTGGTTAGCGTAAAAGCAGTAACGCCGCTAAATGATGATGTTGATAGGGGAGCGACAGCGATCAAGACGATTACTCTTGAAGCATCAAATGGAGATGGTAATGTTATTGTCACTCCAGGAGATGGTGGTGGCAAACCTACCTTCTCCAAAGTCATCACCATTAATTCGGATTCCGGTGTCAATGATCTGGAAAACCGTGCGAAGAAGTTAAATATTACGTATGCGTTCTCAGGACTTACGGAAAGCGATATTGAATCCATTCAAGCAACCTACTGGATTGGAAGCAATAAGTTTAGCTTCCCGATCGGTTCAAACAAAGTAAGTAATTCTGTTACTCAGTTGATCAAGACTCCAAATGGAAAAACGCAGACTTTCACCGTCAAGGTAGAGATCAAGCTTAAGATCAAGGTTTATAATGCCGTGAAAAAAGCCTATGATTATTATGATGAAACTTTCAATAATACTGGTTCAGTGACAGTGAAGGCTAAGAATACCTTGAAGTAAGTAGTGGGAAAATCAAATGAAAACATTCAAAAAGCCTTGGGAGCAAATGTCCCAAGGCTTAATTTTGTTCGTTAACGAATGTCAACTTGTCCTGGATTGGTAATATAGTTGAGATCGTACAGATCAAGGAAGAATTCATCGCCAGGTGGCAACCCAGGCGTCTCCTGTTCAAATATTCGCCGATTAAATTGAATGGTCAGGTGGGAAGCGTAACCAGGTCCACCTTCACGCTTTGTATTAAACTCTATATAGCTGTTCGGTTCTGCTGTAGGATCTGTTCCTATCCCAGTGGCAATCCCGCCTTCTATTCGATTGATTGATTCGATTGAAAAGATCTCCATAGAACGTTCCGAATAAAGAAAGGCAGTTAATGTCTTGTTCCAGCCCTCTGAGTTATCCAAATAACGAGAAGTTGTACTGATTGCTCCCGATGCAATAATAGCGAGATTTTGATTATCCAGATTGCTTATTTCCCGTATCAAGACGTCACCGTCAACATAGATCGTACCGTTCACTTTGATATCCCCTACAATGTCGAGATTCCCCTTAATATAGATTGTTCCGGTATAGGTAAACGGGTCGTTTGTGCCATCAGTAGTGCAAGGTGTCGGAGGGGAGATAAAAGCCCCTTTGCAACCCATCTCAACTGTAGCTTTTGCTTCTTTGTTTCCCGTTGGATTTTCTCCGGTCACACCAACAAATAGTTGGTTAATGGAACCGTATCCTGTGCCTGTGAGACGAGCAGTCAAAGGTGCAATAAGATCTGATGGATTTGACAAGTCAACACCGGTATAATCCTGCTGTATGACAATAGTATTGGTACCCGAAGGAACATCAACATCCCGGAGACTTGTTTCCGTTGTCACATTGTCGTCAAATTTAATTGCAACTGTCTGATTGACCAGAAACTCTGGCCTGCTAAATGAACCAGCAGCAACTAACTTTTGTCTTACAAAACTGCTCACATTTCCAGTAGAAAAGAGAGGTTTTGCAGTTTCGTTGCGATGTTCAACGATAGGTGCTTCGTAGCCAGGTAAATAAGGTTGGGCAGAAGGTGCTGATAAAACGCTTCGTTCATCTGTACTCTCTAACTCAATAGGGATGAATGCAGTTCTTAATTCTGCCCTTGAAGAAACGATTTTCGTTGATTCAGGTGCTGAAGGAATCATTGATTCATGTTTGGGTGCATCTGGATTTCCTAAAGCGTTTCTAGGAAGGTCGCTAAGATTGTAGATTATTCCGGGTACGGTGGTTGAACCGGAAATCCGGTCAGAGAGCGTAACCGTTCCTTCCACATAAGACTTGCTATAATCTTCTTTACCACCAGAGCTAAAATCACCCGAGCTGCCAGTATTATAACGGTACTCGGAGGAAGTAACAATATGATGTGCCGTACTGTTTCCGATCAGATTGGTCCCGCCAAACAGCCGCAACTCCCCTGGAGTACTAACAGCATAGTGGAACGGGGCAGGGATGGTATTAATGTATACAGTCGCGTCTAAACGAACCATTCGCTGAGGAATTCCCACATTGTTATTCGCTCGGACGGGAAGTCCGATGACCGATACTTTGAGTTTCCTAACATAAGGTTGACTATACGGTTTATCTGGATTGGATGTTTCTGTACGAAAAGGAATCGTTTCAGCTGTGTCCATTTGATAACCTATGGCAAATCCTTGTTGAGCCCCTCCAGAGGAAGCCGGTGCTAGCAAGGTTCGCCTGAACGGTCCCGTGGTATCCGATGTCATTGGCAAAGCAATTTCATCAAGCAAGATAATAATGGAATCACTACCTGACGGATTCTTTAAAGCGGTATCATAGGTTGAAAGACTAAGTTTGTTTTCCAGATATTCCTGGAAGTAAGCCAGACCCAGATCAGCTAGCATTTTTCCTTGCACTTCATCTTCACTGATCGCATGTTGAGTAGAACTTTGCATGGTGTATGCAGCAATGGAGTAACCCAAAACTGTAAACAGCATGAGGATGAAAAGCACGATAACCAGTGCCCCGCCTCGTTCATTAAGGATATTCAAATGCATTATTCACCCCTCCGGACGTTGTTTACTGCAAAATCAGTACGGACAAAGCGAATATAGCTGTTAACCTGATCGGATCGATTGGTGTTATCCAGTTCAGCAACAATTTCATCAAATGATGTGAATTTTTTCTGCTGTCCCTCTTGGTCGAAAATCGCTTGATCGCCTCGAGGGGCAATTACCAGACAAAGTGTGAGTTGCTTATTGTCTGGCGAAATCCGGAACAAGCCTCCTACTAAATAATTCGGACTATGAACAAATGCATGATCCATCGGGGAAGGACTTGCAGGAAGTTGAAATTGATAGATTGCTCGAGTAAGCAGCCAATTCGTACGGTTAGTGGCCTCGTCATATACATTGGAGCGAGTGTATTGGATAATGTTGCCGTTGTAATTGGGAGCCTCAGCAGCCGTTATGAGAGTGCCAGCTTTGGGATGTGAAAAAATATTGAGCAACGTTTGCCTGTTTGTACTAGTTGTACTGCTAAGTTCAAAATAGGTTGCCTCCTGAACAATTCGCATGATGTCACCAATAACAAAATCGGCTTCGTTGCGAAGCTGGGTTTGTTCCTGCGTCTTTTGATACAATTCAACTCCCCGAATATAAACGGAAGAAAGCGGAATAAAGATCAGCACGAAAATCGTAACGGAAGCAAGCATTTCCACAAGGGTCAGACCGTTTTCATTTCGAAGATAACGTATGATGGAACTTCTCATTGTCTACGGACCTCCTTTAGCGGGGTCTGCGACGCCTGCTTGTAAGGTTGCGAGAGTCGCACCTTGAGTATCGTTGATGTGAACAGTCACGATAACGATAGGATTGTGACCTAATGGGTTTATTTCCGTTGGATCAGCAGGGTCCTCGGGAAACAAAGTTAAATTGATAAAAGGATTGTAGTTCCGTTCATTTACAGTGATTTCAGATAAGGGTATGCTGTAGTCTGGATTTGAACTGGCCAATATTTTTCTAGCCAAGGTTTCCAAGTGTTCGTATTCCAATTCCTTGTTTGCCATATTTGTAATATCGGAATCACTAGAAAAGTCTCTGGTAACAAATTTAGAATCTGCTGGATAACTTCCATTCCCCGACTTCCACTGCTCAGCCACTTGCCTCGCTATATTCATAGCAACCAGTCTGTTATCTTGATCGCCAGAAATTTCAAAGCTTCTCACGAGAAAATTACTCATCATTAGAAGAGCCAATGAGAGAATAACTAATGATGCGACGATTTCTACAAGGGTTAGTCCCTTCTCGTTCTGTATATAGTTCATTTGACATCCCCCGACCCACAAGTCTTCTATTAAGTGTAGCATCTTGCCAGGTTATATGAATAGAAGAATTCGTGAGTAAAAATTATGTATAAATTGGCTGAACTAACTGTAGTTACCCCTAATAGATTCTAGACAGGAAAGAGGATAATGTAGATTTACGTCGAATTAACAGAAAGATATGCATGATAGCTTCATGACTTTTAGTATGATGGTTGCATGACTTTGTGCCTATAAATAAAAAATTCTATTCTACTAGGTGATATTATGACCCTGTCAGGATTACCGGGCTTTTATCTGATGTATTTCCTGCTCACTCTCTTACTGTTTTTGCTTTTTCGCAGGAAACTGGTCGGTTTGAACCGTGAAATCTACATTTTCATTTTTCTTGCCGTCGTCCTGGGGGGGGTTATCCCGTTTGCGATTGAACTGCTTGGTGCAATGACAACTCTTTTGATCATGCTGCTTGTAGCAGGATTACTTTCATTTCTTATCGTAAGAAATTTGCCGGAAAAGAAACGGGTTTTGGAACTGACGAAGAGCAACGAAGAGGTAGATGCTTCACAAGAAAGTACCTCTAAATCCGAAGCAGAAATGAATGAGAATTCCAAGGGCAATTTTTCAGCTCTTTTCACGCAACAACATACGAATACGGAACAACAAGCTTTCGGTCAGGATGCGATTGACCAATTGCTGGCAGAATTTCGAACAGCAGAAAAAGAAGCGGAACGACCTGACACGAATATTTCCAGCCAAGAGCAGGCGGAGTCAGAGCTGGCCCAATCGATAGCTGAAACAAAAATGGATACTGAACAGCTTCCAAAAAATCGAGAAGAGGTCATTGAATGGGATTTCTTTGATGAGACAGCTAACCAAAGTGCAGCATCGTCTGAGCAAGCAGAGTCTGAACCATCTCAAACTGAACCAGTGGTAGAAAAGGCCAAACTCGCACCTCCTGATCATGAAGAAGATCTGATCACTTATTCATTTGATGATGAGCCTGCAGTTAGTCTGGATGAGTTACCGTCTGATAGCCCTACATTCAGTTATTTAGGAGATCAGGCTGAAGAGGACGAGGAAAAAACTGATGATCTTGTCCTGTACAGTAACTTGCAAGATGTTGATCAACCAAGTGATGAACTGGAACAACTGGAAGAAGAGAATCAACCAAGTGATGAACCGAAAAAACAGCAAGATGAGAATCATTTCAATGATCTGGATCATCTAGTTTTTGTAGAAGATCAACCGACCAGTGAACCAGTGGAAACGAGTACAGATAAGATAGGCAACACCGCGGATGTTAGTGACTTTGTCTTACAAGACGATTTGATTGTAGTAGACCTTGCCCAGGACGAAGATCTAACAATTGGAGACCTTGTCTTCGAGGAAGAGCCGGTTGCTGAAGACATTGCAGATCACGAAGGCGCACTTGTTGATGACGATACAGCAGAAGAAGATGAAGATCCGATTGATGAGGTCTTCACCTTGGAAGAAGATCTGATTGTTTCAGACCTTACTAATGAAGAAATCATAGAGATAGAGGATATCGTCCAGCAACCTGTCAAAGTCACCCAGCAGCTTACATTTGATGACATGCAACAAGTACAATACCATTACGAAACGGCAGTAGCTGCCTTGGGTGGAAAGGACTTCCAACGAGCACTTCCTCATTTGAAGGCAGCTCTTGATTATCCAATCCCGCTGGGTACAAGATATTTGGTTACCAAAGATTATGTTGAAATGCTCAAACATATGGGCTTGTACAAAAAAGCCATCCAAGAATTACAACAACTTCGTGAGCAATTGTCGAACAATCCGGAAAACCACCATTTAGAAATGGAAATTATGAATCATATCAAGTATATTGAGATTGTTACGAATTTAGTTCGTTTGAACCAAAAGCCAAACTTACCTTGGTACTTAATTCCTAAATATATTTTTGACGAAGCAAGAAAAGCTGGCGAATTGTAAGATCGGCAGAGAACGATAAAAAGGAGCGTAACTACAGATGAAACAGAGCAAAGAAGTATTGGGAATGCCAATCATTAGCATTTTGGATGGAAAAGACATCGGGAAAGTCAAAAATTTTGTTATTAATCCAGATCAACGTGGAATTGAATTTTTGATTGTACAAAATGACCAATGGGAATTCGGGATCAAAGCAATTCCGTTCAAATTGGTAGAAGGCATGGGGAATTATGCAGTAACGATTGAAACAGAAGGCTCCGTTATTGATTTGGCTGATATTCCGATCGCCAATGAACTGCTTACCAAAAACATTCAGATCAAAGGAACTCGTACAATCACCAAAAAGGGACGTTTGTTGGGACAAGTAGCAGAATATTTCTTCTCAGAGGAAACAGGCAAAATTGTGGGATGTGTTCTTGAGCAGGAAGGTAACAAGAAGGTTCTGCCGGTCGATGCAGTTCTCACATTTGGTAAAGATATCATGGTAGTTTCAGAAGATGCAGATGTTACCTTGGTAAATGAAACTGATTTTCTAGCAAACTCAACAAAGGCAGATATGGAAAATGCCCCAGAAGTTACACTGGACGAAGTGGCAGACAGGGACCTTCTTTTGCTGGAAGGCAAAACGATTTCCAGTGACTTTTATGATGAACAAGGGAATTTAGTGCTCGAAGAAAGCGGTACAATCACGATGAACATCTTGGAAAAAGCTAAAGCAATGGGACGCAATAAAGTAGTTGAGTTGTCTTTAAAAGTAAATGAATAGGTTTGTAGTCAAATAAATGGGGTATGGTTTACAAGAGGCGGTGATATGAACAGATGATAGAGAGAAGATACGTTGCCCAATTCTCCATTGTATTCGTGCTAGTTCTTCTTCAATCCATTGTGTTCAGTTCCATCGCATTATTGGTTTCGGGAGAATGGCCTACCAGTTCAGTGAAAACGGATCGGGCATTTGGCAATGTGCAAATTGCAGATGTACCGTTGAAGGGCTTAACATATCAGGAAGCGGAAGAGCGGTTGAAGCCAGTATTCAATCGCTTTTCAAGTCTTCCCATAACACTTTCGTTAGATGGAAACAATTATTTGATTGACCAATCAGCGCTCAAGATGCAGGTGAATGTATCGGACACGTTGGAAAAGGCCATGCAGAAGTCGCAAGAGGATGCAGGCATTCTCGGTTTCTGGAACAAGCTGTGGGGGAAATCCTCTACACCGGAAGCTGAACTGGTTTTGAACTATGATCGGGGCGAGTTATCCAAGCAAGTAATTTCCATTAGTCAGAAAGTGGAACGAAAATCGGTGCCAGCAACATTGCGCATTCAGGGAAAAACAGCCACACTCGTTCCTGAGATCGCAGGGTATCGCATTAATGTAGAGCAAACTGTTGGAAAGATCGAAACAGCACTGCGCCAGGGAGAGATAGCAGCTCCTATCCCGGTTGCCTTCGAGAAGGAAGTTCCACAGATTACGCAAGACATCATTAAAGATATTGATACGCTCATTAGTGAACAGAGCACTACGATTAATTCAGCGGTTTCAAAGCGTATGGAGAATGTAAAGAAAGTAGCCTCTTTGATTAACGGAGCGATACTATTGCCTCATGAAGTGTTTTCTTTTCAGGAGAGAGTTGGCTTATTTACAAAAGAAAACGGATTTGACCCTGTTCCTATCCTAGAGGACGAAGAGATCCCTGATGGATTGTCAGGAGCGGCAACACAGGTTGCTTCTACACTCTATGTTTCTGCTGTTAAAAGCCAACTTACGATTGTAGAGAGACATAATAATCGACGTCCTGTGGAGTTTATGCCCATTGGACAAGATGCTTATGTAAATGATCGAGAATTTGATCTGCGCTTGCAAAACCAGTTTAATACACCTCTTTATGTGCATGCAGAAGTTGTGAATCAAACAGTACGGATTGCGCTTTTTGGTGCCGAATTGCCAAAAGAAGAAGTGACGCTGGAAACGACAAATGAGGAGACGTTTCCGCCAGATACAATCGTTCGGGTTAATCCAGACCTGTTACCTGGGGCCGAACAGGTTGTCAGAATCGGGAAAGATGGGTTACGTGCGAAAGTATTTACCGTTCTGAAAGGCAAGGACGGCAAGGAGCAAAGAAAGCTATTATCGGATAACTACTACAAGCCTTTGCATAACATTATTGCTTCCGGTCCGGGATTTGAAGGGGAAGAAACACAACAAGAGGCTGGACAAGTAGTAGATGAGGCAAATTCATCCGGTTCTGAGGATGTATTTGTTCCAGATGATTACAGCTCGAATGAACGCCCGGCTGACATAGCTCCGCTTCCTGACAACATCCCCCCAGCTTCGTCAGGATCAGTGAATAAACCAGGTAAAGAGACTGATCAAGGGAAGAAGCCAGGTATTATTTATCTGAATTAGGGAGGTGAGTGTATGGGGCGAAAACGACTGGGTGACATTCTGGTTGAGAGTGGAATCATAACCGAACAGCAACTGCAGGAAGCGCTAATTGAGCAGAAGAAATCAAAGTTAAAACTCGGTGACCACTTGCTGCAGCAGGGATATATCAGTGAGCAACAGTTGATTGAAATTCTTGAGTTTCAATTAGGGATACCACACGTTAGTCTGTTTCGCTATAAACTAGACCCTTCTCTTTCCAGTGTTGTATCAGAGGAAATTGCCAAGCGCTACTCGCTGATTCCGTTGAAGCGGGAAGGGAACAAGCTTACCGTTGCGATGGTGGACCCGCTAGACTATTTTGCGATTGATGAGCTGCGGTTAAGCACGGGCTTCGTCATCGAGACAGTAATTGCAACTAGAGACGAAGTCCAACGAGCAATCTCTCGAATGTACAGCATGCAGGGATCAGTGAAAGAACTGATGGAGGGCATGAGCGACACAGAAGAGATTGAGGAAGCCAAAATCATTGATGAGGATTCCCCGATTGTCCGCCTGGTGAATCAAATGTTCGAGCAAGCGGTTCAGTTCCGGGCCAGTGATATTCACATTGACCCGCAAGAAGACGGGATACGGATCCGTTTTCGGGTAGATGGTGTGCTCAGGACCGAACGAGTCCTTCCACGGCACATGGTGGGCATTTTGACTGCTCGACTCAAGATTATGGCGAATTTGAACATTGCAGAAAGACGAATTCCACAAGACGGACGGATACAGTTGCAGATTGCCTACAAGGAAATCGACGTCCGTGTTTCTTCCTTGCCTACGATCTATGGTGAGAAGATTGTAATGCGTCTGTTAGATATCTCCAATGCACTGATTGACATCGATAAACTCGGTCTGACGAATCGGAATCTGGGTTTTTTCAGAGACCTCATCAATCGTCCGAACGGAATCTTGCTGGTAACCGGGCCTACTGGTAGTGGGAAATCGACTACCTTGTATGCAGCGTTGAACCATTTGAATGATGAGTCGGTTAATATCATTACTGTCGAAGACCCGGTGGAGTATCAACTGGAAGGCATCAATCAGGTTCATGTAAATGAAGCAATCGGCATGTCTTTTGCGTCTGCTCTCCGCTCCATTCTCCGTCAGGACCCGGATATCGTCATGGTCGGGGAGATTCGTGACAAGGAGACAGCCGAAATCGCCATTCGTGCTGCCTTAACGGGTCACTTGGTGTTAAGTACCCTACATACGAATGACGCCGTAAGCAGTATTACTCGCCTCGTCGATATGGGTATTCCGCCGTTTTTGCTCAGTTCCTCGATCAACGGAGTTCTGGCGCAAAGGCTCGTTCGACGAATTTGCAAAGACTGCAAAACAGAATACACCGCAACTGAACAGGAAAAAGCGTTGTTTGCCCAACGTGGGCTGAAAGTAGAAACCCTCTGGAAGGGTACAGGATGCGGTATGTGTAATATGACCGGATACAGAGGAAGGCTTGCTGTACATGAAGTGTTTCGGGTAGACGATCTATTGCGGAACATGATGACACAGCGACTTCCAGCAACTGAGTACAAAAAGCATGCCATGAAACAGGGAATGATCCTGCTGTTCGACGATGGACTCTTGAAGGTAAAGCAAGGGTTGACGACCATGGATGAAATCTATCGTATTGCGATAGCTGACTAGCGTGTGCCGAGGGTGGAGGAATAACAGATGAGTGCTGTCGATATCAAAAAGCTTTTAAAATATGCATTCGATAAAGGTGCTTCTGACCTTCACATCACAGTGGGTGCATCTCCAGTATTTCGGATTGATGGTGATTTGAAGCGACTGGACATCCCCTCGTTGCAGCCAGACGATACGGAAGCGATGGCAAAGGAGATTATTAACGAGCAGATGTATTCCAAATTCATCGAAAAAGGAGAATTGGACTTCTCCTATGGGCTTGCGGGAACATCACGTTTCCGGATTAACGCCTATCATCAGCGAGGATGCATCGGGCTTGTGGCTCGTGTCATCCCGACCAGTATTCCCTCACTAGAAGAATTGAGGCTGCCGGAGAACTTGAAAAAGTTTTGCCACAAGCCACAAGGACTTGTACTGGTTACAGGGCCGACTGGAAGCGGTAAATCGACAACGCTGGCAGCGATGATCGACTATATTAATCGCACGATGCGCAAACATATCATTACGTTGGAAGACCCGATTGAGTACCTCCACAAGCACCAGCTCTCGATTGTCAATCAACGAGAGGTAGGGTTTGATACCAGTAACTTTGCTGCCGGTCTGCGTGCGTCCTTGCGTCAGGACCCGGATGTGATTCTCGTCGGTGAGATGCGTGATCTGGAGACGATTACGACAGCGGTAACGGCGGCAGAGACGGGGCACTTGGTTTTTGCTACTTTGCATACAACCGACGCCCCTCAGACGATTGATCGGATCATCGACGTTCTTCCTGGTCATCAGCAACCACAGATTCGCATGCAGCTTGCGTCCGTATTGGTTGGAATTGTCTCGCAGCGCCTGTTCCCGAAAATCGGAGGTGGACGAACCGTGGCTACGGAAATCTTGGTTAACACACCTGCCATTGCCAACCTCATCCGTATTGAAAAGGTGCATCAGATCAAAAGCATCTTGCAAACGGGTCGAGATATGGGAATGCACACGCTGGAGAATTCCATCACGGATCTGTTGGCGAGCGGTACCATCTCCCGAGAATTTGCGCAACATTTCTTGAATGAAAGGGCGTTGGACTAGATGCCAACGTTCATTTATGAAGCAAAGGAACGGGACGGGAAGCGCAAGCGGGGAAAGATCGAATCGAGCAGTAAGCCAATGGCAGTTGCAGAGTTGAAGCGTCAAGGCATAATTGTTATGACGATTGAGCAGGAAGTCAAAGGCTTTTTGCAGACGGAAATCCATTTTGGCAAGCCGGTGAAAAATCAGGATTTTGTCGTGTTTTTGCGGCAGTTGGCAACTTTGATTCGAGCAGGGATTGGGATTGTAGACTCGATTCATATTCTTGCACAACAAAGTGAAAGTAAAGCGCTTCGCAAGATTTTAAATGAAGTAGAGGCTGACCTACGCAAAGGGGTCCAACTCTCTGAATCGTGCTCCAAGTTTCCCAAGGTTTTTGAGCCGTTGTATCTTAGTATGGTAAGGGCAGGGGAAGCTTCCGGTAATATGGAGCTTGTTTTGGATCGGTTGGCTACTTTTTATGAGAAGTCTTATTACACGGTGGAGAAGGTTAAGTCTGCGATGACTTATCCGATTACGATAAGTATTTTGGCAATTGCAGTTACTTCCTACCTACTTACGAGTATCGTTCCTACTTTTGTAGGCATGTTTGCTAGTTTTGATGCGGAGCTTCCGAAAATCACACAGGTTGTTATGGCTTTGAGTAACAGTTTGATTAATACGTGGTACCTATATCTCGTTGGTATTATTGTCCTATATATTAGTTTTCGAGTTTTTGTCAATACATCCAGTGGACGATTTTTGGTAGACTATGCTAAACTAAAGATGCCGATATTTGGGAAACTACTGCAAAAAGGTGCTTTGGCAAGGATGACTCGTACCTTGAGTACACTGTTTTCTAGTTCCGTGCCTATCTTGCAAGCCCTATCAATTGTAGAGGATGTGGTGGGGAACAAAGTAATAGGAAAAGCGATAAACGAGTCCAAGCTGAGTTTACGAGATGGTCGTCCTTTATCAGAACCAATGAAAAAGTCATGGGTATTTCCACCGTTAGTATCAAGTATGATTGCCATTGGTGAGGAAACAGGTTCACTCGATTTGATGCTTGAGAAGATAGCAGATTTCTATGAAGCTGAAGTAGATAATGCAGTAGATAAATTGAAGTCATTGATCGAGCCGATAATGATTGTTTTATTATCTGTAATAGTTGGTACTATAGTTTTATCTATCATGATTCCTATGTTTGAAATCTTTAATAATGTGCATTAACTAAGTGGGGGGAGATTATATGTTAAAAAAGTATCTTAAAAATGAAAGAGGTTTAACATTAGTTGAGTTACTTGCTGTTTTGGTGATTATTGGAATTGTTGCAGCGATTGCTATACCATCTATCGGTAACATTATTGACAACGCAAGAAGAGACGCACATGTTGCTAATGCTAAAATGATGGCTGATGCTGCAAGGCAATGGCTAGCTGCAAACCCAAACCAAACATTTACTTCTAATAGTACATCTGTAACTCTAGAAACGCTTAACCAACAAGGATTTATAAATATACCTCAATTCCCAGGCGGTGGGGGGTTCGCGTATAGTCCAACAAACTGTCAGGTAACTATTACACGGGCTGCAGTTGGAACACAAGGTAACTTTAACTACACTTATACTGTACTTTTGGAACGAGATGGAAGTAATACGGATATATTAAATTTCAACGCTGAAACAGCAACAAGAGCAAATGTAACGTTACCATAAATCTAATGGTAGTTTAGAAACTTCTTCTCTCTTGGGAGAAGAAGTTTTCTATTTTAGTGGAGAAGGTGAATTAATGTCTGAAATTCCTGTACTTTCTTTAATTTTCCTCCTAGGCCTCCTATTCGGCTCCTTCTACAACGTAGTAGGCCTGCGAGTCCCAAAAGGTGAATCAATCATCCAGCCACCGTCACATTGCCCGGGCTGCCAGCAAAAACTATCAGCATGTGATCTAATCCCAGTTCTTTCTTATTTATTAGCAAAAGGCAAATGCCGCTCATGCCAGATGACCATCTCACCAATCTACCCAGTCATGGAACTGTTCACCGGAATCTTTTTCGCCCTCACATACTGGAGATTTGACTATAGCACAGAAACCTTGGTCGGGCTCGGTTTCGTCTCTCTTCTAGTAATCATAACCGTATCGGACCTGAAATACCGACTCATCCCCGACAAAGTAGTATTCCCGTTCCTAGGCCTGTTTCTGGTAGCCAGATTCTTCATTCATCCAACACAAACCTACTGGATGCACCTCTTAGCCATGGCAATAGGCTTTGGACTCTTCTTACTCATAGCCATAGTGACACGTGGTGAAGGAATGGGTGGAGGGGATATCAAGCTGTTCGCCGTGATCGGTTTAGTACTAGGAGTGAAGCTATTATTCGTCAGCATCTTTCTCTCATCGTTACTCGGTGCACTGGTCGGCATTCTGCTAATCCTATTAAAAAAAGCAAACCGCAAATCGTCTATCCCGTTTGGGCCGTTTATCGCAGTAGGCTCTCTCCTTGCGTACCTGTACGGTGAAGCGATCACGACCTGGTATGTAGCCCTGTTATTTTAATCACAGTTATACAATATTCACCACCCCAAATGAAGCAGGGATGGAACGAAATATGTCGAATTGTTTGGACACAGCTATATCTTGCCTTACTCTAGAAAGGAATCGATACGATGAAATTACGTCTGCCATTTTCCAGTAAAAAGACGCATATTGGTCTTGCCATTGATGATCAAGGGATTCGCTATTCCGAATTAGTACTGGGAACAGACGGAATCCGAATGGAGCAAATGGGAATTATTCAGGTAGACAATGGATTGATTGAATCGGGCAAAATAGTGAAGCAGGAAGAATTAGAATTACAACTGGCTCTCGCCAAAAAAGATCTTCGCATGCGAAAAAAGAAGGCCGTGTTGGCTGTTCCCAGTTCTTTCGTTGTTATTCGCAAACTTACATTACCCAAATTATCTCCGAATGAAGTAAGACCCATTCTCGAAATTGAATTGGAAACAACGGTTCATCTTCCTTTCTCCAGGCCTTATTTTGATTATATTAAATTGCGTGAAATACTCCCCAACAAGACAAATAGTCAGCTAGCGGAATTTGGTGAAGCCGAAGCGGAGCCGATGGATGAATACCTGATTATCGCAGCTCCCGGTGACGTGATTGATCAGTATGTCAGAATGATGAAGCTGGTGGATGTAACGGTTACTGCAGTAGAAATAGAGCCACTGGCATTGTATCGTTTGCTAGAGGGCAGTGGTTCTGTGATACCGACTGACTTCATGTTTATGCAGTTGGGTCTGCATTCCGTCAATGTCAGTATTTTTCAGGGAGAAATTCCGGAATTTCTGCGCAATATTCCGATTGATATAACCAATTATGTGGTGGGTGTCGACACCAAAGAGTGGAGAGCCGAGGATTTTTACCATCACTTGAATGCTAGCGGAATGTACGATTCTTTTGCCAATGATTTGTTGCGAGAATTGGATCGTGTAATCAACTTTTACCAATTTAGTATGAAAAACGATGGCACACGGATCAAACAGATTTACATTACGGGTGAGTTCCCGACGATGGAGAGGTTTCTCCCGCATATCAACAATCGTCTGTCGGGAATTGAAACCCTGTTGTTTCCTACCCATCACATTGCTTGTAAGGATAGTCAAGTAGATAATTTACAGGCATTTACCGTCGCAGCGGGACTATCTTTGAGAGGTTGAGAGAATGGTAACGATTAACCTTTTACCCCAAAAGAAGAAAAAGTTTACAAGCACATACCTGATCTATGCTCTTATTGGAACGGTCTGGTTGGCTGCGGCCTCATTTTTAGGCTGGACGTATTTTGATGAAAAACAACAAATTGAGACGTTAAAGCAAAGCATTACACAAAAAGATAATATGCTGGCAACGATAGAAAAAAGAAAAGTTTCCTCAGCGCAACAAAGTACGTTGGGTGAGTATTTGAATCTAACTGAACGCGTGCAGCATCTTTTTTATCCAACCACACTGCTCCTTGACGAACTGGCAACCAATCTACCAGTGATGGGGAAACTGGAAAAGGTCTCTTACAATCTGGATGGAACCATTACGATTTTAGGTAAATTTGAACAGTACGATGATGTAGCATCGTACCTCCATAATTTACAGGCGTCCCCTTATGTGATCAAAGCGGAGGTTAACAAGATTGTTGCCAGTCCGGTTAAGTGGATGGGACCTGTCGATGAAGAAAATAACCCGCTTTCTCCAGCCTTGCAAACGGTGGGAGGCAAAGTTCTGCCTCGTTTTGGTGCTGAGTTTAATGTAGTCGCATTGACTTTTGATGTGAAAGAGTTGAAAGAAACACTGGCCACACTCGATGGAAATGCAACGCTCGGAGATCAGCAAAACCAGCCGGAAGACCAGAAAAAGAAGTAAAAGAAGGTGTAATGTATGGGGGAAAAGGAACGTCAATATGCTTTGTTAGGGTTTGCCCTGTTGTTTGCCCTTCTTGCTGCGTTTAACTTTTTGTATTTGAATCCAGTACGCGATGAACGTGAGCAGCTTGCTGCACAGGCCGCAACTTTGTCCAGTAAAGTAGATGCGATTGCTGCGGGACAAGTGCGACCAAAGAGTGAGGTACCGTATGAAAAGCTGGAGAGGATCGTCGAAGCCATTCCTGTAAAGCCGTATACGGATCAATTGATAAAAGACCTGGAGCGTTTGCAGACTCTCAGTCAGGTTGAAATTACCTCCGTAACATTTACAGAACAAAAGCAGCTTTCTGCAAAAGAAATTGCTGAGAAATTGATCCCCAAAGAAGTGAAAGAGGAACAAAAGAAACAAGAAGAGCAAGGAATCCTGACGAATCCATTAAATACCGAAACAGAGGCAAATCCTTCTGGTGATAACAATAATTCTGCCGAGAAAACGGGTAACCAATCTACTCCATCGTCAACTGAGGAAAAAGAACAACCGCCAACTGTGGAAGTATTGCAAAAGATCCTGCCTGAAGCAAAATTGAACAGTGTCGAGATGAATCTCTCCATTAAAGGCGAATACGAAGAAATATACGATTTTGTTTCAGAGATTCAGGGGATGTCACGTTATTTGCGAGTGGATGAATTAAGCTTCGCTACAACAGCAAAAGATGATTTTGTCATACCAAAAGAAACAAAAATGGCGGCAACTATACGTTTGACCAGCTATTTTGCACCACAGTTCAAGAGTCTTTTGAACAAACTTCCACCAGTCGATGTGAATGGACCTTCTGGCAAGTGGGATCCTCTCCGCTATGAGGTTATTCCCAATCCAGAGAAGGAAGTAGAGGAAACCCAGAAAGAAACCCAAAAAGAAACGGAGCAAAAGAGTACAAGCTCTGAATAATTTGTCCGGAAGATTAGACAAACAGTCATAACCTCCAACAAGCCCCCGTATGCTAGTATTACTAGATTTACGTGAGCGAGGAGGTTTTTTATTTTGGAGCTTAAAAAACCCAATCAAATATCCATAAAACTGAACGGATCAGCAGTACAGCCGAAAAAAGAGACGAGCAAACCAAGGGAGGGCAGGAAACCATTCATTCCGTCACCTGCAATGCATCTGCCAGAAGAAGCATCGGGTGAAATACGTGAATTGCAGCCACAGGTGCTAGATGAATCTCTCAAATCAGCGGAAAACTTTGCGGAGGAATCTACTGCGGAAGAGGATGCGCTTTTTCGCTTAAATCAATTGCGTTACCAGTCTACATTCAATCGAACCTCACAAGAGGATCCGGATGAAAGTAACTTCCACGGTCCGATACTTGATCTTGACGGCGACGATGAGCATGCAGACTCCACCTGGTTAGAAAGATTGCGTACCAATCGCTTGAACGTACAAAAAGGAATCAAAAGGTCGATGCCGCCTTTTACTCGGACGCCGTGGTTTCGAGTGATGGCTTCAACAGTAGGAGCCGTTGCACTAGGTTTGGTTTTTGGTTTTACAGTTCTCATGGTATTCAAAGAAGAGCAGTTGTCTCAATCCTATAAAACGGTATTGGGTGAAACCTTGCAAATACCAGGGAAACAAGAACAAACCACCGCTGCGCAAGGTCAAGATCAGGGTACAACATCACTACCAGAAGCAAGCCAATCCGAGTCGCCGCCGCAGCCGATCACTTCAGAAGAAATGATACAGACGGTCGTATCGGTACCCGAACAACAGTTTTACCTTGCCCAGGCGGGAGTTTTTAGTGATATAGCATCCGCAGAACTCGCTATTGAACCACTACAGAAGCAGGGGTTTCCGCATTTTCTTTATGAAATCGAAGGAAAACACCATTTATTCGTTGCCACTGCACCTACCCGTGATGAGATATTGGGCATCGCCAGCTTTTTGAAAAACAGTAAAATGGAAGTTTATATTAAGGAATTGGCTTTTCCAGCAATGGAAAAAGAAGTGAATCTTCCGCAATTGCTCGTGGCGCCAGACCCGACCATCCCGGATTCGAACAAGGTGGAGGCCTTCTTAACCAATGGATTCGAACTGACCCGTTCCCTATCTGCCTACTCTAGCAAAGTTCTGAACCAAAGCGGCAAACAGCAGCCGATCACGACAGAAGAAGAAACCAAATTGCGTGATCTTCATCGCAGGTTCCTTGATGATAGCAGAGCCGTGCAAGCGGGTATCCCGAAAGTGTTACAGCCTCAATTCAAGAACATGATCGATGGATTGAATCAGGCAGTCACCGCAATGACAGGCTTGAAGACCCAGAACGCAACTCCTTATGCATGGCAGGTGCAAAAAGGTGTCTTCCAATTTGTGGAGAATTACGTTGCCTGGAGCAAGTCTTCTCAGCCGTAAAATCACCGAGTGTAGCGCCCTGGACGATTTGTCTGGGGTGTATTTCCGTTATCGCATGCCTTTCTCTTGCGCTCCCCTCTGTCTTTTTGTAGCATTAAATCAAACAGGGATTGTCTCACACCCCCCCTATTTGTTACACTATTTTTTGGTTGGTTTCTGTGAAAAACGTCTCGGCGTTTTTACGGTTATGACCGTTTCGTTTACAAATAGAGAAAGCCCAAACAAACCTGGGCAATCAGGGAGATGGAAGAGAACGAATGAAGGGTAAAGAGACAATTACGTTAGTTGTACTCCTGATTGCAGGTATGTCATTTGGGAGTATTTTGGGGGAAATAGTCGGAGCGTATCTGCCGTTCCTTAAAGTGTATAAAACAATTTCATGGTCTCCTGCTGCTGATTTAGAGATTTTGAAGTATGATTTGAAGTTTCAGGTAAAACTAAATCTAGCTAGCATTGGTGGACTTGCCCTTGCTTTCTGGGTGTACCGCAAAATTAAATAGGTGGGAGATACCATGCAGATGACCAAAACGCTTGTTTTAGCATCCTCTTCCCCGAGACGCAAAGAACTGCTCACCACGTTGGGGATTCCGTTTTCGATTGCTGTAAGTGATGTAGATGAGACAACACCGTTACAGTTTTCGCCAACAGAAATAGTAGAGACGTTGGCTCTGCGGAAAGCAGCAAAAATTGCCGGGGAAATGAAAGAAGGACTCATTCTTGGGTCTGATACGATTGTCGTGCTGGATGATCAGGTACTCGGCAAGCCACAAGATGAAGTGGACGCATTCCGAATGCTTTCCATGCTGCAAGGAAGAGAACATACGGTTTATAGTGGTGTGGCAATCATTGATGCACAGACGAATCAGCAAAAAGTGGCGTCCAGCTCTACCAAAGTAATGATCCGTTCGTTAACATCGGAAGAAATTAACGCCTATATTAAAACGAAAGAACCAATGGATAAAGCTGGTTCCTATGCAATTCAAGGAATTGGTTCCACCATTGTCGAAGGTATTGAAGGAGACTATTTTACAGTCGTAGGATTACCGTTGAAACTCACAGCACAATTGTTAAAGCATTTTGGAATTGATGTGCTAGCCAGTACGTAAACAGGTAACAAGAACTATGGGCTGCGAACAGCTTCGTTACTCTCCAACACGAGCGCATTCCCGTTTTTACAAGCTTTTCAAAGGACCGGGAAACAAAGCTGTGAGGGAGGGTAAAGAATTGAGTGTAGATTTCTGCAACAAATGGAGGATGAAAGACGTCCCATTATATGAGCGTCCACGCGAGAGACTTCTTCGCCAGGGTGCTGCTCCACTTGCAGATACGGAACTGTTGGCTATCCTTTTACGTACAGGAGCTGAAAAAGAGTCTTCCATCGATTTGGCCAAGCGTTTGCTTTCCACGTTCGGAGATTTGCGAGGACTGGCACAGGCTTCTCATCAGGAGTTGATTAAAGTAAAAGGGATTGGGCCTGTTAAAGCGATTGAACTTCACGCCGCATTTGAAATGGGGCGTAGAATACAACAAAACTTCCACTATGAGCGACCTACCATTCGGTACCCCCGTGATGTAGCCACTCTTTTGATGCCTGAGATGAGTCAGTTAACTCAAGAGCATTTTATTTGTTTGTTTCTCAATACGAAGAACCATGTGACCGGGAAAGAAACGATTTTTGTAGGAAGCCTGGATGCTTCCATCGTTCACCCACGTGAAGTTTTTAAAGAAGCGATTCGCAGAAGCAGTGCATCCGTCATTTGTGTACATAATCACCCGAGCGGAGATCCAACACCTAGCCGAGAAGATATTGCAGTCACCAAAACTCTCCAGGAAGCCGGAGAGCTGATTGGTATCACCGTTTTGGATCATGTGATCATTGGAGATGGACGTTTCACGAGTCTCAAAGAACAAGGATATTTGTAGCATCAAGATTAAGACAACAAAGAGTAGATAGTGCACATGTGGATTGACTTTTCTGCATGAGTGAACGGAAGGAGATTACCTGCTATGTTTGGAGGATTTTCACGAGATTTAGGGATTGACTTGGGAACAGCCAATACCCTTGTTTATGTAAAAGGAAAAGGAATCGTTGTACGGGAGCCATCTGTTGTTGCCATCCGTACGGATACAAATACAATTGAAGCAGTCGGAAACGCTGCAAAAAGCATGATTGGACGCACACCGGGCAATATCGTTGCTGTGCGCCCGATGAAAGATGGGGTTATCGCTGATTTTGAAACAACGGCTACGATGATGCGTTATTTCATTCGTCAGGCACAAAAGAATCACAGTATTTTTAGCCGTCGTCCTAGTGTCATGGTTTGTGTGCCTTCAGGAATTACAGCAGTTGAGAAACGTGCTGTGGAAGATGCAACCAAGCAGGCGGGAGCCAAAGAAGCCTACACCATCGAAGAACCGTTTGCAGCAGCAATCGGCGCAGACTTGCCAGTATGGGAACCAACAGGAAGTATGGTTGTCGATATCGGCGGAGGTACGACAGAAGTAGCGATCATTTCTTTAGGTGGTATTGTTACCAGTCGTTCCATTCGTGTCGCTGGTGATGAGATGGACGAAGCGGTGATCCAATACATCAAGCGTCGCTATAACCTGATGATTGGTGAGCGTACGGCTGAAACACTCAAATTGGAAATTGGCTCTGCGATTGCACCTGATGAAGCAGAATCAGTTGATATCCGTGGTCGTGACTTGGTGTCCGGTCTACCAAAAACCATCTCCGTCACAAGTGGAGAGATTGCCGAAGCGTTGTCCGAAACCGTATACTCTATCGTAGAAGCTGTAAAGATTACGTTGGAGAAGAGTCCGCCTGAGCTTGCCGCAGATATTATGGATCGCGGTATTGTACTGACTGGTGGGGGAGCGCTGTTGCGTAATTTGGACCGTTTACTTAGCAAAGAAACGGGGATGCCTGTACACGTAGCAGAGAATGCATTGGATTGTGTTGCTGTTGGTACGGGAAGAGCCCTGGAGAATATACATTTGTTTAAATCAAAACATGGAATAACCTCTTCTCGCACGAAGCGGGGCAGGTAAGTGGGAGAAATGTAATCATGTCGTTCTTTACCAATAAGCGACTGATCATAGTGCTTGTCGGTTTGATTTTCTTGATGGCGATTATGGGGATCACGTCGAAAGAACGGACGGAACTGTCATGGCCGGAAAAACTAGTGAAAGACACATTCAGCGTGGTGCAGGGATTTTTTTATACCCCTGCCCAGGCTTTTTCCGGTTTTGTAGAGGATGTCCGTGAAGCGTATCATATCTATCAAGAGAACCGAGTACTGAAGGCAAGTCTGGATCAGTATGCGCAAGTAACTGCCCAACTCAAACTGGCGGAGGCGGAAAATCAACGTTTACGCAATTTGTTGAACGCGAAAAGCAAACTGAATGATTACCAACTTCGTGTAGGTGAGGTTGTTGCCCGCAATTCAGATAATTGGAACGATGTTGTCACGATTGACAAAGGACTGCAAAATGGAATTAAAAAGGATATGGCAGTCATCACATCTTCGGGTCTGATCGGCAGGGTGCAAAGTGTATCGAATTTTTCATCTACCGTGGAATTGCTCACAGCCATGGAACGCAGCAACCACATTTCGGCGATCATTCTTGGGGAAAAACAAGTCAATGGTGTCAAAACGTATTCAGAAGTGAACGGTGTCATCGAAGAGTATGATAGTCGCGAACGATTATTAATCATGCGCAAAATTCAACTGGATGCAAAAGTAGAGCCCAATCAACAAGTCGTCACTTCCGGGATGGGTGGTGTGATGCCACGAGGACTTCTGGTTGGCCGAATTGTACGGGTCGTTCCAGGAGACTATGGCTTGACGCAGACCGCATACATTCAGCCAAGTGCAGACTTTACTCAATTGAATGAAGTTATGGTTGTTGAACGTTCCTTTATCACGACTTCGACAGGGGATCTCATTCCTTCCAATCAGGCAAATCAGACGAGCGGAAGTGGGGGCGGAAAATAATGCCTCGTTTCTTATTGTCTCTTTTGATCCTTCTTTTATTTTTGCTGGAAGGTACCGTCTTTCAATTTATCGTCCCACACCAAGGAGAATGGCATCTCTTGCCCCGCTTTGCACTCGTTGGGGTCATTATGATTGCGTTGTTCCTCGGTAGACGTGAAGGGTTAATCTACGGATTTGTTGTCGGGCTCTTGCAGGACGTTCTGTTTGGCCAGATCATCGGAGTGTATACACTCAGCATGATGATAGCGGGATACTTCTCTGGATTAATTCTTTTGTTATTCCACCGTAGTGTAGCGATGGTAGCTTCCACAGCCACACTGATTCTGTTCGCTCATGAATGGTTATTGTACAGTATCTTCCGCTTGTTTTTTACTACCACAGTTGATGTACAATGGATAGTATCGAATCAGATTTTGCCCAGTGTTGGAGCTAATCTGGTATTTGCCATGTTGCTTTACTATCCACTGTTAAAACTCTCGGAAAGAATTAATCTCAGTAAACAAATGAAGCCGGAATAAATAAAGTGGTTGACGTTTTCCAAAGAAAAAGGAGGGACTCTTGAGTGGGTGAAAAACAAACGGAAAAGTCCCATATCCCGACAAGACTCAATGTCTTGTTTTTCATCGTATTTCTGTTTTTTGCTGCCATCA
>NZ_JBNCMT010000018.1:0-106966 GCF_049846925.1 Brevibacillus nigriterrae
GATCATGAAAAAGTTACCCACCCAGCGGGTGGTTATATTTTGCCATGGTGGTCAATTTTTTGATGAGCACGGTGGTCAACTTTTTGGTTGACATTCACAATTATAAGCTGTAATACTATATCATCAACTCCAGTTGAATCTAAAACAACTGTATAATCTTCTTCACTAATCTCATACATTTAATTCACCTCAACTTCTTAATTCAACATTTCTTTAAGTTACAGGTTCAATTGTCAAGAAAGATAGAGCTCAAACAATTTTGAATTCAATTATTAAATTTGACTAAGTAATTATTGTACTTTATATTTAAAATTTTCCACTCTAGCCCAACTTTTTCAAATATAAATCTTACGCAAATATCTTCATTAATCCAGTGTTCAATTACAAAAACCTCAAGTTTATTTTCAATTTGAAGTGGTTTTGAAATAGTAAAATTCAAAAAAATATATTATAAAGACACTTGCATGCAAACAAGCGTCTTTATAATATATTTTTTTTACAATAAGTTAAAGCTTTAGTTATATTCTTTTACTCGAAATCCTTCGATTAATATTTCATACAATAGTGGTTCTGCGAAGCTGTTTACAAATTCTTCATCTTTGGACTCCATGATATATTCTCCAATTTTATTATGTGCAATACAGCATCGAATTCGGTATATCCAATATGCCGCTACATTAATAATGAATTGCTTGTGCTGCTCTTCTCCATAATTTTTTGCATAGTGTTGTTTAAGTTGAGAGTATTCAAAACCTCCTAATTTAATAATTTCTTCGAAATCATCGTATTTTTTTATCGGATTGCTTTCTTTTCCGTAGTGATAAAAAATATCATAAGCTTTATCCATATAATTTTGTATATGGTTCAACTTAGATACAATTTGATCAAGATTTTTTAATCTTTTTTCAAAAATCCACTTTAACCGATTAATATCTTCTCTTTTATACTCCATAATAAGCTTACCGGCATCCTTGATATCTTCGTTAAGTGCCTTGATATCTTGAACCAAATCATAATCAAATATTAACTCCAACAGATGATAGAGTTTTAGAAATCTCTCAAACGCATATGGTTCATTGATGGCACGGATACAATTCTCAATATGATATTTTGTTGGAAGATTAATATTTTTAATTGCTAATATCTTTGCTTCCGTTCTATTTACTGGCATCGAAAGTATTTCATGACTAAATTTCCCCCAAAGAGATGAGGTATCTTTATAATGCTGAATATAATCATCATAGAACTCTTCGTTAATAACTACATATGAATCATTATACTCATAGTTTGTATTTAGAAAATTATTATAGTCAACATCTATAAGGTATGCTACAAACCTATAATCTGAAAGTTCACTAATATCAAAGCTTCTTTTTAAACATAAACATCCTATCTCGTTTCCATCCTCATCGAAAATCACTATATCATTTTCTTTGGTATAATAATTTGACACAACTTCAATTGGCAACGCAATTTTACCATTCACTACTATGTTATCTTCTTTTATTTCAACTGATTTTATTTCTACAGGTGAATTTCCATCTTCTGCTAGCCTATTTATTTCTTCTATTTTCACTACTATTCAGCCTCCGAAATCCAACACTGTTTAAAAGTTTTTTCTCCCTCTTCTCTAAAATATTCTTTGAATCCGTTCATCGTTAACTTCCTTAACGCGAATCCAACATTTGATTTCTTCGAATCAATACCCTGTTTAATTTGCTCTAGTTGTTGTATCGCAAATGGATCCTCTCCTAAACAATCACTTCTTAGATCTCTAAGTAGTTTTTCTAATGTTACATTTATCCGCCGAATTCTACTTTCGCTTGAACCAAAATCTGAAATCGCCGCAAAGAACGTATTAATAACATTTTCTTCTGCCAACCAATTCTCTCCGTGAATATCTGAATCAGAATAAATTCTAAAAACCTCTTCATCTAACTCAGAATATACTTTTAAGTAGTATTTAAATCTATCGAAGTTTTCATTTAGCTCTTCTTCATCAGTATCAAAAATGTTGCCTTCTATCAATCTCTGCGCAACAATGTTATCTCTATTGATTTCTGGACTTTTTGTAAGGAAACTTTCGTAAGCGGTAACCAATCTATCTAATGGAAATTTCTTAGGACGATTCCTTTTCCCATTATCTCTTTCCATGTAGATTACCAGATTCTCAATTTCATCTTCCAATTTTTCTTTGATAGTAGCAAAGAGTAATTCAACTTGATGTCTCATTGACATTGGTTTTTGACCTGCATTTAAAACAATTAATCTGTAGATTAAATGTTTTACTTCTTTCTCAAGCCAAAATTCCAATAATAATTTCTGATCTTGTTTAAATTCAACCTTGTCTTGTTTCAGGTCATTCAGAATAAAAGTTCTTTGTAATCCGTCAAGGATATTAACTTGACCAGGTCTTCCTAATAATTTTTCAAGCTCAGAAATATTTGCACTCTCAATATGAGGCATCAGCTCATCAACAAACTGTGTTTTTACGGAGAGAGTAATTGTTGGTAAAAGAGCACCTTCTATAATATCTTTTCTCATCCTTATATAGGCTTTATGTTTTTCTCTTTTTCTTTGAATATGGAACTCGTCAAAATTTTCCCCAACCAGTTTCAAATACTCATCAACGCCAATCTGGGCATAAATGATTGGAGTATTTGATCTTATATCCTTCGCATTACCTATAATTTTTAATGTCATATTTTATTTCACCCTTTTTTCTGTATTTTTATAGTTTAAGAATAGCGTCTCTAATAACTTGTCTGTGATCAAATAGAGATTTCAAATCAAGTAAAATTCTTTTTGCAATTTCTCTATTGGTTGTCTCTTTTGTTAAATGGTTGGAATAATCATACTGATATCGAAATGTGGAATCATATTTTAAAAATTGTTCTCGTTTTTTCTTACTCTTCCAGGTTTTGTCAAACCACACATCTTTCGTATTCTTAATAATTGCCTCAGCATATTTTGTGCAATTTTTTTGACAGTATATGAACTTCCTATATTGTCCACCTTCAATTTGAATTCCCATAAGTATTTCATCAGTTATTTTTAAAGAAAAATCTAATGTGCCATTTTTGTTATTATAACCCCAGTCAATTAGTATACAGTCATCTGGTAAATTTTTAATCCAGTTCTCTTTTTTATCCAAATAATACTTGTCACTTTTAGTATATTCATATTCAACAGTTACCTGCCAAAATGGATCATCAGGGTATCTTTTTATTAGCTTGTCTCTAATCTTGAGAAAGAGGTCATATAGATAATGTGTGATTTCATTGCTTCTGTACTTAATATAAATATCGTCTAGCCCAATTTCTCCAAGTATTTTGAGAGGCATATTTGAATCTCGAACAATATCTAGCTTTTTTCTATTTGGCGAGTTTATTAGTGCATTTGATAATTCAGACAAACACTTAATAACAATTCTATAATCTTTTAACAATTTTTGGTGATATCTATTTTTTAGATTTACTTTTTCTAAACTTTTCGCTAGTTCAAGATAGCTAATAATCTTCCATATTCCTTGACCATTAATTTCATGTCTAATATAAGGTAATGGTTCAAATAAAGTAATTAATCTATAGTCCTTTAGTTTTTTATTCTTCTTATTATTTAGATCTTTATTGTATCGATTTAATTGTTGGAGATTTGGAATTGATTTAACCTTATTTTCAATATATGCCACGTTATCTGGCTCACTATTTGTTTCGATAGTTAAATCAATTTTATATTTCTCTCTTTCCGGAGTAATTCTGCCTTTGTAATTTAAAGAATCTAGTTCAAAAATTGATAGTACTTGATGTTCTCCTACGGTAATTAACCATTTCCAAAAATTCGAATGAAATAGCTCTTTTGAAGAAAGAGAAAGCACAAATAAAGGTTGGTTTTGAAGTAGACTTGACAGCGTCTCAATTTTTTTAATCCATTGGTCATATCGTTCCATTGAGAGTCACCTAATCAATTCTTATAGATTAAGATAATTATAGACTGTTCTTAAGTTTGGAATAACGCAACTTGAAATATGATTTGCTATTGGCGTAGATCCAAAAGCCGTTGAAAAGTTTCTATTAAATATTTCTTTTACAGAAAGAGCTACATTATTTTTGCTTGGGTACCCCCAGTAATTACCTCCTGAGAGGTTTTGAACTCGCTTTACTGGTAACTTTCCAGCAGTATAATTAGTATGGCTGTTAGTCGGAACTGTTACGAAGGAATAAGTAAACAAACTTAAGTTGTGAATACTTTTACCTGATCTACCAACTGTTATGGACCGTGTTCTACTAAAACTTCTAGAAGAATAAATCATATCCCAAAGCATTGGAACTTGAACACTATCATTCCAATTTGTTTTACACTGAATAACTCCAACTTCATAACTTGCAAAGTCTCTATCTGCTAAGGCATTAAGTACCTTGGTAAATGAAGGGTTTCTTCCGCCACTTCCCACCCCAGCTATTGTTACCGTATTACCTACATATCTTAGTAAAGAATAATCAACTGTATATTCCTGCAAATCAGGAAATGTAATTACAATAATGTCAGTTTCAGATGTTGAATCATAAGCCCCATAATATACTGTCAAACTATTTCTTATAGCTTCAGGAACTAAATTCTTTTTATATTTAATTGCTACTGCCCTGGTACCAGCCAAACATAGATTAAGATACCAGCAAACTAAATGTTCCCACGAATTCCCTGCCTTTGCCAATGCACTATTTGCTTCAGAAGTTGAGGTATGGCCCCCTCTACCCGAGCCTCGTGTTGAAAGAAAAATGTCTGATAGATGATCACCTAGATTAAATATACCGGTTGGATTATAGTTTCCTGATGTAAGGATGTAGGAATCTATTATTGGTTTCCAATTTGAATTGAAAACTGAATTAAATGTTGAATTGTTAAAACTATCATTCATAACTTTTTCTCGGATAAGCTCAACGATATTAGCCATAATAATCCTCCATAGGATAATCTTTTATATCTCCAACATTTTTGTTTCCCCAAAAAGCAGATGACGATCTCTAGGATTCATTCGAAAACAATGTCCCTTATCTTTATAACCTGTCCTATCAATGCGAACACGGCCACGCCAATCATAAACAACTAGCCCCTGCTGAATAAGAGATGTAAATTGAGTAAAGATGGGTCGCTGAGTCAATTCAACACTTACATAATTAAAATGAATTTTTCCATCGAACACTTTTTCCTCTGCAATTATCCACATTGTCTTTGGATGCTTTTCAAGCAGCCTTCTTTTCACATCTGAGTATCCCCAGATACAAGCTTCTTCCTCAATCCCATTAACCAAACTATGTTGAAATACTTGTTCTTTAGCATCATCGACACCCATAAACAAACCTTGATTGTTTGGATTGTTATTTACGGTCACATATAAATCCTGAAATCCTTCATATTTTCTGCTTGGATATCCATATTTCAACATCATATCTGTTGAACTTTTTACAGTACTGTTTTCCCAGTCAGGAATCATACTAAAGAGAGTATCTCGGTTCCCAGAGTTTGCTCTCTTTGTTTTCAGCTCGATTTCTCCCATATAGTCTGCTGAGATTAGACTATTTGCTGATATACCTAAGCATTGTTCTAACGTTTCTCCGGCATCTTTAGGGTTACTTTTATATGGTGATGTGCTTTCAATCCATCCCCTGGCTTTCAGGAGAGAAATCTTCTGCCGTAGTTCCTCAATAATTTGATCATCTGTATTATCTGCTCCAAAAAACGAGCGAATATCATCTTCAAAATGTTCGTATCCAATTAACGGAATTGCTATCAATTCATCACGGTATACAGTAAAATATACAAGTTGCCCTACATTAACAAAGTGAGTAAATCTAGAGATCCAAAATCTTGGATCACCGGACTTGGTTTTAGGCCGATAAAAACTGGTATCCCTTGAGATAGCATCGCCTTTATTAAATACTGTTACAGCTTTGTATAGTTTTTCTTCTTGTTTTATTTCCCCGTAGTTAACAATTTCGTTATCCCGAAGGATAACTCTTAAACTATCAGATGCATCAATGATGCTTTTTTTTAACATAGTTTCAGTCATTCTTATGAGGGAAAAGTCGTTCCTACAATACTTTTGAATAATTTGAATTAATTTTTGTTCGATAATGTCAGGTAAAAAGTATGGGTTCATAAGCTGGGCTCCTTGAAGAGACAAGAGACTTAATAACTATTTATCAATATTCAAATTCTACCATAACTACTCCTTTTATGTCCTTTTGTGTCCAAATTTGTTGTTATATTTACTTAAATGCTGATTTATGCCAAAATAGAACGTACGTTTCATATATTTACACCTGGATTTTCAAGAATTTTTAATGCATAATCAACTTAGAGAAAGTGCTAGAATTGTTGAGGTGACAATGAATGAATAAACCTTTAGCTATAGACTTGTTTTGTGGTGCCGGAGGTATGAGCGAGGGTATTTTACAAGCCGGTTTCCATATTGTTTTTTCTAGTGACATTAACAAAGATGTTATGGAAACATATACAAAACGCCATGAGCAGCTCGGATTACTAGAAGGAGTACATACTCATTTTGAGCTTGCTGATGTAAGAGAACTTCGTGGCGAACATATTATTAATTCCATCAACAATCTTGAGTATTTTAAAGATAAGAATATTCCTGATATTGATGCCATTTTTGGTGGTCCACCCTGCCAAGGATTTAGTCGTGCAGGGAGGCGAGACAAAAACGATCCCCGTAATACCCTTTTCTTGCATTACGTTCGAGTGATTAGCGAAATTAAGCCTAAATATGTTGTGATGGAAAATGTAGAAGGGTTTATGGATACTAGATTTGATGGATTTAAAGGATTAGATGAAGAACCTTATGCTGATAATACTTTGGTTGCAGATATTCTTAAGAAAGAACTTAGTAAAATTAATTATAATTGTTTAGAGCCTAAACTCTTGGACGCTTCAAACTATGGAGTGCCTCAAAGAAGGAAACGAGCAATTTTTATTGCATATAGGAATATTTCAGGAAAAGAGGTACCTATGCCTGAATATCCCGAGCAATTAACAGAAAAAGTAACTGTTTATGATGCTCTTTCTGATCTATTTAAAAACAGAAAAAAACAAATTGAAAGTGACTATCAAACCAAAATAAAATTAGGGTTCACCAGTAGATTTGATGGAAATTACGTTCCACATGACGGCAAGTTATATAATCAAGAGAAGTCAAGCCATGCACCTTCAATAAAACAAAGATTTTCTTTATATTTACCAGGGGAAAGCACAAAGAATGTCGTGAAGAGGCTGCAAAATGGATTCGACATTACAGATTATCCTGACTTACTTAATGAATGCTTCGAAAACCTCAATAAAAAGTATAATTTGGATCTAATCCACTCTACCTTCTTAAATAAAGAAATTGAATTAATATCTAAATTACAACTATCACTATTAAAACTTCTACAAGGTAAATATAAAAACAAAAAAAATACTTTTGACCTTTTCCTTGAACATAAAATTGACCTAGGGTCACACGAAGAAATAATAGATGAAATTAAAAATGGATTAAATCAAAAGTATCCTATAGAGTATATTATTAATAGATGTAGAACCGGTGATTACAATGATGAATTAATCGAAGCTGTATTCACTAGAAAAAACGCCAGAAACCGGTTAAACGGCAATGATGTTTCTCCTACAATGGTTACACTTCCCGATGATTTCATCCATCCTGTAGAAGATAGAATACTAACAGTGAGAGAAATGGCTAGACTACAATCTTTTGATGATAGCTTTATATTTTACGGCAAAAGGACAACAGGTGGGTCCAGAAGAAAGCTCGAGGTCCCGCAATATACACAAGTGGGAAATGCCGTACCTCCCTTGCTGGCAAAGGCAATTGCAATCAAAATTAAAATTGCTATTGATTCTTTAAACCTCCCAAAAATTAATGTATAAAAAAGAAAAATCGCCTTACTTGGCGATTTTTCTTTTTCTTTTTCTTTTTCACCCTTCTTTTTTTATATACTAACTACGATGAGAACGAACGTTCCTATAACAAGTGCCTAACCTCTTGTATACAGTGAATGTCCTTCAATGTCATTTTGAATTAGGAGAATTTAAAAGCATAACAATTAATTCAATACTTTCTTATCTGGAGCAGAAAGAACATTTTTTTCATGAGCTATGTCACTTACTAAGCCATTGTGGCCATTAATTAAGTATGGATTTTTTCTTTCGTGCTTTACAAGAAGAACAAGCAGCACAATTCTAGCTATATTCAGCTCTCCTATTCTTCATGATTTAGCGAAATGGAACTTCCCAAGACTGATAATAAGATAATTGACCATTTATCCGTTCACTTTCAAGTAACCCATTCCTTATCACAGAAACGATGGCACCAGATAAAAAATCGTTGTTTGGAGAATAAAATGAGACAAGCATTTGTTCAGGAAACTCAAAATAAATATAAAAAGCCCGCCTCTTTAAACTGGTCGGACGAGACTAAAAGAATTCTTAATCAACTTAATAGACAACTTCAAAAAGAGGCAGTGGCACGATGAAAACTAAAGTGATTTATGGTTATCACAATGGAAATCAAGTTCCAATATGGCTAGTAGTAAACTTTGAGAGCGATGAACTAGATAGGACAAAAAAAACACTCTACATCCAGATCGAGGCGCCGTTTCAACAATTAAACTTAGAGGATATGCATCCAGATTCAATCGGTCTTACAGTTGCTCTTAGTGACTTAGTACTGAATCGTGAAAAACCTGGGGAAATTGGCATACTTACATCAGAATTACGACAGAGAACTGATGCAGTTGGAGTTGACTTTCAAGATATCAGGCAGTTAATGATCCAAATAGCAGACATAGAAGAAATGTTCTTTACTAGAATATAATAAGTTGCCTAAAAGACACCCACCGTATGGGTGCCTTTTAGGATTAGGTGTATTACAAAGTTTGACTTAGAGCCTCTACGATCATTTGTATGGTCTCTTTCTGAATTTGATAAATATTTGAGATAAACAAAAGAAGAATTTTTGCATCCCAATAAAGTCTAGTCAAATCATATACTAATTGACCACAAGCGATAGCATATGCAATTTGGATGACCCCTACAATTACTGCAACTACAATTTTTATTTTAACGACAATATTATTTTTATTCATAACAAATAACCTCCATCAAAATAAGAAGTGACAAAACGTAAAAGGAGTAGAGTTTACTCTACCCCTTCAAAGGCGGGAGTGGAAAAACCAAAGACACTCGCATCAAGAAGACGTGCAAGTTAAATCTACTCAAATTTCCGGTAGACAATTTCTTTGTTTTTCTGTCTCTTCTTTAAATAAAAGAAGAATTTCCCTTTTTTAAGTTCCTTCTCCATAAGGAGATTAATTTTTTCAGTCACTTCTCATTTTAGAGGTTATCTTTACCACAAAATGAGACAATTTAAATTTTAGTCAATTACATTTTCTGGTTAAGAAAATGTTTCCCACACTTTTGAAGTCTCGTCCCGCCGGGGATCATGTCTGTTGAAAGTACTGTTCTTAATTAGAACGACAAAAAATTGGTATTTCCACCCTACCTACATCTTACAACAAACAAATCTGGACCTCAAGTTCTTTATTTATAGTCTTTCACATGTTTTAAGAAAAGTCTTTTTGTGAATGCCTCACGATTTTCTCTCTTCTTAGTTCTCACCTTTTCAAATTCCTACTGATTCACATGCTATTCTCTTCATGCTGCAGGTACATCTGCCTTTGCTTAGGAAATACGAATCGCATTACGGCAAAGATGTTATCTATCTTTAATGCCAAGGTTTATTCTCATTCCTTTCCCATTTCTCCAAAACCTTCATCTTGTCTGGACTCATCCTGTCCCACTCAATGTATTTCTCTTTAGCAAGGACTTCGAGAACCTCCATGATATCGCCACGAGTCCTACCTGTTTTAATGCACAGTTCATCAATTGTAGGCGTCCTCCTACGTGTGGACGAGAAATTACCGATAATGCGTAGCACCTTACGTTGAATATCAGATAGCACCAGTGCTCACCACCGGATGAATCGCAAGCATGTTATCTATAGCGAATACACGTGGAGCACGCTTGGTTAGGCAGTAGGCTTTCACTTGATCATTCTTTATTTTCAATAGCCTTACTATTCGCTTACTGGTTATGCCGTTACGGTCAAGATATATGATTTCAATTGATTGATTGATTGAGGTATCTTTCCAGCTTCATCATGTTCGCTTCCTTTCGTATTTGTACGAACACCCGTTTGTGTTATGTGCGAACGGAATGCAAACGTGCAAATAAAAAATCTGCCATTTTAACAGCAGACTCCTTAGATTTCAAAGTTACATTTTAAGCTTATAAGTTGATATTACTTTCCTTCTTTTGCTAATTCATTAATAATGTACTCGATAGTTGATTCATCGAAAGTTATTTGATCGTCTAATGTGCTTACAAAGTCTATGATCGGTCCACCAATTTTACTCTTTTGGGCAAAAATGTTTGAAAAGATCTCAGGATCCACTTGTAAATTTAGTTCATCAATTTTTGATCCAAAAATGCAAAATAGTTCAATAACTAACTTTAATAAACTATTTCCTAATTCATTAAATACTTCTTCTGTTACTGGTTTTTTTACTTCTGGGTAAGCAACAATCAATATGTTAAGCAGGAACACCAATACAGATTTAATTATTAAAGATGAAAGTTCTTTTCGACCATCTTGGTTGTTATCAAGACTCATTATTAGGGATAGCGCATCAGGATGAGAAAATGCACTAACAAGTTCATAAACTTGTTCATATGTACCATTAAGTACAAGAAGAGTATCCTTTACCCGAGGGCCTTTGCCAAAAACCTTAGAGACTTCTGCAGTCATTTTTTCGGGATTTTTCTTAAAATAATTGATCCTAGCTGCATGCTCGATTGCTACTCTAAGTGAAACTGAAGTATCTAGATCAAAGCCTTTATCATTAAGTAACTTAGCTGCATCAATTGTTATTAATATTCTTTTTAGCGAAGCGAGAAAATAACTATTTTTCTCTTCCTCTTGTAATTGGTTTATATAAGTTTTGACTGTAGAAAAACACCAATTAATATCATATTCCATTAATCTTACCTACCTTCAAACCATTTTATTGAATATTATCATATAGTAAATACAAAAAAGCCCCCTACCAGAAATTTAGAGTGCACCCCTTATAGTAGACATTGGAAAAACACCCCTGGTGTAAATCTGATAGAGGGCTATCATTTTCTCTTATCTCTTGTGCTCCAATCAAGCGACTTATCAATTCTATTATCGGGAATGTTTTTTTCGTTTCTGATCATCTGCAAGAGGTCTGATATTGTCTTGTCCAGAAGTTTACCTTTATGATTTGAAAACAGCCTGTTTCTTTCGCTCAATAATATATCCAGCACCAGTTTCTTTTGGTCACTACTAAACATAAAATTCTTCCTTTAAATAGTTTATTTTCTTAACAAATTCTTCAAGCCAAAACAGGATTCCTTCAAAAACGACAAAAACCCTCCCTCGGATGTACGAGAGAGGGCTGACTGTATCCTCCGCCTGTAGGCCAATGTATTCTATTCTTTTTTCAAGGTTACAGTCTCAGTTTCCTTCACCCAGTCAACTTGTAGATTGAGTGCCGCCGCAAGCTGCCGAGAAGTAGCGTAGGCCACTCCGTCCTCTATCGTCTCGTCCAGGTCTTTGCCGTTAACTCTTACCTGCTTTGTAATCGGACACCATTCTGGAATATTCCCAACAGCTTCAGCAACGGCTCTAGTCGGCAACCTCGTTACTCCGTTCCGGTTTTTACCCTTCGCTATTAGCAACTCTCCGTTCACTTCGATTGAGCAAGGCTTGTCCACAGGCTGTTGTGGATTGACAGTAAGTAACTGAGCGACATCTCGCTTAAACTTTTCCCATGCTTTCTCTGCCGTCAGCCCGGTGTACTGCCTAGCTTTGTCATCTGAAACAAAGAATGCAGAGCAGTTCTTACCTGTGATGTCGTAGTGCCGCCAAAGTTTGTCTACGCTCCAACCGTGGAGTTTTAGGATGTCAGCAGCTAACTCCACCGCCTTCTGAACATTGCTTTATAATTACGGTCCTGGTTGACACACATTTCGATACCAATGATTTGGCTCCTACATTGTAGCCCATCTCTGTTTCATCAAGGCAGCGCACGATCTGCTTGTCGTCTACTATGTAGCGCGCACTGGCCTGTGTTGATGGTTTATTAAAGTAGTTCCGGTTGGCGGTTGCATTTGCCCCTTTGCCTTCATTGGCTGTCCAGTGAATGACCAGCCCTTTTGGAGTGATTTTAGTACCGGGACGAGAGTTTTTGTTAGCTAGAAGAATTTCAGTGATTTGCATCGTATTTCTCTTCCTTTTCATATCGCTTGACTAACGTTTGTTTCCATAGTTGGTGTGTGAGAGAGGTAGCTCCAGCTACCAGCACACCTTGTATTATGGCAACTACTGTTATACCTTTGAGTACACCACATGCCAGAACTATCCCAATTCCAACCAGTATCCAAGGAATCAACCAATCTTTGACCATTGGTGTCTTTTTAAGAAAATACCCAATTACAAGTAACGCTACATACACACCCGTCATTTGCGGGCCGATGTTTTGCATTACTAAAGTTAGCAATTCACTTTCACTCATTGTCCTCCACCGCCTCTAATAAAGTTCAAAATAAGAGCTGCAACGCCAATCACGGTACCAACGAGCTACTTCTTATCGGCGTTGCCCGACTTCTTATCTTCTTCGATCTTTTTCTCGATTTCCTTTTTCACTTCATCAACTTTCTTGTTGAGTTCATCCAGTTCTTTGGTGATCTCATCTAGCCGTTTATGTGCCGCCTTGGTGCTCTGCATAGCTTCGATGGTCATCTTCTCCGTCTGTTTAAGTTTGCCTGACATACTTGCAAACTGCTTTATTTCCGTCTCAATCTTGCCGATGGCTACCAGAATTTCGGTTATCCCTTTCTGCAGATCTTTGATTTCATCTGACATCACAAGACCTCCCCACTCGGGGCAAAAATAAAAAGAGCGCCGGAGCGCTCCTTTTATACTACAATTTTTTTGGTTTTTTCCATGTTGACCAAGATGTCTTTAGCTTCTTGGTATTTATCAAATACGACTTTCTCTTTCCCGTTCAAGTATAATGTTTGCTGCGTTAATTCAAAGATCGTTACCGGATCATAGGATTTTTAGATGCTCTGTCCATAATTAGCACTAAATCAAATTGATTTTGCAAAGGGTGAATAAATCATATGGCAGTAACCAAAGACAAAAACGTTCAAAAGAATCCCTGGTATTTTACAATTGAAATTAATGAGAACGGGAAAAAAAAGAGGATTACGCGAAGAGGTTTTAAAACAAAGAAAGAAGCTGAAACGGCACAACGTGATCTATTAAACGAACTTGGGCAAGGTTTAAACCTAGATGCATCAAAAACAATTTATAGAGACTTCATGACCGATTGGCTTCGGGACAAGAAAACAAAAGTCAAATCACGTACCCTTGAAACTTACGCTGGATTGGTGAACAATCACATACTTCCCGCACTTGGAAACTATGCCCTCGCAGATATCACACCTCGACACATCCAGAACCTCTATAACGATCTACAAGAGTCATGCAGACTTTCCGGAGAGAATATCCAAAAAGTCCACACTATCATAAACGAATCCCTGAATAAGGCCGCTGGCTGGGACATGATTATTAAAAATCCCGCTGCGGTTGTTGATCGCCCCAAGGCCGATACAAAGGAAATAATGAATTGGACCGATGAAGAGGCACACCAGCTACTTGAAGCTGCAAACAATGATCGGTATTACTGTGCTTTTTTACTAGCCATTACAACTGGTATGAGACAAGGAGAAATACTCGGTCTGAGATGGCAAGACGTTGATTTGAAAAACAGGACACTATCTGTTCGCCAAATTCTTAACCATGACGGAAAAACCTTAGAACCTGAAGCAAAAACAGCATCGAGTATCCGATCAATCGGGATTGACAAGATGTTTTCCGATGAACTTGAAAAACTGCGTCATCGTACCAAGGAAAAAAAGATAGCAAATCGAGATATATACGAGGAAAACGACTAGGTGATATGCACGCAGCTAGGTACTCCTGTTTCTCTCCGGAACATCAACCGCTCGTTCTATCAACTCACTGAGAAATCCGAATTGAAAAAGATTTGTTTCCACGACTATGTCATACTCACGTTGTTATGCCCTTGAAAATGAGGCAAAATAATAAGCGGATTGCAGAGCGCATGGGATGGTCGAGCGTGAAGATGTTAGATCGCTACTCGCATACTACACCTCACATGCAGAAGGAAACAGCGGATGCTTTCGGGGAGATGTTCTTTTCGGCACCAATTTTCTATTGTTCGTATCGAACGAGAACAGAAGGGGTCGCATTAAAAAACAAAAAACCCTTATATATCAAGGGTTTCAGCTTGTTATGTATGGTGATCCGGACTGGGTTCGAACCAGCGACCCCCACCCTGTCAAGATGGTGCTCTCCCAACTGAGCTACCGGATCATTGTTTATTGCCCTATAAACTATCTTACCATAAAGGTAGTCATTCAACAACATATGTATGGTATGTGATGGTGGGCCCTGTAGGACTCGAACCTACGACCAATCGGTTATGAGCCGACCGCTCTAACCAACTGAGCTAAGGGCCCTTATCGGGATTTGTAAAATGTGACGAAAATAAATATACCGCATTCCTGAAAAAATTTCAAGAGGAAAATACAGTTTTTTATTTTTTATCCACTCATTTTCTCCCAAAACCCGAGAGTGAGAAAAGCATTCCCCCAAGGAACACTCTTCTCTGCCCCTCTCCCTTACTTCCATCAGAATACTTTATCTGTTATCTACTTTTGGAATATCCCGGAAAATCCAACCCGATTATCCCGCTTGCTCTTCGCCGTCTTCCTCTTGGGAAATGTGAATCAGGCGATCGGTTTCTTCCTGCTCCTGCTCGTCTCTCAGACGATGCGCCATGCGGCTGGATGCGTTGGCGGCGATGCTGGCTACGAGGTCGTCGAGGAAAGTATTTACCTTTCCAGAACCTTTGGTATCGAGGTGGCGGATGATCCCGATCTTTTGTTTATCCAGGTGGCCAAATGTCGTAACAGCGATGCTGCCATATCCGAATACCGAACCGAGTGCGAGCGTTTCGTCACATCCAAAAAGCCCCTCATCGGTAGCTACAATGGATTGTAACGGTTCGGAAAGCATATGTTTTTCAGCTAACATATCCAGCTCGACACCGACCAGAATGGCGTGCTGAATTTCCCGTTTTTCGAGTACAGCCTTGACACTGGCTACGCAAGGCTCCATTGTCAGGTTGGGATGGTAAGGAGATTGCATGAGGAAGACGATTTCCGCAATGTCCTCTTCTCTAACTCCGCGCTCATGTAAGCGCTGAATCGCTGCATTCCTGACCTCTCTGCTGTGAACTTGTTTCGTCATGGTAAGACAACTCCTTCCGAGCTGAAAGTGAAGTCATGTTTCTATATAGTATCATACGTTAGGCAAATTGCGACAAACTTTTGATTTTTCACCCAAAGGCATGGCTCCCTCAGTTTGTAACGGTCTAAATCTTTCTGTTGTAAAGAGTTACGCCCTTTCTTGTCATGCAGTCGTTTCGGTATAATAAATAGGTAGACTCACTTCCATATTCTACAGATTCCTGGCAAATCATAATAGATAGTACGAGGAGGCATCACAGTTGGTTTCAGTTGATATTCCCAAAGGCTCGATTGAAGAAGTTACCATTTCCAGCCAATACCTTGGAACGCAAGAACGCTTGATGATTTATACGCCTCATCGCTATTCACCTTTGTATTCGTACCCAGTGCTGTACGTCCAGGATGGAGACGATTACTTGTCGCTCGGCCGGCTTCCTTCGCTGCTCGACAAGTTTTCCGACACCCGTGAGACAGAAGATGTGATTGTGGTTTTTATTCCTGTGGATAAGGCTGAACGTACAAAGAGGTACCATCCAAAAGGTGCCCAGCATGCCGCCTACAAACGCTTCCTCGCCGAAGAGGTCGTTTCTTTTGTTGATCGGAACTATTCGACGCATCCATTGGGGCATGCTCGTACGCTTTTGGGTGAATCATTGGGCGGAGTGGTGTCCTTGTTTACTGCTCTCACCTACCCCCATACATTTGGACAGGTGGCTTCGCAGTCCGGGGCATTCGACCCGAGCCTTTGCAGCCTGGTTGAGCAATGGCATGTAGACTCTCACCTTTCCGTCTATCTCGAAATTGGTGAACAGGAAACAGCCATCGAGACATCTAGAGGTACCCTTGATCTGGTGGCAGGAAACCAAATGCTGCATGACATTCTTGTGCATAAAAAAGTCACCCTGCGCTATGAATCCTTCGCGGGTGACCATACGTGGGGCTATTGGCAAGAGAATCTTCCTCGGATCTTACATCATTTGTATAAGGTGAAATGATTACTCGTTCTGCTGATTCTCTTCATTTGGATTAGGAAAAGCGAGTTCTTCCAAATCGCTGCTTCGAATCGCTGCGAATAATATAAATGATAATGAGATCAACGTAAAAATGCCAAGAAAGATATACGTCATCATCCAAGCTGTTTTCATTCATTCACCTCCCGTCAATCATTGTTGCCGAAGAAGGGAAGTTTATACGGGCAGGGCAGAAGATTACACAAAAGAATAAACATCTGTTAAAATAATGGGTGGGGACATTCGCTCGTCAATTGGGCCGGTTCAAAAAGGAACTTTTCCGGGACTTTTTGAACATCCGCTAACAGAATAAAGATACAAGGAGGGGTTCCATATGAAATACAGCGTCGTGGTTTTTCCGTCTAGTAAAGTACAAGAGGTAGCAAACTCTTATCGCAAACGGTATGACTCTCACTTTGCATTAATTCCGCCGTTTATTCGATTGATCGACAACTTTGAAATGGACGATTCGAAGCTCCCTCAACTGACACAAGTGGTACAGCAAATCGCAAGCTCAACAGATCCGTTTTCGGTAACGTTCCACCGGGCATCTACATTCCACCCGACGAGTAATGTGATCTTTTTGGCAGTGCAAAATAAAGCGCCTTTCGAAAAATTACACCAAGAGCTTGTTGAGATTATTGGCAAGCAAAGTCAGGCATTTGCTTTCGTTCCTCATTTGACGATTGGACGTGAATTGACTGATGACGAATGCAAGGATGTCTCCGGACAGCTCAGCATGGTGAAGTTTGACCTCACTTCCGACATCGACCGCATTCATCTTGTGAAAGAATTGGAAGATGGTTCTTGGAGCGTAGTCCAATCCTTCCCCTTCAACCAGTAAATAAAATCATATGAAATAATTCAGATCCTTCCCTCGTGGAAGGGTCTGTTGATTTTCCTTGGAAAGGAAGTTGATCTTGATGGTTCAATCTGTAGATATTCGCCTTGTCGAAACGAAACAAGAATTGCAGGATGCATTGGATGTCAGAAGATTCGTTTTTATCGAGGAACAGGAAGTACCGGAAGACCTGGAAATTGACGAATTCGACACCCTTGATTCCGGCACAAAACACTTTGTGGCCTATGTGAATCAGCTTCCAGTGGCAGCAGGACGACTTCGTACTTATGCAGAAGGCGTGGGGAAAGTTGAACGTGTTGCTGTGATGAAGGATCAACGGGGGACAGGCTTAGGGGCTCAGTTGATGATTACAATGGAGTCACAGGCTGTAGAGAGTGGTTACCAGAAATTAAAACTCAATTCCCAATGTCATGCCCAACGCTTTTATGAAAAACTGGGATACCTTCCCGTGGGTGAAGTGTTCGACGAAGCGGGCATTGATCATATTGCCATGGAAAAACAAATCAAGGTGCTCTCCTAATGGGAGCACCTTTTTCTTATGCTTTCTTGCCTGCCAGCAATTGAGCCTGGCGCTGAGTAGCAAGTTTTTCCAATTGCTCCACCGCTTTACCCGTGGTCGTCGATGAACCAATCATGGCATGGAACGGTTCTTCCCCTCTCCAGCCATGGAAGTCTGAACCGCCTGTCACCACCAGGCCGTAATCATCGGCAAGTCGGAGGTACGTCTGGCGATTTTCCTCTGAATTGTCTGGGTGATAAACCTCGATTCCATCCAAACCGCATACGATCAATTCTTCTACATAATCGTTGTTATCATACAAACCCGGATGTGCCAAAACGGATACTCCTCCGAATCGGCGGATCAGCTTGATTGCTTCCTGGGGAGAAATGCGTGGGGAGCGAACGTAGGCCTGACCGCTTTTTCCCAGATATTTATCGAATGCATCCTCCATGGAGGCTACCAAGCCCATTTCCATAAGCTCTTCGGCGATATGGGGACGCCCGATGTTTTTATCTGTACCTTCAGTGCCTTCTTTGGCTGCTTTTCGCTGATACACCTTTTCCAAAGTGATGTCGATCCCCAGTTCATTCAGTCTCTTGATCAAGAGAATATTCCGATCATGTCTGGAGCCTCTAAGTTTTTTTAGCTCCATCTCAAATTCTTCATTTTCATAAGGGACAAAATACCCCAGCACGTGAATATCCTGCCCGATTCCGACTGAGCTGATCTCAACCCCTGCAATCACCTGAATATCGTATTTTTCACCCGCAGCTACTGCTTCTTTGATTCCTGCCACTGTATCGTGATCAGTGATCGCCACGGTATGAAGGCCTGCTTCCTTGGCCAGTCTGACATTTTCATCCGGAGTGCAGGTTCCATCTGATGCGAGTGTATGCGTATGTAAGTCGGCTCGAAGTTCTTGCGACATCTATATTACCTCCCGAAAATGTATTCTGAAAGGGATTTCCATCTCATATAGTATGGGGAAAACGCCAACAACACAATAGCAAGGAGGATCTCCAATATGCAACTGAGAGTGAAATCCTTATCCGGAGTGATTCAACCCCTGTCGTATGTTGACAAAACTTTGCGTCAACAAGGCTTCAGGCGAATGGGTAGTGATGATACTCCCGTCTATGACGTTGTGATCTATGACTCCGCAACCAGTACCTCGTATTTTCTGCGCATCCCCACCAGTATTTCGCACCACAACTTTTCAGGTAAAGGAGAACTAACTGTCAAAATTGGTCGCCCTTATCTTGAATCCAAGTTTGTTTTGGAAGGGAATTCTGAAGAGTTCATCATCCCTCAGGCAATCCGCCATGCTGCAGAACACAAGCTCGCCGAAATCGCTGATTACCTTGTTTCACCTTCGTAAACTGCCCTACTCTGAGGTTTCTGCTTTTGCCCAGATCATCTGGTTTCCTTTGAACCGATACGAAAGGCGCTTCTCCCGATACAATCCCACGAGATACCCCATGAAAGCCGTACGGTACAGAACAAACTTCGTCAAATTGTCAATCTCCACGGCAAGCTGTTCACAGAGCATGGCGAGCCCATCTTCCAACGTCATTTCCTGCTTGATAAAAATTTGCTCAATCCACTCCATGATTTCTTCGTGACAGCGAATATTTGCCTGAATGGTCTCCTGAACAGAGGTTTCGAATTCTCCATGACCCGGCAAATACCCTTGATATCTAGTCTCTTGTAATTTCTTTAAACTGGCGATCGTCTCGCTTGCATCAACAAGGAAAGGAAGTTTGTGTTTGGTGAGTGTAGTCTGTCCAAAATAGCTGTCGGCTGCAAAGCAAATGTCATCCACAACAATCCCGACCTGTTGCCAACTGTGACCGGGAAGGGAAAGGATGGTGAATGTGACTCCGTCTATCTCGATTTCACCCTCGACAGGAAGGATGTTGTCAACACGAGAAGGTTCTGCACACAAAAATTTGTTCTTTAATTCTGGGAGTACACTGGCTCCAATTCCCAAATAAATCGGTTCCAGAATGGGATTGCGAATAATTGCTTCTTCTAACGGAGGTGCATAACAAATAGCCTCTTCAAATACAGATAATAAATAGGAATTACCGCCGAAATGATCGGCATGAGAATGTGTCTGGACAATGGCTCGTACTGGCTGAGCAATTGCATCCAGTCCTTTTTTTATCTTTTTCGCTGTTTGGGTATCAAGCCCTGAATCGATCAATATAACCCCGCTTTGTCCGATGACAACCCCTACGTTCACACTTCCTGGGAAATATCCGACCTTCTCACTAATCATAGTTGGCCCGTTGCTCATGGTATCTTTCCTCCCCTGCATCCTACTCGTTTTACTACTCATTTTCGCCAAAAAGGTGTTGATTCCTTGCCGTCATGCCACAAACTGCATGTCCTTGCAAGAAAATGCTAAAGATTGACTAGAGAAACTTCGAAAACAAGAGATATCACCAAAAAACGAGCAAAAAAGCCGCTCGGTGCCCCCCAGTGAATTGATTTGAACTGTATGAGCAATTCATACACTTTTGACTCGGTTGAATTGTTACTGATATACTATATGTACGAAAAAAAGGTTTTGCAGGATCAAAGCCTTTCATCTTAGAGCGAAATATGAATGTTTATGAGTTTTATTCGTATGATTGTAGTAATAGAGAAAACTTAAAATGTGGAGGTGAATTCTCCTCCTTTTGTTACCAAGAGGACGGAGATCTACTTGGATATACCGATAGGGGAAACATTTCTTAGTCTGCTGCTCGTGCTGTTTCTAGTATTACTGAATGGTTTTTTCGTTGCAGCAGAATTCTCATTGGTAAAAGTTCGCCAAACTCGATTAGCACAGCTCGTAAGCGAGGGAAAACCGAATGCGAGATTTGCGCAAAAGGTTACCCAACAGCTAGACGCCTATTTGTCTGCCTGCCAGTTGGGAATTACACTTGCTTCGCTTGGACTTGGGTGGGTTGGTGAACCAGCCATCGCCCACTTGATTGTCGAACCGCTCCTGGGCAACTTTGAAATGCATCCTACCCTGATAACAACTTTATCTTTTGCCATCGCATTCGGGATCATTACCTTCTTGCATATCGTGCTTGGTGAACTGGCCCCTAAATCATTGGCAATCCAAAAAGCAGAAAACACTTCACTGTGGGTAGCAGCACCTCTCATGTTATTTTACAAAATCAGTTATCCTGCCATCTGGTTGCTTAACGGAACAGCCAATTTCCTTTTGAAGCGAATTGGTCTTGACCCGGTAACAGAACAGGATTCAGCTCACACCGAAGAAGAAATTCGCATCCTGGTCAATGAGAGTGCGAGAAGCGGACATATCGATCAAACGGAAATGGCATTGGTTGACAATGTCTTCGAATTCTCCGAGCGTTTGGCCCGGGAAATCATGATTCCACGAATTGATATGATCTGCCTGTACGATGATAACTCCTTCCAGGAAAACCTGGATATTATTCGTGAATCTCGTCATTCCCGTTTTCCAGTTGCTCATGAAGATAAAGACCGCATTATCGGCTTTGTCCATGCATCTGATTTTTATCTGACAGCCTTGACGAATGGCAATGCCGATATCAAACGACTGATCCGTCCGATGTTGACCGTTCCGGAGTCAACCGAGATTAGCCACGTACTTCGTCTCATGCAAAAACGCCGGACGCAAATGGCCATTGTTATCGATGAGTACGGTGGGTACAGCGGGTCTTCTCACCATGGAAGACATTCTGGAGGAAATCGTTGGTGACATCCAGGATGAATTCGATGAACATGAACGCCCTGAAATCGAAAGCAACAATAACGTATTGTCGGTTGCCGGTAAAACCCTTCTTTCCGAATTGAACGACTACATACCGATTGAAATTACTTCGGATGACGTAGATACAATTGGTGGTTGGCTTTACAGTCAATTAAATGAGAAAGTGGCAATCGGGCAGTCTGTACAATTTGAGAACTATCTGTTTACCATTACCGAATTCGATAATCACCGGATCACACGTGTGGGTATCACGCTAGTTGAAGACAACAGAGACAATTCACACGAAGACGACGGTATGCTCATGCAAGCACAATAATTGTAAAGATCAAGGTGTCCCTGGCGAGGGGCACCTTCCTTATTCGTAGCAGGGGTGAAAAAAACGTGAAAATAGCAAGGTATACGAACAAAATGATACAGATCACGCAAGATACATACTCCAGCATCCCTCATTGGCGTATCCTTGCCTTCACCAATCAACTCAGTTGTCCCCTTTGCGCGGCCCCGCTGAGACTTGTGGCAGGAGTCAGTTTTGAACCCTTTTTTACTCATACAGAAAATCACTCATGCCCTGCAGAAACGTGGACAGAACTGCCGGATCAAGCACTTCATTGTGAGCCAGAGCAGGATTCCTTTGCACAAGTAGCAGCCACAACATCCCTGCAAGAGACCGATTCACCAGAACCAGAAGTATCTGATTTCACTGGAGGATTTCGACTGCCAAAGAGCCGTCCCATTCCCCAGTCTTCGTCAGCAGCAACAGCTACGACACCACCGCCTGCCAAGAGCTTTCGGGTGCGTTTGGCTCCCAAACAATCCATTCAATCAGTTCATGGTCATCAGCGTGACAGCCTGCATCCCTCGCAGCGAGAAGCTGTGCATCATGTAGAGGGCCCACTCTTGATCCTTGCTGGTGCTGGCAGTGGCAAGACAAAAGTCATGACCGCAAGAACTGCACACCTGATTCATGATAAACAGATTGACCCTCGCTCCATCATGGTCGTTACGTTCACCACGAAAGCAGCAGAGGAAATCAAACAGCGACTCACCTCATCCATTGAGCCACGAGTTGCCAATCAATTGATTACCGGTACATTTCACAGCTTGTTCTACCGCATGCTGATGCATCACAATCCCCAGCGCTGGAACAATGACCGTCTGTTAAAGCAAGATTGGCAAAAATGCCGCCTGCTTCGGGAATCTGGCGTTCTTGTTCATACTGATTTAGGTTCCTTGCCAGAAGCAGATTTGCTGGAAGCACTTTCGGTTGTGAGCCGTTGGAAAAATGAGAGTATCTCCGCCAACGAAGCTGCACTCATTCAAGTGACAACCGATGAAGAGCGACGAGCACAGGACCTCTATCCGCTCTATGAAAAAGCAAAGCAAAAGCAACAGTGGTTTGACTTTGACGATATGCTGATTGGTTGCTACGAGCTCTTATGTGACCATGAAGATGTGCGAAAGCTGTACCAAAGCCGTATCAAGTATTTGATGATCGACGAGTTCCAGGACATTAACAAAATTCAGTATGAAACCGTAAAACTTCTGGCGTTCCCGCAAAACAACCTGTGTGTAATCGGCGATGATGACCAGTCGATCTATGGCTTTCGAGGCAGCGACCCACGTTACATTCTCGATTTTGCCAAGGATTATCCCACAGCAAGCACCATTACACTGGAAGTGAATTACCGCTCCCGCTCAGCCATTGTGGGGCTTGGATATTCGCTGATCAACAACAATCGTGAACGTTGGAAAAAAGAGTTGAAATCTTACCATCCCGACGATGGCGAGACGATTCTGTTTCACCCTGAGGATGAGGAAGAACAGGCTTCCCGCATCGTCGATGAAATCCTGCATCAGTTAGCGCAGGGGGCAACATTCGCCGACTTTGCAATTCTGTTTCGCACCTATGAATCCACCCGCCCGATCTGGGAACGTCTGTCGGAAGCACGCATTCCTGTTTCATTTACGCTGGAAGAAGACTCGTTTTATCAAAAACAGGCGGTTCGCTGGGCACTCGCTTATTTGAAGCTTAGTCTTGATTGGGATCATACAGAGGCAGTAAAAGATATGCTTCCTTCCCTGTATATCTCCGGGTCCCAGTTGAATGAACTGCGAAGTCAGGCGATCCTCGATGATGTTTCCTTGCTTGAAGCTTTGCCACGGTTGGTCTCTCTCAAACCATACCAGCGCAAAAACCTGCAAAAAGTAAAAGAGGTACTCTCCCAAATTGGAAGCTGTACCCCTGGACAAGCATTGGAAGCGATCTATGAGGATTTGAAGCTGCGTGATTACGTCAAAAAACGGAATAAGGAACGCAATCCCCACGACGAGGACCATGCGATAGACGATCTGCGCCAATTGCTGATCGCAGCCAAACGGCATTTAAGTATCCCTGCATTTCTCGAGCACGTCCAAAAAATGATCACGCAGGAACAGGAATGGCGCAAAAAATCAAACTCTCTGGCTACCTCTGCAAACGCTGTGCAGATGATGAGTATCCACAGAGCCAAAGGCTTGGAGTTCGAGACCGTGTTTGTTGTCGATGCCCTGGAGGGTGTACTTCCTCATGAGTATGCGCTTGAACAGGTTCGCCAAGGCAATAACACCAGCCTTGAAGAAGAACGCCGTCTCATGTATGTTGCGATCACACGGGCACGTCATAACTTGTATATTGGTGTCCCCAGTGAACGATTTGGTCGCAAAACCAGGATCTCCCGCTTCATTCAGGAGATGGGTTCTCATTCTTCTTTGCCAATGTAGCATTGTCATCCATTTCTGGTGAACCATCCACTGTCAGATGGCCAGATCGGGTCAAATAATATCCTCTGCCAGTAAACATCATTAACTCTTCCATTGAAGTTGCAAAGGGCCAGAACATAAATAAGGCTTCCTCCTTGAAATGGCGTTTTTTTTAGCCTGTCAAGAGAGGAAGCCTTTTATGCATGTTCGTGATTTTTTAAGCGTTCTAGTAGCCTAAAATACTGTAGCCAGCATCCACGTGCAGCACCTCACCAGTAATACCACGGGAGAGATGACTGAACAGGAAGAGTGCTGTATCGCCAACATCGGACGTATCTACTGTACGACGAAGTGGTGCTTTCTCTTCGATGTTGCGAATCAGGACGTTGAAATTGCGCACGCCTTTGGCAGCGAGTGTACGAATTGGTCCTGCGGAGATCGCATTGACACGAATTCCATCTTTGCCCAAGTCAGCAGCCAGGTAGCGAACAGACATATCCAATGCTGCCTTGGCAACGCCCATCACGTTGTAGTTGGTGATTACTTTTTCGCCGCCAAGATACGTCAACGTAACAATACTGCCACCCTCTGTCATGAGTGGTTTTGCTTCTCGTGCGACTGCTACGAGTGAATAAGCGCTGATATCTTGAGCTAGTGCATATCCTTCACGAGAGGTGTAGACATAATCACCTTCAAGTTCATCTGTTTTAGCGAATGCGATGCAGTGCGCCAAGCCATGAATGACGCCCACTTTTTCTTTGATCTCAGCAAAAGCTTGTGCTACTTCTTCATCTTTGGAGACGTCACAGGAGATCAGAATGGACTCTGGTTGATCAAGAGTCGCTGCCAGTTCAGCAACGTTCTCACGCAGACGTTCTCCCTGATACGTGAAGATCAGATTAGCACCTGCTTTGGACAAGGATTGAGCAATTCCCCAAGCGATGCTGCGGTGGTTGGCAACACCCATAACAACTATGTTCTTACCTTGTAATAATGTATTCATTATGTAAAAGCTCCTTCCCTTCCGAAACGTATTCTTTGCCATTATATACGATTCTCTTGTTGGTTTCGAGAGCAAAACTAGTCGATTTTTGGAAGGGAAGATATTTTGCCTCTCTTTTATTCTCCTTGATCCATCGCAATGGCTGTCTGGTCAGCAGGCATAGCAGCTGCTTGCGGATTCATTGCCCATTCCGATTCAACCGGATTCAGCGCCGTTCCTAGTGTTGGAAGTTCTGCTTGCATATGTACGGCCTGCTGATTGTTTGCTTGTAACAGATTTTCTTCCCGATTAGAAAAATGCTGATTGGTCATTTATCTTTCCTCCCTGCATTCCTGAATTCCTGACTGAACAGATTCTGTATGTTAGCGTGGAGGAAAATGGTTGTTTCTATACATGGGAATGAATTGCTCCTCGAAAGAAAAACATCACGAACAGATAGGCAAGGGCTGCAGAGAAAAAATACAGACTCGCTTTTTTGTTTCCTCTTCGCTGAATGTAAGGAACCATATGGCTCGCTGATACATACAAGAATACCCCTGTCGCAACGGCAAATATGACATTGGTCCCAGCACCTGCGAAAAACCTTTCGACAATCGTCATCGCCCACGCACCAAGCAGCGTCATCACGCCAAGCATGACCGCCCCGAAAAAGGCCATCATCCGCTTTTCTGTAGCCAGATAGAGAATAGACGCAAGGGTCACCCCATCAGGAATTTTATGCAGGATCAAGGCGATAACCACCGAGAGACCAACCTGAGTATCTACCTGAAAACTGGCCATCATCGATATTCCTTCCATAAATGCGTGCAAAAAGAAAGCAAGAGTAATACCAATCATACTGGAGACACCGATTTGCTCGTCTTGTTTGGACAAAGTCTCCAGTACAAACAGAAAGCAAAAACCAATTAAGACAAATGGCATGTATGACTGATGTGTACTCCCCATGCTATGCGGCAACATATCGAGGATGGTTAAAGCTAACAACAGCCCGCCCCCGACACTAACCATGGAGATCAATGACTGTTCGGTCCATGTTTTTCGAAAAAACAACATCGATCCGCCAAGCACACTTGCAAGTGAAGCGGCAGCGAGAAGAACTGGCATTGAAAGCGACAACTTTTTCGCCTACTTTCTCTTTTAAGATCCTGTTCAACAATGAGGACGTTCGGGACATCCCTTCCTATATCCCAATTCTATTTGCCAACCACCCTGTTTATGTAAAAGGTTTCCTAAAGGCAACCACTGGTGATAAAATACATGCCATAAAGACCCACATCTATCCAGAGGGGGAATGGACCGATGAAAATCGCATTAATTAGTGACGTGCACGGTAAGCGCAAACAGTTGAAACAAGTCCTTGAGCAAATTGCAGCTCATCAACCCGACCATATTTACTGCCTCGGCGATATGGTAGAGTGTAAAATCAGCAAGGCTAATCTGCATTCTTTTCAATTTGCCTTCGTCGATCAGGTGCTTGACAGTGACCCGAAGCTGGTTAAACGACTTCGTCACATCTCATGCATCAGCGGAAACCAGGAGGAACGAATCAGAAGCCTCATCCCGCTCCATCAGGTTGATCAGGACATGCGCTATTTGCTCACCCTCCCCTCTGTAATTGAATTACCTTTTGCCCGGTTAGAGCACGGTCATCAATTCCTTAACGAGAAAAACTGGTATCCCTATCCCCGTCAAATGAACAAACGCATTCTTTTTTACGGCCATACGCATGAAAGTGGCCTTTTTCAGTTGCGTTGGGCAGGTAAAAAGTGGTTCCCGGAGAAAAATCCATTCGAATACGGCTCTCCCATTTTATTGGATGCGGCAAAGTACTGGGCAGTAAACGTAGGGGCAATTGATTCAAAAGAACCAGAGTGGTTGCTGTACGAGGAAGAACTGCGGCAGATTACGTTTTTCCGTACGCAAGAACCCGCCACAAAATGACAAGCTCGCATATATCTGACGAAAATACACTAGTTTTTAGAACCTTTGTCGATTATCTATTACCCGGAAAAATTGGTGCTATAATGGGGCTAATTATAAGGTGGACTAGGCGATAAGGAGTGATAAGCAATGAGTCTGGAAGTACAGGTTTGGATGGCTTCAAAGGAAGTAGCTGATCGATTGAATGTACATGTTCGCACGTTACGCAATTGGTTGGATCTGTTTGTTCCCATAACGGACAAGCAGAAGAATCCACAGGGTCATTACCTGATTAGCGAGCTCGGCTTTCACTTGTTAAAGGAAGTCAAAGTCCGAAAAGATGCGGGAAATTCGTCCTTGCGAGATATTCAACAACAACTGTTTGCAGAAGGGTTGTTGACAGAAAGCATGATTTTTTCTGACGAGGCAGCGGGAACAGCAACAAGTGAAACAGCACTTGTCACCCCTGAAACTCTCCATCTGCAATCGTCTTTCCGGGATATTGAAGTAACGGTAAACGAAACCTTGTTTCATTTCCAACAAGAGCTTGCCAATCTCGCTTCGGTGCAGCAAATGCAAACAGCGATTTTGCAAAAGCTTGCCGATGTGGAAGAAAAGCAAGAGTCCCTCCGCTTGGAAATGCGCCGTGTAACATTCGAAATGGATCTCATGCATCAGCGTCTGACACGTCGCAAAAATCGCTCTGACCGCAACAATTCCCGCTGGTCTTTGAATCCTTTCCGCTGGTTCAGCCGTTCCAACACCAACAATATCGCGGCTGATTAGCAACCGAACATTTGACCCCTCCAACTAAATGACATAAAAAAGAAAAGACTCGGACGATCCCGAGTCTTTTCTATGTTTGAAATATTGATTTGTTATCCAACAGCAATCTCATCCGATTCCACGTTCTTATCTTCAAGCTCCTGCTCTCTTTCTCGGTTACGCTCTTGGATTTTTACTCTCACTTTATAGCCAATTCCAACTACCAACGCTACAATAGCGAATTTAAATCCGTATTGAACCCATGGCGAAGTAAAGAGGTGATCAATTGCTTTTTCGTGGGTAATCATCTTGGCTGCTGTCCAGGCGAGAATACCAGAACCAGCATAGATGATCCACTTGTACCGTTCCATAAACTTCAATATCAGGTTACTTCCCCAGATCATTATCGGCACACTGATTAACAAGCCGATGACAATCAATAGAAGATCCCCGTGTGCTGCACCAGCGATGGCTAATACGTTATCAAGTCCCATCATGACGTCAGCCAATACGATTGTCTTGATTGCCTGCAACAGGTTATTGCCAGCAGAAATCTCGTGGCCACCTTCTTCATCGACGAGCAACTTGTAGGAGATCCATATTAACACAAGTCCACCTATTAGGAATAAATACTGGATTTGCAAAAGAATGGCCGCCGCTACCGTTGCCGCAATGCGAACCAGGATGGCCATCGCTGTTCCCCAGATTATGGCCTTTTTCTTCTGTTCCTGTGGTAGTCTGCGACTTGCCATCGCAATGACCAAAGCATTGTCTCCACCGAGAACAATATCAATGGCAACAATTAGTAATAGTGCTGAAATAAATTCCATTTCAAACATCATAAATCCCTCCCCCTGCTATTCGGGTATCAAAATTCTTTGTGTCAGCAGGTAAAGGTCAATAAAAAAAGACCTCACCTACGTCAACCCATAGGCAAAGGTCTTGCTAACAACAGTACTGTTGCCAACAAAGCCGAGGATGGTTAGTCCTGTATTGACGACTTTGCTGTAAAAGCTACTCCCCTTTGTTAAAAAAAGAAAAAATATATTCCTTATTACTTATATCGTAATCCTCGGTCGGGGTTGTTGTCAATGATTGATTTAAGTATGATATAGCGAGGGGGGGTTATACAGTGAGAAAGAAATTTGTGCTGGAAGCTGTCATGCTGGCCATTTATGGTGAGTTATTATCCCCAGCGAAACCAATCGAGTATATTATTCCTGCTTCCACCATTTACGAACTTGAGGAAATTGAACAAACTACCGAGCCGATCATGCCCGACCTGGAAGATGATCAGCATGTACGCAGCGTCATACGGGATATGATTCAATTTTTTGACGACCCGTTCAAGCGCAAAAAAATGGAAAAGTCACTGATCGCACCTTGGTCAACTGTCACCTTTCCTTTCTCCGAAGAAGTACATCTTACGATCATAAAGTCCACAGACTCTGCCTCATGGGGTGAGCTATTTGATCCAATCGAGACCCAGCTTATCCTCACTGCCATGCGGCTTCATGCCCCGATCCTGACTGATCAGGTGGAGTGGCAGGAACGACTCTTAGAACATGAAGTCTCTGTCCAGTTCTACGATATTGAGGATTTTGAATTTGCAGTCGAGATGGGGCTTTCATTGGATGATTATCTATAATCTTATCACTATACCACGCACACCAAAGTAATGCGGAGAAATGCCGCTTTACTTTTTTTGTTTATTTTTACTTTGTTCCATTACTCGACCGCAATATAGATCTCGACAACCGCATCACCAGGATTGCTTGCTCTTGTATCGTACAACTCATAATCTCCAGTAAACGTTCGCTTTTTATCATTGTGGGAAAACCAGTCCCAAATAAATGCCCATCCCTCAGGTACTACTTCGGAAACCGGCCCTCGCCTCGTCGTAAACACCGCATATTGACCAGCAGGAATGGTTTTCCCCACAAGCCCATCTGGTATCTCTTCCATCGTATGTACTTTCAAACCAACCAGCATGAGATAGGTTCCAGCTACTCCGTTTTCATAATCGGTATATAATCCGATGGTAGGACTGTCTGTTACTTGATTGGGAATTTTTCTACTTGTCTGCTTCTGATAAAATTCCATCCACAGCCCGGGAATTTTTCCATTCCCACCCGCTTCTGCTGCGTTGGATGTATAGGTTGCTATGCCAATCACCTTACACTCTTCTTGTACAATGTATCTTGGCTCCATCATTTGCTCCATTCCTGCGTGATCCCCTTCCATTTTGCTCTTTTTTACTATTTTTCCCATTATAGAACACAAGTTCTCTTTTTGCAAATTTGTATGTGCTCCTTGGATTTTTTCATTAACGGAATTGGCTCTTTTATTTTCACCTAAAACGCCTTATAGTGAATTTCATAGTTCAGCTAAAAAAGGAGTGAGATTATGGGGCGTAAAGCCATCTATCAGGATGTATATCACCAATTACGCTACCAAATCTTGAGCGGAGAACGCCCAATTGGCTCATCTTTACCACCAGAACGCAGGATGGCTGAGGAACTTCAGGTAAGCCGTAATACTGTTGTAAAAGCGTATAGCGAGTTGGAAGCAGAAGGTCTTATTGCTGGAAAGATGGGCAGCGGCCGATACGTGGAACCAGTTACTCCACTCCATTCTTTTGGACGGATCAATTGGCACCAGCAGTTAAACTATGAACAACTAAATCCTTACCCTTCCTATATGGCTGATTTGCTCTCGCTTGCGGTGCCCCAACAAGGTCTGATCAATTTTGCTCATGGCGATGGCGGGAAACATACACTGCTTGAATCTGGTTTTCAGGACTATCTCAAACGATCAGCCGAGCGAATTGAATCTTATTACTTCCTGCCGATTAACGGATATCCGGCTTTGCGTGAATGGATCGTCTCCTGGATGGGGATCAGCCATGTTTCTTCGATTGAGCAAATTGTAATCACAAGCGGTTCTCAGGAAGCCTTGCAATTAGTTACCACCCTGCTCGCCAAACCAGGTGATACGATTGCGGTGGAAATGCCGACCTATTTCGGAGCACTTCAGCTCTTTCAATCGTTAGGTATGAAAATTATCCCGATTCCCGTAGACAAGGACGGGTTGCGTATCGATGTGCTGGAAGGTGTGTTGGCCCGTTATCGCCCACGCTTTCTTTATACTATCCCTACCTTTCACAATCCGACGGGTTATACCCTGTCTATCGAACGGAGACATCGACTACTGGCACTTAGTGAGCGGTATGGAATTCCCATTATTGAAGATGAAGCGTACCGCCACCTGCATTTGACGAAACCCGCTCCCCCTTCTCTTGCTTCTCTTGATACGAGCGGAAATGTCATTTACATCAATACTTTCTCCAAAGTGCTTTTTCCGGGCCTGCGCCTTGGCTGGATTGCTGCTAGCCGTCCTTTGACCACATTACTGACGCGGTTGAAGGAATTGACAATTACCAACAACACACTTGGACAGCTCGCCCTTCATGCCTACCTGGCTGACGGCGCTTTAACTTCTCATTTGGAACGTGTCCGTAAAATGTATCGGAACCAGGCTACAGCCATGGGGAAATACTTGCACGCTTTGCGACCTCTGGGACTTTATTATGAACAGCCGTCTGGCGGATTCTACTATTGGGTGTCGCTTCCGACTGAGATCGATGCAAGAGAGGTTCTACACGATTGTCTAATCAGAGGGGTATCATTTGCCTGTGGCGATATGTTCCTGCCACGAGAGGCCATACAACCCTATATCCGATTATGTTATACACACGAAGCAAAAGAACAAATTCATTCGGGTATGGAAATACTCCAAGAAGTGTTGACCAGTCGAAGGGAGAGATTCTAGTATGAAAAAAAACAATCAGGGAGTCCCTGCATGGCGTCAAGGCGTAGTTGACTCCTTGCCGATTACGGTTAGCATCATTCTTTTCGGAGCGATTTACGGGATGCTCTCACTACAGGCTGGGTTAACAGGATGGCAAAGTGTAGCGATGTCGACGATAGTATATGCAGGCGCAGCACAGTTCACTGCACTCTCCATGCTGAGTGAAAACGCAAGCATGTGGGCAATCATCCTTGCGACATTCCTGCTAAATTCCCGCCATCTGCTCATGGGGCTATCTGTGTCACCACATTATCAGAAATTCTCTATGACTCAGGTCAATATTTTTGCGTTCTTGTTAACTGATGAGCAATATGCCATTATCCTTAATCGTTTTCGCCATCATACCAGTGAAGCTTCTTATATTTTGTCTGTCGGCTTGTCACTTTTTCTCGCCTGGAATGTCGGCACCTTGCTTGGTATCTTTGCAGGTCAATGGATACCTGATCCGGAGGCACTTGGATTGGGCTTTAGTTTCACAGCGATGTTCCTTGCCCTCGCCTATTACCAGTTAACCTCGGTTGCCCGTATCTTTACCTTTATCCTGTGTGCAGGCGTTTCTGTCAGTCTGGCGCTGGTTCTCCCGAGTGGACTTCACTTGCTCGCCGCAGGATTGGTTGCATTTGGCATCGGGTACTACCTGCCTGTCAGAGAAGAAAAGACAGATTCAGAAAAACCAATGGCTAGTGAGGTGGAGACGGCATGAGTGTCTGGCAAACGCTTTTATTATTCGGGGGTATGGGGCTTGTCACTTATGTCAGCAGACGTGCTTTCTTGCAGCTACCCAGTGGATTTTTCTCAACACGTTTGCGCAATGGATTATCTTTTATCCCCATCGGTATCTTTGCGGGCCTGATTTTCCCCTCGCTTTTTATAGAGAATCATCAGATGGTCGTTCGTCCGCTGTTTCTTGTTGCCAGTCTCATCTGTTTGATTGCGATGCATCTAAGCCGCAATGTATTTGTGAGCTTTGGCGTGAGTCTCACTCTTGTCGTTTTTGTTTCTCTGGGAATTCTTCCTTTTCCAATCTAAAAAACCCACCCAACACAAGCTATCGCTGGCGGTCGACTAAACGCTACATCCGTGTAGCATCGTCGACACTCGCACATCTTCGGCATCGTCTTGCGGGGCGTAAAACTCTAAAAAAAGGGATAGCGCCACAATCGTGTGGTCTATCCCTTTAATTCATATTTGACTACTCTCTGCCTCCACTAGCCAGATATGAAAAATTCACCCATATCATTTCTTCAATTCCCAGTATTTCTTTAAACAAGTCAACAGAATCATACATGAGAGAGCTTCCCAGGTCATCGTCAAATTCGGTTAGCGTGTTGACATCGAATAGAGAACATAATTGTTGAACTTGCTTGTGCGTCAAAAAGCGAGAAAAGTATTGTGGGCGAAAACGGGCAATTCCTTTTTTCACTTCTTGCTTGAAGCTTTCCGAATGAACAACCTGATAGAGCACTTCATCGTACTCCATTCTCAGTTGATCATCCATGATGACTTCTTCTGAGAGGTCGATGGATGGGTAGCGTTTGGTCATGACAGACTCAGCCATTTCAATATCCAGTTCGTAGCTTATGGTAGCAGACGATACCTCCACCCCGCCATCAAAAAGCCGAAAACCCCAACCGGTATCTTCTGAATCATGAAACCAAAGAAGGGGAATATGACAATTGGACAATCGCAGAAGAAACTGCAATGTCTCTGCTGTCTCAAGCCATTCGTCCTGTGGAAAGATCGCATTCCACTCTTCATTGATATTCTTGTGAAAATAAGGTTGGTTGAATCTACTTAATTGAAGGAGTAATTTGGGCTCGTATTTTCGCGGGTATAATACTCCGGTAGTAAACTCACTCATGGGTTCCCACCGCTTTCTTACAAAGTGATGTATATCACTATTACCCATTGTCTTACTTTGTTAAACCTGCTTACTTTCCAGTTTATTCAAGACGTTTGAATTTTTGACGTTGTACTACACCATTTTTCATAAATTCTTCTCTCGATATTACGACAAGATTTTTTGGGCAAGTTCAGCCGTGTGGATAATGGTATGTACGGCCCCTTCTGGACGCAATTCAGACCGATACAAATTAATTTGACTCACTTGCCAGCGAACAGGCGTCTCTGGCAGGAACTTCTCGTTCCACTCTTGAACCGGCATGACACCCTGTGAAAACCGGGGACTTCTTGCCAGTGTAATATGTGGTTTATATTCCCTTGAGTCATATGACAATCCCGGATGCAAGTCAAATCTTTTACCAAGAAGCTGGTGTGTTTGAACCAACGCTTTCCGATTCCCTTCCAGACCGACCCACAGCACACGTGGGCGCTCAATCGATGGAAAGGCACCAAAGCTCCCTAGCACCAATGTAAAGGGTTGGATAATGGAGCTGACAATATTCATGTCTTCACAGATGCTGGGAAGCAGGCTTTCATTTACCTCTCCCAGAAAGTGAAGTGTCAAATGCAGGTTATGCATGGGTTGCCAACGGTCTGCCTGAATTTCTTGCCGCAACTGTTTTTGAGCCTGACTCAGGACGGTTACAACGTTATCTGGAATATCAAATGCAACGAAAAGACGCATCGTTACCCTCTCCCACTCAAAAAAATAGCTCCCCCGCAGGAGAGCATTCATACCATCATCTACACTTATGCTGCCAATACCCGCCCTGTTAGAATTCCCATGATGTAGCGGGCATATTCCAGTAATGTCCCTGACGAAGGAGTGTACAGAAATTGAAGAGATAACTCTACATGACCGTCTTGCAGCGAAGGATCCAGATACCATTGCAGGTCAACGTCACGACCAAAGTACTCTTCGATCCGGCTTTTCACATATGCTCCATCCATATCAGGATAGGATCCCATGGAGAAACGTACGAAAACCGGGAATGGCTCCAGCATCGATGTGCTGGGATCTTCGAATTGCAGTTTTCCTCTAATGGCAATTACCCCGTTTTCACTCATGAGCGTATACTCCAGAATGGCTTGAAAGAAGGGGGTCATTTGCAATTCTAATGCGGGAAATCCACCATCTACCTTAAGTGAATGTAGTGCAGCCAGTTGTTCAACTTCTTGCTGAAAATCACGGGAATGGCTGGATATGGTTTGGAACAAATAGGGTTGAACAGCGTACATACCTTTTCACCTCGTCTGCTAATTTCCTGTTCTTTCCTATTCGCTACCTCTGTCTGTCGTTTCCTTTGTTGAAATTTGACTACTTTTACCATATTTTCGCCTAATTGAATTTATGCTACATACTTCCCGTTTTTATCACTGTTATTGATATGGGTTCACTTGATTGTCAATTTGCTGATCAAACAATTGCAGTAATGTTTGCTGGAACGATTCGTCCAGTTCCAGGTGATGCCATTTTCCCTTTTCATACCGCATGATAGGGTAAGCCCCAGCTTGCAATGGCTGTCCATCGGTTGTCTCCACAAATTCTGGAATGGCCGACAGGAATCGAGTAAACGGATTTTCCTCTTCCTCACTGTCTTGTGGCTTTGCAAACAACTCCTCCAATGATGGAGTAACAAACAAATACAAATAGGGCAACTTTTCCGCCACCCAAATGGTAAAGGTACTTTCCCGAACCTCACTGGTAAAATGCCGGTGCATAACCGTTATCGCCTGATGAACGGCCTGCATGACCATCAGCTGAGCCTCTTCTTCTCCCTGTGCAGTCACCATTTTTTGATAGTCAAACACATAGGCTTTTCCTTCTTCTAGGAGTGCTGATGGAGAAAGCGTCGATGCGGGGAGGGACGCAACTTCTTCACTAGGGCTCGTCCCCTCATAAAGGTGGCGAATTTGTTCTTCTATGACAGTCTTTTCATCTTCCGGGAATTGAATCGCTTCGGAGTATATATGTACGATCTGGTCCGTTTCATAGGCCAAATAATGAATCCAGGTTTGCTGTTGTTCCAGCAATCGCAATGCCAAATAGCGGTCCCGCTCTGTTGGTATATGGAACGGAATCGGAAAGCCTAGGGGATTGCGTGGATCGTTCAGGGTCCAAATAATCGCAAGCAGCTTCTCCTCGTAGGTTTTGAATTCTACATACACTTCTGCGTGTGTCGATTGACTGAATGAATCAATACTGTCGAACACGAGAAAAAGCTCCACATTGCCTTGTGCATCCATTCGCGGGAAGTATGACAGTCCCTGATCGTGGACCAAATCATACAAATCAGGAAATGAGATTTTGCCTAGAACCTTCGTAATCGTTCCTTCTGAAGGTGACAGGATAGTCTGATCTGGTGTTACTTCTGGACGAAAGGGTCCGTTCATGTTTACCGCTCCTTCTTCCCCCAACTCTTGCTTACAGACCATGTTGAAATTTCTTCTAATAGTGAACGGTCCGTTGAATCAATGTGGATTGGTGTAATCGTGATATAGCCGCTTTTGAGCAGACGGTAATCCTCGTTCTCGGGATGCTCTTCTGCTTCACGGTACTCTCTGCGCAGCCAATAGCCTTCCTGTTCCTGATGATATTTGTCCTCATAGTGATACAAAGACAAGACGGCTGGGGCAATTCCTTTCACGTTTTCTTTCTGGATGTGCGGGATATTCACGTTCCAGAATACTTCCGGAGGCATCTCGCCTTTTTGGGCCTTGTTCAGGAATTCTTGCAAAACAGGTTGGATTAATTCAACGACATCGCCGTAATCATCCTGATGAAAAAAGTTGTCATACGATAGCGCTACAGAAGGAATCCCCAGAATGACCGCTTCTCTAGCAGCACTGCAAGTTCCTGAGTAGTACACGTCTCGACCGAGGTTGTTGCCCACGTTTACCCCGGAGAAAACGATATCGTACTTCTTTCCCTCCTGCTGCAACAGATGATAGGCTGCTTTCACACAGTCAGCCGGTGTTCCATTCACCTTCCAAGCGTTCACAGGGAGTCCATGGAACTCGTTCGTAATGGGTGAGAGTGCTTCACGATAAGTGATGCCGTGCCCTACTCCGCTTTGCTCCTGAGACGGAGCAACCACAGTAATGTCTATATGAGGAAACGACAGAAGAGCCTCAACCAGGCGGTGTATGCCCAGCGCATGAATTCCGTCGTCATTCGTAACCAATATTCGCAACATCTTTCGTACCTCCCTTTATTCTTAAATCGTAAAGTTTAAATGCCTTAACAAATTAAAGCAATTAAACTTACCTTATGCGTGAGCCCACTTAGAAAAGATTTCGTCCATTGCAGTCTCCTTGGAAGTGATACCGAGCGACGTTTCAGCCACCCGATGAGAGGTGGAAGAACGGAGAAAGGAACAAGAATCGACATCCAACCCCTTTAGGGGCGCAAAGCGTTTGGCGATTCCCTTTCGCAGAGAAAGAGCGGACTGTACGATCTTCTTTGCGAACTTCCACAGAGCGACGTTTCAGCCCCCCGATGAGAGGGGGAAAGGGACGAAGTCTTTTCTTCATTCTCCTTATTGTAACAAATATCGAAAGGGATGCGAAATCGGACAGTTGATCAATCAGCAGAAATGCAAAAAGCGTTATCCTCTCCATATGAGAATAACGCTTCCCGTCTGCTTGTTACTTCTTTTTTTGCCTCGAACGCTTCTCTGCCAATTGCAAAGCTTGCAGTCCAGACACATGAGCGGCAGCCATCGATGTTCCATCCAGCTCTTTATAGCCATTTTTCAGCCAGGTTGACTTGATTTTGACACCGGGTGCGACTGTATCCAGCCCCCTGCCTCGAGAACTAAATTCTGCCAGCTTTCCATCCTTATCAGATGCCCCTACCGAGATCACCCCTCTGTACGCAGCAGGAAATTCTAGTGATCCACCATTATTTCCCGCGGATGCGACGAGAATGATCCCCGCATCGGATGCCTGGCGAATGGCATTGCGTAGCGCAAAGTTATCTTCTGTCGTGCCAAAACTCATATTAATAACGTCCATTTTATTTTCGATTGCCCAGTTGATCCCCTGAACGATGTCGCTGATATTAGCCGTTCCATCCGAACCGAAAGCACGTATATCGTATAGCTCTACTTTCGGTGCTACTCCCACGATTCCGCTGTTGTTGGCGACAGCAGCAATAGTTCCCGCTACATGTGTTCCATGTCCTCCCAATTCCTTACCAGAAACGAAGCTTACTCTTTTTTTGACCTGTCCAGATAAATCAGGATGCTTTCGGGAAATGCCCGTATCAATCACCGCAACCTTGATTCCTTGTCCCTTGGTCGTTTTCCAGTAGCGCTCAGCACCAATCTGCTTTACACCCCATGGAACTTCATCCGCCATGTGCAAGCGCACCTTCACTTCATTGGAAACCCGGAACCTGGTTTTGCCCAGAAGCTTTTGCAACGCCTTCAACTCGGATTCAGCAACTACAAATGAGCGGACAGAGGATAAATTCTTCGTCGCCGCCTTTATGGCTTCATGCTTTTGCAAACATTCCAAACAATGGTCATACCCTTTGGATTTAGTGAAAGTAACAATCTTATGCACGCACATACCTCCAGAGCGATTATTCTCTGTTCACATGGTATGTTCTGAGCGGGCAAAGGCGATAGGGTATCAGCCTATTCTGCCACAATTTGTTTCCAGCGTTCCCTCCAGGAAACCCCTTCCATGATCCATTCTTCTACTTGCTGAAGTTTCTCTGGTTCAATTTTCAACAAATTAGCAATATGTTGAATCTGATCTCGCTCTGATTCCGTCAGGTTTCTGTCCGCAATCGCCATATGATAAAGTTGCCGTAAGAGCGTTAATTTTTCCAATTTGGAAAGAAAGCCCAGATCCTCCACAATACTCTCGGGCTGTTTTGGTTCATCTATATCACTTGTGAGAATTTGTCGTTCTCGTAAAGTAAAATGCTCTTTTTCAACCATTTGATATATTCTGCTAATCTCTTTTTGACTAATGTACCCGTCTGCATGTCCGACACAAATCATCAGTCGTATAGAGGTGAAAAAAATGTGCTTGTCCTTCTCGTTACTGAGTGGCACGACTACTCTCCTTTCAAACTCCCATGATTCTGAATTTATACTATTATACGATGATTAACGAAAGCGGTTGCATTTTTTTGTGTCAATCAGGTGAAAGAGAAAAACTCCCCTTTCTGCATCAAAAAGAAAGGGGCGTTGCTAGCTTGACTGGACCTGTTGCTTTTTTACTGAAATTCGATTGATCCGATAATGGTCCACTTCGCTCACACGGAATTCATAGCCCTCGGCCCGGACAGTATCGCCTACTTTTGGCGGGTGATTAATTTGCATGTAAATCCACCCTGCCAATGTATCCACTTCACTGTCATCCAATGAAAGACCAAGATAATCATTCACCTCTTCCAACAGCATTCTGCCATCAAAGGAGTATACATCATCCTTTTGCTCAATCTCAGGCCTTTCATCATCAAATTCATCCTGGATATCTCCTACGATTTCCTCCAGAATGTCCTCTACCGTTACCAGCCCAGCAGTACCACCGTATTCGTCAATGAGGATGGCTAACTGATGTCGTTGCTTTTGCATCATGCCAAGCAACCGGCTGATCGAAATGGTTTCAGGTACTGTGAGAATCGGACGAATCAACTCTTCAATTTTGGGCTGAACCTTCATCAGATCATAATTCAGCAAATCTTTGATATGTAAACTGCCCACCACATGATCCTTGTCTCCATCAACGACAGGATAGCGGGTATATCGTCCATGGCGCACAAGGTCAATACTATCCTCGAAAGAATCACGAACATTAATTACGATCATGTCTGTGCGGGGTACCATGATCTCCCTTGCCATCGTCTCGGAGAAGTCGAAGATGTTGTCAACGAGCATCAACTCCGTCTGGTCGATGAGTCCACTTTTATGACTCTCATTTACCAAAATTCGAATTTCTTCTTCTGTATGTGCCGCCTGATGTTCGGATATGGCTGACAGCCCAAAGAGCTGGAGAATTTTGCTCGCTGCCCAGTTCAAAAAGGTGATGAAGGGGTACATGACTCTATAAAAAAAGTCGATAGGCTTGGCTACCTGAATTGAAACCTCTTCGGACCGCTGGATTGCCAAAGATTTCGGGGCCAATTCACCCAGGACAATATGCAAAAAGGTAATAATCGAAAACCCGATCACAAATGAAATGGTTTGACTCCAGGAATCGCCCATTCCGAAATACGCAAAAATGGGCTGCAGCAGGTGCGCTACTGCTGGTTCCCCCAACCACCCTAAACCGAGAGAAGCAAGGGTGATCCCCAACTGACATGCAGACAAATACGCATCAAGATTGCGGATTAACTGCTCCACATGTCTTGCTTTGCGGTTCCCTTCTGATACAAGCTGTGTAATGCGAGACTCTCGTACTTTAACGACCGCAAACTCGGTCGCTACAAAGAAACCGTTAAGCAGGACTAATAAAAGAACCAAAAAAAGCTTGAAAAGGATGCTCGGTAGAGACTCAATTGTCATCTGCTACCTCCTTTCGCCTTTTCTTTTTCTTCTATTCTTTCCCGTAATCCCGAGAAATATTGTAGCCCTGTCCGCTCTTTATCAAGACCGTACAGGGCTAATGTGATTCACTATTCACTTTACGAGAAACTTCCTTTCATCCGAGACCCAAATGTATCTGTAGGTTTGACTTGATAGCATCACTCCCTGTTGCGTTAATCCGATAAGTTGATTTCCCTACAAAGAATAATACATTCGCTCCCTTTCTTGAGTAATTAGCGTTTAGGTTACCGCCGTGTTTTTATTATAACTAGTATTCTGAATTTTGTAAATAGTATATTAATTTTTAGACTAGCATTTTTCGCCAAAATTTTATTTTCCACTACATTCTATGATACCATGGGGCAAAGCAGGTTGTACGAGGTGTTTTCCTATGTCTTACCATCCACATCTACCTTTGATTGTTCAAAGTGACAGGACCATCCTACTCGAGGTGCAGAATCCTTTGTTTGCTGATGCAAGAAAAGCATTGATCGGATTCGCTGAGTTGATTAAAAGCCCGGAGTATATTCATACATATCGGATAACACCCCTGTCGCTATGGAATGCAGCAGCAAGTGGTTTCTCAAAAGATCAGGTAATTGATTCTCTCATGGAATACAGCAAATTCGGGATTCCACCTGTCCTTGTGAAAGAAATCAATGATACCTTTACTCGTTATGGACTGATCCGCTTGGAACGCAAAGGAGAGTCCTATGTTCTCACTAGCGAAGATGCAGAGGTACTTGCCGAAATCATGAGCTACCGTTCGCTACAACCATACATTTCGGAACAAATTTCCGCACATGAAATGAGCATTGTACCTTACTCAAGAGGTATAATCAAACATGAATGCATGAGATTAGGATACCCCGTTCAGGATATTGCTGGATATTCCGAGGGGGAATCGTTGCCGCTTGCCCTTCGTTCGACAACGACACAGGGCAAGCCACTCCAGATTCGGGACTATCAGAAAGACGCCGTACATGCCTTCTACGCTGAAGGTTCCGCATATGGAGGAAATGGCGTACTTGTCTTGCCCTGTGGGGCAGGTAAAACCATCATTGGCATCAGTACCATATGTGAAGTGCAGTCTGCTACATTGATTCTGACTACCAATACAGCATCTGTCCGCCAGTGGATTGATGAGTTGCTGGATAAAACCGATCTGGGGCCTGAATCTATCGGTGAGTATACGGGTGAACAAAAAGACGTAAAGCCGATAACGGTTACTACTTATCAGATGTTGACCTATCGTCGCAAATCAGATGATGATTTTCCCCATATGCAGCTATTCCATCAACGAGACTGGGGACTACTGATTTATGATGAAGTCCATCTGCTACCGGCTCCTGTTTTCCGCATGACAGCCAATATCCAGGCCAAACGTCGGCTCGGGCTGACTGCCACACTCGTTCGGGAAGACGGAAAAGAAGATGAGGTCTTCTCATTGGTTGGTCCGAAGCGTTATGATATGTCTTGGAAAGAATTAGCGGAGCAAGAGTGGATCGCTGACGCCGTGTGCAAGGAAATCCGTCTGCCATTTGATCCAAAATGGCGGGAAGCTTACGCCTGCTCTCCACTGAAACAAAAATATCGGATTGCCGCAGAAAATCCACGTAAGCTGGACGTTCTAAAAAAGCTTTGTGAAAAACACGACAAGGATCAAGTGCTCATCATCGGCCAATATATTGATCAATTGGAAACCGTTGCCCGGGAGCTGAAGGTTCCTTTGATTACTGGCAAGGTAAAGGAGCAGGAACGGATCCAACTTTATCAACAGTTTAAAAAGAAAGAAATCACCTGTCTTGCTGTTTCCAAGGTAGCCAATTTTGCCATCGACTTGCCGGATGCCAATGTTGCCATCCAAATTTCCGGCACATTCGGATCAAGACAAGAGGAGGCCCAGCGATTAGGCAGAATCCTTCGTCCGAAGCAGGACAACAACAGAGCAACATTTTATACACTGGTCACCAGAGATACTTGTGAACAGGACTTTGCCGCCAAACGCCAATTGTTCCTGATAGAGCAAGGCTATCAATACGAAAGCTTGGAAGAACATTAATTTCCACCAGATTTTTTTAAAAAACGTGAAACACAGACAGAAAAAGAATCGTCTCAATTATAGGGAAGGGAGGCCGGAAGATCGATGCAATCGGATAACGAAATTATCCAGCAGATCTTACAAGGGGATCTCGAAGCATACCGTGACTTAATCCAGAGATATCAACGAATGATCTTCGTCTTTATTTATAAAATGGTTAACAACCATTCGGATGCGGAGGACTTGACGCAGGAGGTATTCGTCAAAGCCTACGAAAAACTCTCTTCCTATCGAGGGGACAGCCAGTTCTCCACCTGGCTCCACACCATGGCAAGAAACCGTACTATTGATTTTATCCGCAGACGCAAATTTCACGATTCTGATGAGCAATTAGCTTACATTCCATCCCAAGCGAGAGATGAATCGCCACAGGAATCACTTCTTGGAAAAGAACAGCGACGTGAAATCGAGAGAGCCTTTTCTCAGCTCTCCGACTCTTATCAGGAAGTGATCGTGCTTCGTTGTACCCATGAATATCCATTTGATAAAATTGCTTCTCTACTAGGTGTGGCGGAATCAACCGCACGTGTCCGTTATCTTCGAGCTCGTCAAGAATTGGCAAAAATACTTCAAAGAACGGAAGGAGGGCTCGTCCATGAACTGCCAGGAATTTAGAGACAATTGGATACAGGGTAATGACGAGGCTACTCACTCCCACATCGAAAGCCATATTGAAACGTGTGATGATTGCCTTCTCTGGATTGAGGCATACAGTTTACGCGATGAGGAGGTTACGTACTTGAAAGAGTTTCCACAGCCTTCTCCCCAGCTAGAGGAACGAATTATGCAGGCGATCTACGAAACGGCCAGAACTGCAGTAATGCCACCTCATTTGGCTGCACAACAAGATGTGACGATCGAGAAGCGTTCATTTACCCGTCCTCGCAAGTTTTTCTCAGCTTCAACCGTTTGGATTGGTGCAGCGGCTGCCATCTTTGCTATCGGCCTGATTACGTGGCCTCAAGTGAATCAACAACTGGAGCAACAAGCAGCACCATTGGCTTCTGTTCGAAATTTACCGGCACAACAGTCTGCATCGAATGATGCGAGTCCAGCACCAAACGAAAGCACCACGGCACCAGCAGCCTCACCAGAAATGGGTACTGCCATGGCGCCGCCAGAAACAAATGCAGCAGTACCAAACACGACAGCACCAAGCGAAACACCTGTGGAGGCACCAGCAAACAGCCAACCATTGCTTAAACAACCGCAAGCCCTGTCATCCAACAGTGTAGCAAAAACAGATATGAGTTCACGCAGCAAACAGATTCAACAGAATACACCAGCGTCAGATTCTGCTCAAGCGAAAAAAGCTCCACCGGCAACGACCACTGAACCTGAATCCAAAGTTCCGATGTTCGCACTGGCTCCCCTCAACCCTGAAGGTGCGAAGATCGATCCGAATCAGTCACCTCAGACGATTGCACCGGATGAGCCGCAAACACCTGACAGCACTCCTGCTGATTTGCTTGATGGTGAGTTTAATACACTATCGAGCACGTCCTTGTCGGATACAGCAGCAAATGTTACCGTTTCAACGTTCACGGAGATTGAAACCGCTGTACAAGCATCTGATCTGCCAATTCCAGCTCTCGGCCAATCGTCGAATGGGTATCGACTCGACTCTCTTTCCTTGCGATACGAGTCGCAGACGAGCAAACATGTCATCGGTCTGTCTGGCGTATATACCAACGGCAGCAATCAGGTAGCGATTGAAGTAAATCCGGTAGTTGGAGAAAGATCCCTCTCCATTCCTGGTACATTCGCTGACCGGAAGCTCTTTACTATAGACGGAAACCAGGCCATTGCGGTAACCTACAAACTCGACCCGACAAGTTCAGCGAATGAGCATGCTGTCCACTTCATGACATCAGAGAATAACACACAGTTGTACGTGATTCTCTCGGGTCACGGAGGCAGTCTGGATCAATTGATTGATTTGGCGAAGGGAATTACGTGGAAAAAGTAACTGCCTAGATACTACAAAATAGCTGACAACGCAATCAGACGCTTTCATCCAAAACGGAAAGCGTCTTTCTTTTTAAGGAGAGATACGCTTGTCAAAAAAACGACTGGTATTCATTTTTATATCGATAGGTTTAGTGCTTTTACTCTGTTTGGGATATTACTCCTATCGCCTCGTTCCCTATACATATATCCCCTACGACGAAAGCTTGTTCAAAATCATATCAGTTAAATCAAAAGATGGAGTTAATGTTTTTACGATTGATACTCACGCCCGTGGCAGAGTTTATCAAATTGCTTTCCACAACTGGAGGCTTCCTCAAAACATTAGCGTGGTCTCCAAATCTGGTGTGATTCACGTATTTTTTGAAGAACAACAAAATTCCCAACAAACTCGAGATACAATCATATCTTTTGAGGCAGAAAGTGATCCGAGAGCGATAAAGTTTTATCAAAATGGCAAACTGGTTGGCTCCCAAAACTTCTTCTATGCTGTTGAATAAGTCACGAAATTGCAGGCAAGTATGCAAAAAAGTAAGCAGCATAGCGAACTATGTGCTTACCTTTTTATTAATTTTAGGTTGTCACATCTCTTTTGATAAAAACTGCATACGACACAACAAGAGCGACAATGGCCCAAACAGACAGGACTGTTAACGAAAAGGGCAATGTCATTCCTTTAATTGGCGGCAACGAGCCTGCCAGATAGTCCGTCAGTTGCAGGTTGACGATAAACAGATATTTGGCACTGTCCCAAGAGGAAGCCATCTGGGTCAAAATCGAGCCGCTGATCAACGCTGCCATCATGATACCCATCCCTGCGGCAGCACTGCGGATCAGTACCGACACCATAAATGAAATCGTCCCGACCACTATGCAGACGAACCAACCCAAACCGTATTGCATCAGCAGATACTGCCACTGTGGCAGCATGAACACCGATGAGGTATCCAATTCGCCTGCAACTACTTTAAACCCGGTCAGCACGGGCATATCCCATCCCCGGTATCCAAACACAACACCTGAGATCAAATATGACATGACCAATGCCAAAAGTACAGTTAACGAGGTAAATAAAAGTAGCGTAATATATTTGCTCGTCAGTATCTTCCACCTTCGAACGGGCCGGGTTAAAAGCAGTTTGATCGTACCCTCACTGTGTTCAGCTGAAATAAGATCGACGGCCAGTACGACAATCATCATCGGCAAAAACAGCGAGACTGCCTGGTCCATAAACGCACGGGAGAATGTTGGTCCTCCAGGAGCATCCGGATTGATGTCGTGATCGAGATAATACTGTTGTTGCTGTATGTTAATTTTGATTAGCTCTCTCCACTCTTCTGGAAGGCGGCTGGAGGACAGTCGGTTCGTCATATCGACGATTCGTTGCTGGAGCATTGCCCGCCAATCCGTAGTGCCCATTCTTTCCTGGACAGTAAGAACCGACTTATACTGCGCATATGTGAAAATCGGGATTAATATGGCCAGAATCAAGACGACTACCAGGAAACGGCGTCTACGTAATATTTTCAATGTCTCATTCTGCACAAGTGCTTGCATATTACCTGCCATCCTGGTCACCACCGCCTGTCAATGACAAAAATAGATCTTCCAATGTCACGGTCTTGTTGCCAATCCCCCGGACCGAGACACCTGCATGAACCAACGTTTCATTCGCCTGCGAAATTTGTTCAAGATCCATTCGGCATTTCACTAATTTGTTGTCTGTCACCCAGACTTCCGAAACATAGGGAAGTGACCGCAGTGTCTTCATTCCTGATTCTACTTGTTCAGTATCGAATTCCCATTCTACCTGATCAGCGAATTGTTCCATCAGATCCTGAACCAATCCGACCGAAATGACCTTGCCTTTGTTAATAATCGCTACTCGATCACACATCATCTCAATTTCACTTAGTAAGTGGCTGGAGATAAATACCGCAAGCCCTTCCTCCTCGGCAAGTTTGCGGATAAATAGACGGAGTTCCCGGATCCCCGCAGGATCAAGCCCATTGGTTGGTTCATCCAGGATGAGCACTTTGGGTTTATGTAATAGCGCCTGAGCAATTCCCAGACGTTGTCGCATCCCGAGAGAGTAGGTTTTCACCTTATCGTCAATCGCCTGCTCGAGATCAACAAACCGAATCACCTCCTGGATCCGCTCTGGTGTCACATCACCGCTCATGCGGGCAAACATCTCCAGATTTTCTCTGCCAGTCAGAAATTTGTACAGCTCGGGATTTTCTACGATACAGCCTACCTGACGAATCGCCTCGGGAAATTGCTTGTGCAGATTGTACTCGCCGATCATGATCTTGCCAGATGTAACGGATGCGAGCCCGACCAGCATGCGGATGGTCGTTGTCTTCCCTGCTCCGTTGGGGCCAAGGAAACCAAATACCTCTCCCGCAAAAACATCAAAAGTAATATCCTGAATAATCTTTCGTTTTCCAATCACCTTTTGTAAGTGAGAAACGGATAATACCACTTCAGTCATGCATTCTCACCTTTCTTGCTCCCATTTGCGAGCTTGTTCAATGCCCCTTTATGGGATTAGCAGGTCAATGAATTTTAACTCACTCTAAAGACTACATGTAGTTGAAATATGTCTTGAATAATAGGCTTTCAATCGTATATATGTTATACTATATGTATGCCAAAAGCAAACATTAAACATGCTAGAACATGTGTCTACAACGTCAATTACCACATTATTTGGTCGGTCAAGTATCGTCATGCTGTATTATCAACAGAAATCGAAGCCTATCTGAAAAAAGTGTTTCACGAAATTGCACAGGATAAAGGGTTTGAACTGGTCATGGTGGAGGTGGAAGAAAAAGACCATGTTCATGTATTTGCTTCTGCACACCCAAAAGTAGCCCCATCGTATATCGTCAAAATGTTAAAGGGCATATCGGCTCGGAAATTGTTGTTGAAGTTCCCACAACTCAAGAAAAGACTGCGGGAAGGAAATCTTTGGAATAACAGCTTCTTTATCGAAACCATTGGTTCTATTTCTGAACAAGCTATCAAGAAATATATTGAAAATCAAAAGAAGGGAACGAGTGATGATACGAACCCTTAAGTTTCGATTGTACCCAAATAAGCAGCAACAAGAACATATTCGCTTCACATTGGAGCGTTGTCGTCTTCTGTACAATCGACTACTGGAAGAACGAATACATGCCTACAAAGAAAATAATGAATCGCTAACGTACCATCAACAAAAAGCAACCTTGCCTGAAAGAAGGAAGCATATTCCTGGATTAAAGCAAGTACATTCGCAAGTGCTCCAAAACGTTGTAGAGCGATTGGACAAGTCGTATCAAGCGTTCTTTCGGCGTGTCAAAAATGGTGAAAAAGTCGGATTTCCACGATTCAAGCCACAAAGCCAATATAACTCTTTTATCTATCCACAAAGTGGTTTTGCAGTAAAAGGAAGATATCTCAAGCTTAGCAAAATTGGTTCTGTACGAATACGATTACATCGCAATATCGAAGGGAAAATAAAGACATTTTTTTGACTCCCCCCAATATTTGCGAAAGAGTGAGCGAAAGCTGAAAGACTTGCAACGTGCTGTAGCAAAAAAACAACGAGGTTCCAAGCGGAGACAAAAAGCTGTTCAACATCTGGCGAGATTGCATCAACGTATTGCTCTCCAACGGAAAGATTATGCACACAAAGTTTCACGTCAACTGGTCAATCACTATCAGTTGATTGCAGTTGAAGATTTGAATGTGCAAGGGATGGCGAAAAACCACAACCTTGCCAAAAGTATTGTTGATGCTGGATGGAGTCAACTTGTGCAATTCGTGATGTACAAGGCTGAAAGTGCTGGTCGTCAAGTTGTACAAGTCAACCCATACAACACATCTCAACAATGCTCCAACTGTGGAGAAATCGTGAAGAAATCATTGTCGGAACGGCTTCATCGTTGTTCCTGTGGCTATGTGAATGATCGTGATGTAAACGCTACACGCAATATCTTGCAAATGGCCTTACAGAAAGTGTCGTAGGAAATGAACGAGGCTAGGAACTAGCCTTCAAGGAGGGACAAGGTTACGAGTCCCGTTGATTTGAGAAACTCATTAATTTTATTGATGAGAGGTTCACTATACCATGCACTCATATAAATAGAAAAAAGGAGGCACTCATATGCGCCCCCCTGCAAGCAATCTGTTATGGCGAAGCATTGGCATTGTCGCCTTCGCTTCCTTCTTATTACTGGTTACCGGATTTGCTCTCGCTCTCAAACCTGAAGTTCTTGCTCCCGCAAAACCAACTGCTCCTTCAACGAATCAACCTGTCGAGACAGCGCCACTGCCCGAAACCAATACACTGCGTGTGGTCTCTCTCGGTGATTCATTGACTAGAGGTACAGGTGATGCGGAGGGTCTCGGATATGTAGGAAGAGTTCGACAAGCACTGGAAAAGACGAACAAGCAATCGATCACCCTTACCAATCTGGGCATTAACGGACTGAAATCGGATGGATTGGTAGAACAACTTCAACAGGCACAAGTGAAAAAACTGCTGAAAGAAGCCAATCTCATCCTGTTTACCATCGGCGGAAACGATTTGTTCCAGTCGAGTGGCGGACTTCGCGAACTGGATCGCAAAAAAGTAGAGCAAGCAACTGTTAAACTGGCGGATAATTACACCGCTATCCTGCGGGAAATCCGGGAGCTCAACCCGAAGGCAACCGTTGTCTACAGCTCGTTATACAATCCATTTGGGGATACGGAGGCTGCAATCGAAACCACGACTCCAGTCCTTGCCTGGAACAATCAGGCCAATCAAATTGCCGCACGCTACCAAAAAGTAATCGTGGTTCCTACCTATGATCTCTTCTTTGCGAAGGAAAAAAAGTATCTGTATTCCGACCATTTCCATCCAAACAGCGACGGCTATATCAAAATGGCGGATCGAATCATTCAAGCATTGCAATAGTTGATTAAACAGCAGGTTGATCGGAACGAACCGCTTTCAGCTCTTGCCCTGTCACACGCTGATATTGCCGCTTGCCACCCCAAAAGAACAGGGTACTGCTCATCGAGATCGCTGCAACCAGAAGAAACAGCGGTGTGCCACCGTAGGATGACAACACCAGACCACCCATCCAAGGACCGATGAAGTGCCCAAGGTTGCTGAAGCTTTTGGCTCCGTAGTACGTGCCTCTCATGTGAGCTGGTGCCAGACGATCAATAAACACATCCGACGCAGTAAACGTCAGGATTTCACCAAACGTAAAGAATACCATGGCAATGATGAAATAAGTCCAGTTGTCGGCAAAGGCGAACCCAACATCGCCAATGACATACATAATGTTCCCCGCCAGGATGCTCTGCAGCGGGGATCTTTTTTCGCCCCATCTGGTCAAAGGCAGCTGCATCAACACGACGACCACCGCATTGACACTCATTAAAATCGAAAACAGGGCAACCCCGTTGGGAACGGTCATCTCTACGAACTTGGAGAGACTGCCTGACATTTGCGAATAGCCGATTGCACCAAGCGCACCACCTACCACAAAGAAACGGAATGCGACATCGCTTACCACGACATTCCATGCGCCTCCAAACGTGATCTGCTCCTTTTTCTGTCCTTCAATTTGACGAATTCCGAATCGGTTAAGCAAATACTGCAGGCTAATGACGTAAATCGTATAAATAATTGCTGTCATGAGGAACGGCAATGCCCCGTCTCTCGTAGCCAAAATCGCTCCAATAATCGGCCCAACAGCCACACCAACGTTAATCGCTGTATAACGGAGGGCGAAAACCCGATATCGCTTCTCAGGCGTGGTCAAATCAGCCATTAACGCTTGTGAAACCGGCTCGTAAAAGGATCGACAGAGGCCGCCGAGCATACTCAGAAAGATAAAAAAGAGCGTTCCGCTTCCGAATGCGAAACCAAGAAACACAAATGTCCAAACATACAACGCTCCCAAAAGCACCTTCCTTCGACCGAACATATCTGACAGTGTCCCGCCAACAAATCCCCCTACGGTACCCGCAAGCGAACCAGCACCGACTGTCAAACCAATCGTACCTAAATCCATGTCTGTCGTTCTGGAAAGGTAAATAAACAAGAAAGGCATACTCATCGAACTGGCTGCTCGAACGAAAATAGTACCAACCAACAGCGAATGAATAATGGGATGAAACTCTTGTAAAAAATCACGAACCCTACCCAAGCTCTCCACCCCTTCCAACTGTTCTGCCAAAACATATCAACATAACAGTCATTCGGATTTTTTCTTATTGTAGAGACCCGAGTATGGTTCGTCAATTGTTAATCAACACTTTTTTCATGAAAAAATAATATTTCTTTATTTTATCTCCATCTTTTCAACAATTTCATTTTGCTCATTCCACTTCACTGCCCGATACACAGCATCATGGTAAAAGCTAAACCATGCCCCTGCCTGAATCCCATCCTTAATCCATTTTTCCTTGGCAAAAATGGACGCCATCGGATAGTCATCATATGCCATGACCCAAAGTGAATTCTGATGAGCATGAGTTGGCAGGATATCAGCCAGATGCAGCAGAATCTCCCCCTCACTCTCCAGTTTCACAATCGAGTGTCCCTGACTGTGTCCGCCTGTATGGTGCAGCTCGATGCCCGGCAAGACAGTCAATTTTTCTCCAAAGGTTACCACCTGTTGTTCAATCGGTCGCCAGTTTTCTTCCCAGTATGTATTGCGGGAACGAATATTTGGATTTCTCATTTCTTCCCACTCTTGTTCCTGAACATAGATTGTGGCTTTCGAAAAGGTGGAAAACAGTTGCTCTCCTTCTTTGGATACCAATCCGTTAGCATGATCGTAATGCATATGTGTCATCAATACGTAATCGATGTCATCAGGAGATAAGCCTAATTTGGCCAAAGACTCTTCCACTCGAGATTCTTCTGCCAGTCCGAAGTTGCGCTTTTGTTTATCCGTAAGACGATTTCTACCCATCCCTGACTCGATCAGGAGGTGCTTGTCTCCTACTTGGACCAAGATTGGATCTGCTTTTAATGGAATCTGGTTCAGTTCATTCGAGGGATAGCGTTTGCTCCAAAGAGGTTTGGGCACGACGCCGAACATCGCTCCGCCGTCAAGCTGCGTAAGGCCCCCATCTAACCAGTGCAAGCGAAAATTTCCTACTGTCAATTGATTCATTCTGTCGCCTCCTAAACAAGATACTCGTCTCTATTATGACTGATTACAAAAAAACCACCAATACCGACGTGCGGATTGATGGCCTTCTTTCTACATTTTTTCTGTAAGAGTTACCGTGCGAAGTGTTGCCGATACCTCAAGCAAGATGTCACTTGAAACAGCTTGGATGGTCAGATTTGACTCAATCTTTTTATGAGTCAACGATAATTGGGCTATTTTTTCATTATCTTTATAAAGACTTATGAGGGTTTCACCGGGTCCAGAATTGCCGCCTGCGATAACTTTAAAGCTAGTCGTGAGGTAGAATATCCAACCTTCCACATTGACCGTCTTGTCTTTACAGTATAAAAAATGACGCTTCCCTAATAGGATTCCGTTATCATTCATGGCGACGCCACCCTTCTACTCCCATGGTATAAAAATTATATGTATGTGATTCTATTTAACAATTATTTTTGGGGAAAAGGAATAGATTCGACAAAACATCTAAAATCTTGACATGTCAAAATCATTTATAATACAATCATACCTTCTTTTCGGATTTGATAATTTATTATAAAATTATGTGAACTACTTTTAACAATATTAACGAATTATTGCGTACTGGAGTGACGTCATGGAAACAGAAGTAACGCTCCTAACAAATTCTCCTCATTGCATGACCTTGACGCACCGCAACATCGGTTCGACGATGGATTTTTCCAAAAGGACCTGGAAGTATTTTCATCAGAGGCAAATCATTCATAGGCTGCAGACGTGGCAACTGGTTGCCCAAGGAGAAGAGTTCAGACAACCTGCAAACTGGCGTATGGTTGAAGGCAACTTGAATGTGTCTTTGCCGTCCTTACCGGTAGGATTCCTGCCACTCTCCGCCATCAATACACTTGATCTGGATCTGTTCTCGAAGATCAGGATTATCATTGCTTTAACCGAAGCCCTTGCCAAGCTGCACAAACATCAATTTTGCATGGGGTTCTTGGTTCCCGAGATGATTTATTTCCATCCCAAAAGTCATAAAATTATTTTAGACATTCAACCATATACCTCTTCGTATCCTTTTGTGAATAATCTATTGGAAGATTACCCCTATATTCTTCTTTCCAGCTATTCACGCAAGCATGAGTTTAGTCGTATCTGCGACTTTTACTCCATCGGCCTGATGATACACTGGATTGTATTGGGACATTTCCCCAAAGAACCTCGTAGCGTGGAAGCATCTCTTCCTCAGGTGCTGCATTCGCTTTGCAGCAGCTTGATGCTCACACCGGAACGATTTATTTTTGCGGAAGAAATCACCACTGAATTACGCCAAATGATCGGTGAGGACATCGTTCCCATTACCCATTACAGCTCAAGCCCCGTTTGGCTACACCCGATGGCGCCGCCGATCAATTGCAGGAATCAGTCAACTTTGCGTTCTTTTTTGCGTACTCAGGGTATGCAAATGATCGGAATCCTTTGTGAAGACGAGGTTACACGTATTAATGCACTGCGGCACCACGTCATTGAAGTGTTAGAGGATCACTTTTTCTTCAATATCCGATGCAAAACCTTGCCATTTGCAGCCCTGCGTGAAGCTATTGACCGGACGTTGCTGATGGCGTATGAGAATATTCCAGAGTCATCGAGTAAACTGCGTGGACTGTCCCGTAAATTTGAGCGTCTGATCAGCAGACATTCAGAAGGAAATGACCTGGATTTGGCTTTGGTTGATTGGCTTTTCTCTTTTTATACGGAAATGCTGCCCATGTTCCAATTGCAGAGCCTGTACTACATATACGAAAACTGTGAACGCATCGATGCTGACTCCCAACGTGTCTTCCTTCTGTTTTGGCAAAAGTATAATGAAAAGATTTCCGGCTTGCATGTGATCTTCAGCGGAGCGAGTGCACCGAGTTTATTTCCGGATATTGGTTTCTATAAGATTGCCCTTGGACAAAAAGAAGCGGGACTTTATCGAGATTTATTGGAATCTCTCTTTGGACGTGCAGATGCGTCATTACTAGAGATGCTAACTACATGGTTTGTAGATAAACAGATCGAGTTTCACCAATGTCCGCCTCTCATCACGGAATTGATTCGCAGAAATTGTGTCCAGTTGACGAGCCATGGATGGGTAGCCACAAGCAATTGTCTCGTAGAATTGGATCAGGTTGACCCCGACTTGGTAATCTCTCAGCAAATTACAAGTCTTCCGGAATCCGATATGGAATTGTTGCGAATCTTTGCCTGCATGCCTGTGCCGATCAATGCCCGTTCGATTTTCATAAGCAACGGACTGGATGATAACCAGCTCACCTATTTTCTGAAACGAATGGCAAAAGCAAGCTTACTCCTGGTGTACACCGATGAGAGTGTATTCATGCCGTTCGATGTAGCCAAACGAGTCTTGCACGATTTGCCTACATCTGAGCAGGTTGTTTACTACAAGAAAGCACTTCCGCTTACACAGAAAAGCAGATATATCACCTATCCTGTCCTGATTGAAATCGCTGGTTTGGCTGATGAGCCGAGAATTGAATACTATTACTCGATCAAGTACTATCGTCAGATCAGGAATTTGCTGACACTGGATCAGCGCAAAGCATTAATTGAAAATATCCGTCAGTTGCAACATAGGCTGCATCGGACGAAAATATTGTGCTGGGATCGACTGCTCTGTTTGCTGTACATGCGACTCAATTCTTACGATCAAGCAGAGAAACTGGCTGACGCCCTCTATAAAAAAACGAATAAAGCTTTTGATCGGTTCATCTTGATGCGGATCAAGCTGTTTACGAACCAACTCGATGCAGTTTCAGTCAAACATGAACTCCTGTCGTATTTGGAAACCGAAGAAAACATCGTGGATAAAGTGCATGCAGCCCATCTGTTCATCTATCTTGACTTCATTCTCCCTTTGCACCGGGATGTAGCCGAGATTCTGCATCAGATGTACGTAAACGAGATTCATCCCAATCGGCACCAAATTTCTACAAGATCATTTGCTGAAATCAGCATCATGTATACCATCATGTTGTTCCAATACTTCCCTGAACTAGAAGAGTGGGCATCCTCTTTGCTGTGCAAAGTGGAATCTGTACTGGAAGGTACGCCGCATCAGGATTTGATGATCGAATTGACCAATTCCTACATTTTTCACAGCAATGTGCGTTTGGGTCGAAGGAATCTGTATCGATGCCTGGATATCTCCCGCCGCTATGGATTTACAGGGAAAGAACAGATCAGCCATCTTAACGGTATGGAAGTTACCCTCTTTCAGGGTGATTTGACCAGTTACCGTTACCATTTGCATCAGGCTTCGCGTGTTGGCAAGTTACAGCGCAGAGATTTGAACGAACAATACCATACCCATCAGCTTTTCTATGCTTGCGAATGGGAGCAATGGGATGTGTTCGATGAAATTTTCAACAAATTAACGAGTGAGCAAATGACATCATCTGGCAAGTTCGTATTGGAAGTTTACAGGCGCTATGCTGCTTTTCGACGCGGGGAAGAGCTTCCGCTTGCCTATGAGTGGGAACAGGAGAATGAATTCACTCTCTTCATCGATGGACTCTACGCTGCTCGCCTTGGTGACGTTGATAAAGCATGTGATCTCTTCAGGAAAAGCATTGCCAAAAACGGCTATCGTCTGCAAGCAGGATGGTCTTATCGAGAAATGATTGGACTCTTGCTCGCTCACAATTCAAATGAGACAGGCTACTGGCTGGAACGTTTTGAAGAGTATCTCAAGAAATACAGCTATGATGTTTTTTGGCCTGATCTGCACCGAGCCTATGCCAACTGGATTATGAGACAGGGTGACTTGCAAAAAGGGATGTTGTACTTGCGACGCTCCGTTAACGGATACAAATTGATTGAGAAAAATCAATGGTATGAAGAGCTTTCGACCAAGTTACGTAACGTCGTACAACCTCAATACATTCATCCGACGTCTTCCTTGACGAATGAACCCATCGTCCTGAAGTTGATGGAAGAGAGAGAACAGCTTTTGCATCAATCCCTTGATTTGCAAATTATTATCCAGCTAAGTGAACAGGTTACGGAATCGCTGGAGCTGGCTAACACCTTCCAGCAGCTATCCAATTCGTTGTTCCGATACTTTCCGGTTACACATACATCAATTTCATGCAATTTGTTCTATTCCAAAGAAACTTTCTTTTATTCAGCATCTGGCTTGATTGACAAAAACGACAAGATGCTGTTCCAGCGATCCCGCCAGTCGAAAACGAAGCTGGACTATCTCCTGTATCAACAAGGTGATGAATTTATCAAATTGACGGTATATGCCAATGATTTGGCAGAAACGAATCGACAACATATGGAGAACTTCTTGTCCTTTATCAAGCCGCATATTTCCAACGGGCTACACTACATGGAAATGATGATAGACAACCTCACCGGGTTCTACCAACGCCGATATTTTATTGGACAGTTGCAAACCGAATTGGACATTTCACTTCGGCACGGTCTTGATATGTCACTGATCATGATCGATATTGACAACTTCCGCAAAGTAAACGAGTTCGGGCACCAGGAAGGGGATAAAGTGCTTCGTGAAATATCGGATATGATCCGTTCGATTCTGCGCAAGAAGGATATTCCCGGACGATTCGGCGGAGAAGAACTTCTGCTCATCCTGCCCAAGACAGATGGGCTGATCGCAGAGCGAATCGCAGAAGATCTGCGCCAGCAGATTGAAGAAGAGTTTTCCAATGGACGACCGTATCGGGTAACCATCAGTGCCGGCGTCGCATCAGTGGAGCTTTGTCAAACCACAACAATTGACCAACTGATTCGTAAAGCTGACGATGCTGAGATTCTGGCAAAAACCACTGGGAAGAACAAAGTCGTTGTCGCATGGGAATAAGAAAACCCACCCGACACAAGCTATCGCTAGCGGTCGACTAAACGCAACATCCGTGTTGCATCGTCGACACTCGCACGTCCTGAGCGTCGTCGGGCGGGGCCCTAAACTAAAAAAGAGCAGATGCCTTGTGATGGCAATCTGCTCTTTTTCTTTTGGCTGAATCTATCTGTTGCTTGCGTATTTAAACACGTTGTCTACCTTTTGCAAGACAAACAAATGCTCTTCTGCCCGGGTAAAGCTCTGTCCTGCAGGTGATGTAAAGGTTGTTTCATACATCACTTTGAATTCAAAGGAATCAGCACCGAGGGCAGTTGGTTTCAAGCGAAGAATTTTCACGTCTACCTTGTTACCGAGGCTTTTCTTTGCCAGCTTGAACACATTTTGCGCAGCGGTGGCTTCCGGAATATACAGCTCATTTATCTTTTCCTTTAATTCCGCTTCATCCTTCGCCTCGTTCAACTTCTGCTGCTTGGTAATCCATTCTGTTGCAATCCTAGTCATCTCTTCCTCAGAGATCGCACCTTGCCCCTCTGCTGGGGCCTGTGGTGCTGTTTGAGGGTTTTGGGGAGAGGTTGCACATCCCGAGAGAATCATCAGAATTGTTGTTATCACAATCAAGAACTTCCAATTCATGAATTCCATCCATCCTCTAAATCATTATTTTCCTCTGATCCTTAAACAAGTTGGACACTATGAGTATATAGAAAAGAATGGGTGGAAGCAATGGAAACTGCTGAGTTCGTACTCACAGAAAAAAGTATCCGATCAAGTACACGGCACGTACCTGCTTATCGGATACTTCTGTTTTTGAATGGATGATCGTTGATGAACAGTTGATTTATGCTTTCTGATTATCCGTTCTAGCCATTAACGAAGGCAAGAACAATGTCAAAAGTGAGATAGTTGTAGTAAATACCAATTCAACATAAAAGAGTCCTTCCATACTTTCGCCCCCTGAACGGTTATTCAGCAGGCAATGTTCCTTCTGGGATACGATTTACGTAGTAAGAACAGAATCCAACACCGATCAAGAGATTAACAACGAAGAGTACGAGAGCATACATTCCCATTCGGATCACCTCTGCTGTGTTTCGAATCACAATGTTTGTTACGAAATTGTGAACTTTGTAATTTCATTATATCGTCACATTCATATCTTGACAATATGCAATTTTCTGAACATTTTTACCTTTATTATATTGGTAAGCCTGTCCCCATAATAAAAAAGACCCTGCCCCGAAAGGCAGAATCTTTCCTGTGACGATCAGTTATGCTTTTGAAGGATATGTTCCAGATCTTTTAAGGCTGCCGCCGCTGCTGCTCGTGGATCAGACTTTCCTCCGACGACCAGAAAATCTCCCATCACATCTGTTTCTACGTAAACTGCCTTGGTTGTACCTTTGACTTGCGCAAGCGGATGATCAACTGGCAGTAATTCCTTTTTCACCTGTACGGTAACACCTTGCTCTGTCCGCACAATACTTCCGATCAACTTGGGAACAACGTTCTGTTCACGGTATTGTGCCAGCTCATCACTTGTGATCGGTCCAATCCCCTCTCGCTTGACATCTTTTAGCTGTACGGCTGTTTCGAAAGCGGCATTGGCAAGAATCGTCATTTTGCAGGCCGTATCCCAGCCGTCGATATCAAATTGCGGATTTGGCTCGGCGATTCCCATTTGTTGGGCGAGGGCTACCGCTTCTTCAAAGCTCAACTGCTCATCTACCATTTTGGTCAAAATGAAGTTGGTTGTACCAGTAAATATTCCGCTCATCGATTTCACTTCACAGCCAGCCAAATTATATTCAAGCAGGTCGATGGTCGGTAAGGCGGCGGCGGTAGCACCGCTGATTTTTAGCATCACATGATGCTGCTTGGCAAGTGTAGAGAGGCCTTGGTAGTCGAGCACCAAGGCTCCTTTGGATATGGCGATCGCATGGATATGCTTTTGCAGCGCACTGCGAAGATACGACATGCCAGGTTCTCCATGCTCGAAGTTGGTTGGCCCTGCCTCAATCAATACATCGATCCCCGCCTGTGCAACAAAACCGGCTCCCGTATATTCTGCTGATTCCTTGTCTGTTACTGTACCGTTTCGAAATTCCTCTATCTCAGTGAGTGTCAGTCCTTCGGGATCATATATGCCAGAACGTGATTTGCAGACGGCAACCAATTGGACATCTGCCCCGTACTTTTGACGATAGTGTTCACGTCTTGCTTCGAGGAACCCAGCAACATGATATCCTACAGAACCAAAGCCACTGATCATGATTTTCCACTTTTTCATTCCAGCCAACCTCCAGGCACCTTACCACGAAGCAATCCGCCTGCCTGAAGTTGTTCAACCTGACTGGACGAAAAGCGTGGCATTAGATTTGACGACCGATAATGGTTCCTTCATAGATGGCCCGTTTCGCATCCAATTCTCCTGCTGTTTTGGCGCCACCTATTATATGATAGCGCACTTTGTCCTGTAATTCTTCACTTAATTGAGTATTTGAATTGGCGCCAGCAGCGATAATCACCGTATCAGCAGAGATGAATTCCTCTTCTCCGTTGCGAATAATTGTCACACCCTCTGGCGTAATTTCCTTGTAATCAATTTGGGTAATCATCTCTACACCATGGTGTTTCAGGGTTGCGATCGTTGCCCAGCGCGTGGTTTTTCCCAAGCCAGTGCCCACATGCTTGCCTCGGCGAAGCATGGTGATTTTTCGCCCGCTCAATGAATAGCGATGTACGTTTTTCGGATCCAAAATTCGGTAGCCAACCAGGTACTGCGTCGCTTCTTCCCGAATACCTCCACTGTTCAACAGCAAATGGGAAAGGTCGCAAGCAATTCCGCCCGCACCGATGATGACAACTCTTCGGCCCACTTTTGCTTTCCCTTCAAACACGTCTGTGTACGAAACAACATGCGGCAGGTCTGCTCCAGGCAAGTCTAATTGTCGAGGGGAAACACCAGTAGACAACACCACTTCCTCAAATCCCTCGGCAAGCAACTCTTCTGCTGCAACCTCCTGACCGAGGCGAATATCAACACCAAGCTTATGCAACTGAACACGATAATAACGAAGTGTCTCATTGAACTCTGTTTTGCCTGGCACCTGTTTGGCATATAGGAGCTGGCCACCGATTTCCGGAGATTTATCAAACAGTACAACCTGATGTCCACGTTCGGCTAATACACGAGCCGCTTCCAGACCAGCAGGGCCTGCGCCAACTACTGCTACTGTTTTCTTCACATCTGCAGGAGCCAAAGGTAATTCAAGCTCTCTTCCAGCGACCGGATTGACGAGACAGGATGCTGGCAATCCAGAAAACACGTGATCCAGACAAGCCTGGTTACAAGCAATACAGGTGTTTACGTCGTCGAATTTACCAGCTTCACTCTTTTTCACGATGTATGGGTCAGCTAGGAACGGACGAGCCATGGAGACCATATCGACGGAATGCGTGCGGAGGATCTCTTCTGCCAGACGAACGTCGTTGATCCGGTTGCTGACCACGACAGGAATCGATACAACCGCTTTAATCTGTTGTGCTACCCAGACAAATGAGCCCCGTGGTACCGTCATATAGATTGTTGGCACCTGTGACTCATGCCAGCCGATGCCGATATTGAGCGCATCTACCCCGGCTTGTTGAAGCATTTTGGCAAATGCTTGTGTTTCTTCCATCGTTGTGCTCTCTGGAATCAGATCTAGTCCTGACATCCGGAAAATCACCGGATATTCTTTGCCAACCGCTTCTTTTACCCGCTTCGCGATTTCTACCCCAAAACGACTGCGGCGTTCAAAATCGCCTCCCCACTCATCTGTCCGCTTGTTCGTTACAGGAGAGAGGAACTGGTTGATGAGATAACCTTCTGAACCCATGATTTCTACGGCATCATAGCCTGCTTTTTGTGCCCGAAGCGCAGCATCTACAAAATACTGAATTGTCTCTTCCACTTCTCTGGATGTCAACTCACGTGGTGTGGTGCTGTTAATGGGAGCTCGCAACGGAGACGGAGCTACTGGATCGAGACCTGTTTTTTCTTTGTATGCGTATCGACCGGTATGGAATAGTTGCATGGCAATTCGCCCACCTTCACGGTGAACCGCATCTGCTACCAGTTTTGCTTTTTCAATGTGATCGTCGTGGAAGATATTGAGATACTCATCCCCAATTCCTCCTTCCGGGCAGACCGCAATTCCACCTGTTACAATCAGACCTGCCTCACCTTTGGCACGCTCAGCATAAAAGGTTGCCAGCCGTTCCATTCCATTTTCGAGCCCTTCAATTCCGACATGCATCGAACCCATCAGAATCCTATTGGGCAAGGTCAATCCTGCGAGTTGAATCGGTTCAAATACACGATTAAGTATCATACATCATCCCCCTGAACTTTTGAATGAATACTCATTCATTTTTAAGTAGTAAATTCTTGATACTCTGATTAAATTCCTTCCTTTGTGAGTTATTTTTATAAATATAAAATAAAGTCTGCAATTTTTTGCTGTAACCAATATGCACTATTGAGCAAATTTCCTAAATAGATAAACACTTAACCCCATCCATGATATTCCGAAGGGAACCGACGACCATGCGGTAATGAATTGGTCATTAAATATGAGTAAAGAAACAGAACTCAACAACAGTAAAACCCTGGTCCAAAACGGTAATAATTGAGACTTAAGCATGCTTACACTAAAAAACAATAACCCTGCGATTGTTATTAGAAAACCAATTGGCTGAGCAGCTTCGTACTGGATACTCAAGTCTATTGAAATACGAGATATCGTACCAAAAAGATAAAGGAAGCTTCCGAGCAAAGTAACATTTAGTGCCCATCGTGCAGATCGTTTTGCGTCCTTTAGGGACGCATATAAACCAGCCAATCCTATGCCGATACAAGCTATTCCGCATCCGAACCATGGCATAAGAGACTGAGAACTTCGGTAAATTTGAGCATCGGGGTTACCAGGGGGCATCATGGACAATTCAAAGCCCATCCTTAGCCAAATCATCCCACCGATTAATGCAGACAAGGCGGTGATTAAAAAAACAACTCTCTTCATCAAAATTCTCACCCTTTGTTATAGATATTCCCACTATCGTTCAAGTGAAATTGCTTCATTTCTATTGAGCATTTCGCTCAACCTGCAAATTCTTTGGCCTCATCTTGAATGAGGACGAGCACACATGTAGACTAAGCATAGTAAGAAAACCCACCCGACACAAGCTATCGCTAGCGCCGGGCGGTGCCCCAAACTTATACATAGCAAGAGAAAGCGGAGGGATACTAGAGATGGAAAGAATAGGATTTATTGGACTAGGAACTATGGGGATGCCAATGGTTCGCAATCTTTTGCAGGCAGGTTTTGATGTACATGTTGTGTCTCGCAGTCGTGGACCAATTGACAAGGCAGTGAGTCTGGGTGCCATTGAAGCAAGCAATCCACGTGAGTTGGCGGAAAAGGTTGATATCCTGCTTACATGTCTGCCATTGCCGCCTTCGATTGAAGAAGTTTATTTCAGTGCAGACGGAATTCTCGAGGCTGATCTAACCAATAAACTGATTATTGATCACAGCACAGTCAGCCCGTTGACCAACAAGCGTTGTTATGATGCTATCCAGGCAAAAGGTGGCTCCTACATGGATGCGCCGATCAGTGGAGGACCGATGGGTGCTGAGGCTGGCACGTTGGCGATAATGTGTGGTGGCAAACGTTCTGATTTCGACCGTGCACTTCCTGTATTTGAAGCGATGGGCAAACATCTATTTTATATTGGTGACATCGGAAACGGCAGTGTTGTCAAGCTGATGAACAATTATCTGATTGGCGTACATACGGCTGCGCTCGCAGAGACATTTACCCTGGCAACCAAAATCGGTGTGGATACAGAGCTGATGAGGGACGTACTCACCGTTAGTACGGGTGACTCCAAAATGTTGCACCGCATTGTTCCTCTTGTCCATGAACGTGATTTTGCCGCCCGATTTAGTAATGAACTCCTGCACAAGGATATGAAAATTGCAACCGAGCTCGCCGAGTCGTACGGTGTAGACATGCCGATTAATCAGCTTGCAGAAAAAATGTATGCAGAAGCAAAAGAAAAATACCCCAAAGAAGACATGGCTGCTTTGTTTAAAGTTTATGAGGAAAAAGTTGGCGTAGTTGTACAGGGCAAAACCAAAAATGTAGTGGTTTAAATTGAGGAGGAGTTTGAATTGCGTTTTTGGATCACCGTCCTGCTCATCTTTCTCCTTGTGCTCCCGTTAACTGCTTGCGGTTCAGCAAACAAGGATGAAAACAAACAAGTCATCATGTTAGAGGGACGCAGCGGGGATTGGGAAGCATCCCTGCGAAGCACGTATGTGACTACTACTACTCCGGACAAAGGAACGCTGTATCAATCATTGACAATTCGCTATATTGGCAAGGAACCACTGGTTCAAAAGTTCTCTTTTGCTTATCAAGACACGGTGGACAAGATCAGCCAAAATGACGTCCAAACACTGCCATCGGGTGTCTATCAGGTTCAGTCTCAAAAGGAAAATACAGTTGCCCCGTGGGATTTTGCGAAATGGGGACGGAATCAGGCCAATTTGACCATTCAGTTCCAAGGGCAAGAAATCGCATTGACGATGATAGCAACAGGGAGGCAGTGATAAACTGCCTCCTTTATTGTTTTAATGCCTTTGCAACAGCAGAAAGTATATTCTCCCTCTGAATGGGCTTCACCAAAAAATCGTTTGCTCCGCCTCTGATCGCATGAATCACCAATTTGCGTTGTGCCATTGTTGAACACATAATGACTCTAGCATTAGGATCAACCTTCTTGATTTCCATCAACGCTTTTATTCCATCCAATTTCGGCATGGTAATATCCATAGTGATCAAGTCAGGCTTATACTGTTTGAACAAGCGGACAGCTTCCTCTCCATTGGTCCCTTCTGCAATAACACTATAGCCTGCTTCTTCCAATAAGTTCTTTAACATTAGTCTCATAAACGACACATCATCTACTATGATTATCTTTGCGAGCATCACTCAAACTTCCTCTCAACTCAACCAACAAGTTGCTCTATCTGTACGTTGCGACACTTACGTAAATCAATATAATGGTTATCAAGTTGCACCAATGGCTTAATCGGGTCCTCTTGATGAATCAAGGTAACTCGTCCCTTTTGACCGTCAGAAAGAATGACTTGACTTCCAACCGCCATCTCCATCATCCGTTGAACAAACACATGGCAAATAACCGGATCCAGCTTGCCAAACCGTTCTGCCATCATCTGCTCAATTACTTTAAAAAACGGTTGGGCTTCCTTATACACCCGTTTCGATGTCATGGCATGAAACACATCAGCAACGCCAACAATTTTACTGAATAAATCGATCTGCTTCCCTTTGACTTTATTCGGGTACCCGCATCCATCCTCCCGTTCATGATGCTGCAAAGCTACTAACGATACACGGGGATGCAGATTCGATATTTGCTGGATAATCTCAAAGCCAAAAACTGTATGTTGCTTCATCTTGTTGAATTCTTCATCTGTAAATTTGCCAGGCTTATTCAGGATTTCATCGCAAATTTTGATTTTACCGACATCATGAAGCGCAGCAGCCAGTGTAAGCAAGTTTAGTTCCTCTTGATTCAAATGCATCCATTTGCCAATCATCGTCGAAATTACTGCTACCCCGATATTATGGCGATAGGTATAATCATCTTTTGCCTGTAACCCGGATAACACACTGTAAAGATTGGGATATTCCGTAGCATGATGAATGGCGGGAATGATGTTCATATGCAGTTCTTCCAAAGGTATATCGCCTGTGGAATGTATATATTCAAAGATTTCTCTCATTTCTTCCGTCGCACGATACACCAGACTCTCATTGGTCTTTTCCTGTTGCGTCACCTGTTCCACATCTTCGTTCGAGACGTGTACACCATTCTTTGAGATGACTTGGACAAGTGAATCTGTCAATATGGTCTTCTCCGATGCCAGCAGTAATCCCCCTTTCGTAAATAGATCCCGTTTCAGCCTAGAGCCAATCTGGTCACTTGCTTTCATTTTTAATCCTCCCTATGGAAGTTAAACATACACATTTGAATTCTACTGAATAGCTCTCACAAAATTCTCACAAAATACCATTTTCTAATAAATTACAAAAAAAGAAACAGAGATTATCTCTGCTTCTCAGTTCATGATTTCAAATAAGATGAAACAAAGCTTTTCATCTCTTCAGGAGGCTCCATCTCCAATTCCCGACGATAGAATGCCTCGAACCGTGCATACTGCTTTGCCACTTTTTCTCGATTCCCACATCTTGCGTAAATTTGTAACAGGATCATGTTCATTTCCTCATTCAGAGGATACAAAGTCAGGAATGCCTCCAGCCGTTGCTCCGCTTTTTTCCAATCCCTATTCTCAAGATCATGCTGAATCAGTCGATGGACAAGCCATGTAAATTGCTTTCTGTACCCTTCCTCCAATGGAGTTTTCCAAATGTAGTCTTTCCCCTCCAGCAGTGATCCGTTATAGAGAATACACAAGTATTCAGCTTGCTTCGCATCCCGCATCTGATCGGTAATCGAAAAATCGTACCGTTGAAATACTAACACATCATACTCTAGTTTTGCTGGTTCCAATATATACCCTTCGTTTGTTCTCTGGATATCCACGTCGATCTCGTGCTCTTTCAACAGTTTCTTTAAACGATACATCGTATTGTGTAAATTATGCGAAGCCCGGTCTACATCCATGCCCGGCCACAGCAATTCTGCCAATTGCCACTTGTTTATATCTCGCTCGGGATAACATAGAAAGTAAGAGAACAATTCTTCTGTCTTTCGTGTTGTCCAACGAACGAGTTCTCCTTTCGAATTTCGAACTTCAAATCCGCCAAAGCATCGGATCGTTGCATGTCGAACTTTCTCTTCCACCGGGGCAGCAAGTCGATGCAGCTTTATCAAACGGTTGGTGACCCGCTCGATCGCCGCTGGTGTCACAGGTTTCAAAATATAATCAAAGGCATACACCTGAAAGGCGTCCAACGCATACTGCTTGTAGGCAGTTGTAAAAATAATTTTGGTTTGATCGAATAGCTCATTAATTTTTTGAGCGAGTTCAAGCCCGTTCATTTTCGGCATTTCCACATCGAGAAATACGACATCCGGTTGAAGGTGTGGTAGACAAGCCAGTGCCTCAAGGGGATTCGTGAAAGTACCCAAAATGGTGTAGTGCGGGTTAAGACCGATCACATATTTCATTAGATCCAGAATGGGCTTTTCATCCTCCACTATTACTGCCTTAAACAAACTTGCCCCTCCTCTCTTCATCAAAATCAGCTTGTCCATCATAAGGTACAGGCAAATACATCGTAATTTTCGTCCCGTATCCCATTTCCGAGCTGATGGTTAACGTTGCATCTGGGATATTATCGAGGCGTTTGCGGATGTTCTGGATACCAATGCCGCCTCTTTGTTGCTCACCTTTTGTTAGTTGATAAAGAAGATCATCAGATATGCCGACACCATCGTCTTCAATCATCACCTTAAGATAACGATCACCTTCGACAATGGAAAGCGTAACCTTGCCCTGTCCCTCCTTCTCAAAAAGCCCATGTCGGATGGCATTCTCCACAAACGGCTGGACGCATAAAGAAGGTATTTCTTTATTCTGTACACTGTCATCAACATAACAGATAAAGTCGAAACGTTCTCCGAAGCGAGCCTTTTCAATCTCGACGTACGCATGAATCAGTTCCAACTCTCGGTACAGCGGAACGAACAGCGTATGACGGTCCATATCCAGAATATAGCGTAGATACTGACTCAGCATGGATAACAAATAAGCCGCTTTTTCTCCATCCGTATAACAGAAAGAGATCACACTACTAAGAGCGTTGTACAGAAAATGGGGTTTGATCTGAGCTTGATGGAACGCATGCTCATTGCGAATCGCCTCCTGAATCGACGTTTTCATCGCAATCAATGTCTGAATCCTGGCAATCAGCGTCTCCGCATCAAATGGCTTGGTCACATAATCATTCGCCCCTGCCCGATAGCCAAGGGCAATGTCATGCGGTGTGTCCTTGACTGTCGCAAACAAGATGGGCAGATCGAGGATAGAATAATGGCTTCGTAACTTCTTGCACAATTCAATACCCGAGATTTCCGGCATCATGACATCCAGAATGACAAGATCAACCTCTGTATGTTCTATCATTTTGACCATCGCTTCTTTTGCCGAGAAAGCGGTAATCACATTGTACCGATGCCGTTTCAAAATGTTCAGCAGCGTATGAATATTGGAAGCCTCGTCATCAACAATCATGATCGTATGCTCATGTTGATCTAAAATATCAAGCTGTACGCTGTCACCGAAAACCCTTTTCTGCTCGATTGTCGTACTAGCAATTTCATGATGAGCAGATGTCTGTTCCGCTCTCGGCAAAGCAAATGTCATGCACGTTCCTATTCCAGGCTCCGACCACTCCACCCGGATGTCTCCGTTCATTTGTTCAACCAGCTTGCGACTGATGTACAAGCCAACCCCCATGCCTGTGAAACCGTCTTTGGGAAGCGGTTGATCGTACTGCTCAAAATACTCGAAAATCGCCGTATGTTTTTCCTTGGCAATCCCCACTCCCGTGTCCTCTACGGAAATAGACACTGTACTTCCGACCACACTCGCCATCACCTTGATCGTCCCTTTGTCTGTGTGCTTAATCGCATTGTGTACAAGATTGTACATGATTTGACGAAACCGGTTCTCGTCTGCCAGAACCAAAACCTGGGGGGCAACCTGATTGTCCAACCGCACAGACTTGCCCAAAAGCTCGAATTGCAGCACATCAAATACAATTTGGGTTACCATCTTTACATCCACAACTGTCAGATTCAAGCGCAGCTCCCCATGCTTCAAGCGAGTGACATCGATCAAATCGTGAATCAGCATGGACAACTTGATGGAAGTATCCTTGATCAGCCACAGATTCTGTTTTTGCTTTGCCGATAATGTTTTCTCTTCGTCATCCAACAGATAGGAAGTGATATTCAGAATGCCATGTAGCGGTGTCTTGATCTCGTGGGACGTATTTGTTAAAAATTCATCCTTGAGTTGATTGGATATCGTCAGTTGATGTGAAAGTGTCTTTGTCTTTTCATAAGCATGAGAGAATCGCACGGCCATCAGAATATTCATGAAGATGATGAAGTACAAGACACCAATTTTCCCTGCCAGATCGGTTGGTACTAAATTTACCGCATAAAGAATTCCGTCTATTAAATAGATCGTCAGTGAAACGCCTGAACCAATAAACAGCAACAGTTCCTTCCCGTTGGACAATTCCCCCTGATTTTTACTGGAGAGATAGATTATTCTTCCCAGGATATATAGGTAAATGAGTTGCGCATAAATCAATAAAGTGCCCTTCACTTCGGTATAGACAGAATAAGGCAGTACGAGAATCGCCACCATGTAAAGCAGAATTGGGCTAATAAACTGTATCATCCTGGTTTGTGACATAACCTTGGTATCAATGGAACAGAAATACATGATCAGGAGTATCGAACTTAGAAACAGAGTAACATCCTGCAGCTTGTATGCAATGGTGAAAGGAATAGCGGGTAATAATCGCAGCAGTATCTTCTCGCCATAAACTGATTGATAGACAAACAGGGTAACTAAATACATTCCGCTGAAAAAATAGGATTTCTCCTGCAATCGCATGAAATAGAAGCTGAGATGATACGCCGACATAACAGCAAGTATGATAATAAAGGCGATATCGGTCCCGAGCAGGATACTATTCTCTTTTGTAATATCCTCAGGCAATCCAAATTGGATCGAATTTACGATGCCCCCATTATAGAACATGTAATTTGCCACTTGAACCACAATCTCGATTTCGTGGTTATTCGTATGAAATACCACAGAATAAGGGGTATTCCCGGGAGTATGGGTATCTATGTCTGTTGCGGGCACTCCGCTTTCCCCTGCTATACTACCATCGAGGTATAACCGATGAGCCATACGGATGTTCCTTGTTTTTAGCCCGAAAATTTCCTCCGAATCTGGAAGAAACACTTTCAGTCGATACGTCCCAAAACCTTTTCTGTTCATACCACCATCGGCATTTTTCCCTTTCCACGTACCAGGCACGGATAGATACGAGGCGTCTTTATGTGTTCCTTTGAAAAAATCTTCAGGCGCAAGCAATTTTCCCGGATAAAACTCCCACTCGCCATCCAAACCAACCAGTCCTTGATGTCGAAAATCCCAACCTGACAAATCCAGCACTCCCTGCTTCGCAGTCGGTGCTCCCTGATTTGGAATCGTTCGCTCGTAAATACCAATGTATATCGCAACAGACAGGAAGAAGATCAGGCCAATTCCGATGTATTTGAGGTAATTCCTTATATTCAATACCGATACCCCTTCCGTCGAAAATTGCCTTTACTCAAACCTATCATTTCATACTCACAAAAAACTCACAAATACAAAGAAGAACACCCCAGCGGGTGATCTTCATTTGATCTCTTTTTCAAAACAGGTAAGAAAAAAGTTGGGTGCTACTTCTATTTCCTGAATCGGATGAAACCCATTCTTTGTGTAAAGTTTTTTTGCAGGGGTGTTCTTTTGCCCTGTGGATACAATCACTTTGTCTATACCCTGTTCTACTTGATGAATATAGGATAATAAAGACTGGGCAATTCCTTTTCTAAAATGATCAGGATGAACGATTAGTCGATGGATATCGAGGATGTCCTGTTCTCTTTTGTATGAAATGGCACCTGCTAATTCTCCATCGTAAAAAAAGCCATAAAATGTTTCACCACACGATTGCAGGGTTTCAACAGTATCCTTCAATGGTGGAATATCGTAGAAACCAATTAGCTCTGCTTCAATCTGATAGGAAGGTAGCTGAATGTTTAGTACTTGCACAGCAGTTTCATGTTGTTCGATTTCCAAACGGTTGATCATCACATTTTGTCCTTTAGTTTATTTATAATCGTGTAAGCTGATTTACCTCAGATGCACATTTGCTTAACAATTGATGAATCTCTTCTTCCGGCATTTCTAGGTTGAGAATAAAGAAGTAGTCGAGGATATGTTCTACTTCTGCGGTTTTATCAGTACTTATGTAGCGACGTTTTTCTGTAATGCTCACACTTTCTACAATTTGTTTGGCTGACTCCCAAAGAGACGCTGTCTCTCGAACGATGCCTTCCTGTGACAGATAATGAACTTCTACCTCCAGTTCACAGGTTGTTTCATCAATGGGGAAGAAATGTACACGTGCCAGTGGATTTTCGATCTCATCACGTGGGACAAATTGCAGTTCAACTTCATGCTGTTCTCCTGCATCATAAACAGATTGTTCTGATTTGAGCAGAATATTGGCAACTACCCCTTCTTGAAGCAGCAATTGCTCCAGCTCTTGAATCAGTTTCTCCAGCATACGTCAGCCCTTCTTTCTTTCATTCATCTCCCTCTATTGTAGTAGATTTTAATCGCCTCCTCCACCTCCACCATCTCCACCGCCGCCGCTGTCAGAAGAACCGCCAAACCAGCCGCCGTCCGAAGAGTCACTTCGATGATCATCCCAATCATTTGAACCTCCGTCAGAGCTGTAGTAACTGTCAGAGGAATGATGCCGCTTTTTTGCCGCTTTCGGTGAAGCTGAAGAGAAAATAATTGCACTTATCACGATGATGCCAACTACACCAATAAAAATCCATGTCAACACTTCCATTCATCCACACTCCTTTGCTTCGTAAATACCCTTCTCCTAGTACTACGAATACCTTATTCCATTTGTTGCAAAACTTGAATGAAAAATGAAGACAGTAAACCACAAAACGGCTTACTGTCTTGTCATGTACTATTCTGTTCATCTTATGTCATGAACTAGTGGTAGGACTGCCCCAGTTCTTGTGATTAACAAATTCGGATAACCATGCTCGGCGAATCTCCTGGTTCGGGCATAATCCCAACACATAACTATCGCCTCGCATATACTTTTCCTTGATCCATTCTTTGTGTTTTCGAAAGAATGCCTTCTGAAACTCAATGGGCATTTGTTGATACTCTTCCAGAGCTGTAGGGTTTTGGAGAAAGAAATCTTCATCGTAGACAATTTCATCATCACTTTGTTGTCGACTGAACAGCGCCAAAAAGATTAGAACGATCGCTAAATTCACCCAGAATAGTGTCATACAAAACCCTCCCCGTCCTGCTAATCTTCAAATTGTCAGAAGTGTCAGTTTTTATATACTATTATTTTACCACCTTTTTGGTGTTATTAAACCCCTGATAAATGAAAAAATCAGGAGACTTTCGCTCCTGATTTCATGATTTTATGATTTCTGTATTCGCTTATCCATTGGTCCCATTCGAGCCGGTCGAATTGGATCCATTGGTATTCGTATCGGTCGGCGGTGGTGAAACGATATCTGCAGGCGGTGCAGTTATATCAGGTGGTGGTGTTGTTTGCTCCGGAGTAGATCCTGTTTCCGGTTGTGTCGGTACGGTTGTATCTGGTTGTGTGTTGTTACTATCTGTGCTATCTGTGCTACCCGGCTGTACCACATCGGCAGGTGGAGTATCAGTTTTCGGCTGCTCGGTTGTCGCTGGGTTCTGTTTTGGTTTTTCAGGAGCAGTTTTGGCTGGTGTTGCTTCTGACGCTTTTGTCGTCTGTTTTTTTCGGGGCTTGGTGTTCGTCGTCACTTCACTATCATCCCCGATGGATGAATCGTTCACTTCCGCTACTGAATCCGTAATGCCCATTTGCGATTTCAATGTTGATCTGATTTCTTTCAACTGCTCAGCAGGCAACAACGTATAGCTGATATTTGGATTCCAATACGCCTTGTTTTCGAGGGTCGTGATATTGCTGGATGTCACTCCCTTAAAGTCAACAACCAGTCCTTTTATTTGTTCAGGGGAAAGGTCCGTATGAACATGTTGTCCTCCAACTTCAATAACTTTAAAGATTTTGGTGAATCCCTCGAAGGACGTCATCTTATCCATAATGGAGCGAATGACTTCCTGCTGACGGCGATTTCGGTCAAAGTCATTGGAGAAATACTTGGTTCCTCGGTTATCATGACGATGACGTACATAGCCAAGAGCCTGTTCGCCATTTAGTGTCTGAATTCCCGGTTCCAGATTAATGTGAGTATTGTCTGTCGGATCGTCGTAAACGAGTTTGCGGTCTACGTTTACCTCTACTCCGCCCAATTCATCGATGATTGATTTGAATCCGTCAAAATCGACTTCTACATAATATTGAATCGGAACACCGAGCATTTGTTCCAGTGTTTTCTTCGCTAAGGTTACCCCATTTTCCGTTGGCGTCTGTCCATTCACTTCCGCTTGACGACGCTCCACTTCCCCATTTGCATAAATGGCATTGATTTTATGATAGCCACGGTAGCCTGGTATCTTGATTCTCGTATCACGTGGCAAAGAAAGCATGGTGACTTGCTTCGTAACCGGATTAACGACAGAGACGATCATTACGTCTGTATTCATCGAGCCTGTTTCCTTGCGAGTATCTCTTCCCAAAATTACAATACTAAGCGGTTTATCGGAGTGGTAAGCATCATCGAGCCCTTCAGCGAGCGTATTGACACCATCCCGATTATTTGAGCTAGCATTTTTAATCGCTTCATCCACTTGCCAGTAAAAGGAAGCTGCGACACTTCCACCAATCATTAGCAAAAATAAAAATCCTATTGTAAGGATGCGACGGAGTCTTTTCCGTTTGTTTGGCCTTGCCACTTTAGAACGTTTGGCTGTTTCATTCGAACGGCCTCTTGATACTGAGTCCGACATGAGATCAATCTCCTTATTCGTGTGAGTCTATACTATACACATATATATGTAAATCATCGAAATTATCGTACAAGCATGAATCGACATTTGAATGAAAAAAACCCTGCAAACCATTGTATCATACGCATGCAAGTTTTTGTAGAAAAATGTTGGGCCTGCAGTCGTAACGACTGACAGGCCCATCTCAAAGATCATGTTCAATTATTGATTCTAATTATGCTTGGTATTTCGCTAATTCAATGGCAATCTGCGCTCCCACACGGGCATTGTTTTTCACAAGTTCAATATTCGCTGATAAACTGCGCCCAGCGGTAATTTTTCCCAATGCTGAAAGGAGGAATGGTGTCACTTCTTTGCCACCAATGTTGTTCTTGCCTGCCTCCTGTAATGCTTTTTGAATGGCATCTTCAATCTCGGCTGCAGGTAAAGCAAATTGTTCGGGGATCGGGTTGGCAATGATCGTTCCCCCATCTAAGCCCAATTCCTGTTTCTCAGCGAGAATGCGAGCAACCTCATCAGCAGAGTTCACCTTGTAGTTGCAAAGATACCCGCTCTCACGGCTGTAAAAGGCAGGAAAATGCTCTGTTTGATAGCCGAGCACAGGAACTCCCTGTGTCTCCAGATACTCCAGAGTAAGACCAAGATCCAGAATCGACTTCGCACCTGCACAAACTACCGCTACATTGGTTTGAGCCAGTTCCATCAAATCTGCCGAGATGTCCATCGTCTCGGCTGCCCCTCTATGTACTCCCCCGATGCCACCTGTGACGAAAACGGAGATTCCTGCCATTTTCGCAACGATCATCGTGCCTGCTACGGTAGTTGCTCCATGCTTTTTCATCGCCACGACATACGGCAGATCCCTGCGGCTTGTCTTGATCACCTCTGTGGCTTGAGCGAGTTGTTCAATCTCTTCTGTGGTTAACCCTACCTTCATTTGCCCGTCGAGGATAGCAATTGTCGCAGGAATCGCACCGGCTTCACGAATAATCGCTTCAACAGCCAATGCTGTCTCTACATTCTGGGGATAAGGCATTCCGTGGGATATGATGGTTGATTCCAGAGCAACGACTGCCTTTTTATTGTTAAGTGCTTGTTGTACCTCAGGTTTAATGTCCAATTTCACGTAAATAATCCTCCTTCGCCTGTTCCAAATCTCGCATGTTTGTATCCGCTACGGACTGATTGCTTCGCAAGGCAAATCCAGCCATAGCCATGCCATAAGCGGCACGTTCAACCAATGAATTGGTTCTTGTTAAACCATACATGACTCCCGCCGTAAATGCATCTCCAGCTCCGGTAACATCGAGGACATCTGCCTTAGAAGCAGGCAGCCACATCTGCACTTGCTCCTGATGGATGTAGACCCCTTCGGAACCGAGCGTGATAAACACTTGCTCCACGCCTTGCTGATGCAACTTGGCGGCAGCCTGCTTCACTTCATCCTGGGTAGACACTTCCATACCGGTGAGAATAGCTGCTTCGTCTCTGCCAGGAGCAAGAAGAGTCACCCCATCCAGCAATCCTTTAAAACGTTCTGCCTTTTTCACAGATACCGGGTCAAGAGCAATCAGCTTGCCTTGCTTTTTCGCATGTTCAAGAAATTGTCGTATGATTTCAACAGGTAGATTGGCATCGAGAAATACCCCTGTTGCCTTACTCATTAAATTAAGTCCCGTATGTATATGTTGCTCATTCCACGCCTCAGTTATGGCCATATCTGCAATCGCCGTGAGCAATTCACCTTCTGCATTATGTATGGAAACATACCTGCCTGTCCGATAATTCGGTAGTCTCAGCATCCCAACAGTACTTACACCACTTTTCATCGTGGTTTGACGAAGCCATTCGCCGTCTGTATCCTCCCCCACCAGCGAGCAGAGAACAACTTCATCACCTAGTCGAGCCAAGTTTTCAGCTACGTTCCTGGCAACACCTCCTGGTGAAGTGTGGACAATCCCTGGATTGCTTGTGCCCAACTGAAGATTGTACAGTGGCTCTCCTTTGATATCGACATTCGCTCCACCAACTGCCAACCAGCTTCCTGCGTGCTGACTCTCCATATAATTCCTCCTTGCTTACCCTGAGTTCTCTCTTACCTGGCAATTGAAAAACTGTTATTTATCAGAGGAATACCTAATTCTACTAGTTATTATATCAGTACTTCCCCTTCTGTCCATTCTCCGCGTACACGAATCATCCAAAATGAGTTGATGACTTACTTACTTTTCGTGTGTTACAGTTTGTGTAGATTATTAAGTAGAGAAAAGTTCACAAAATTGTTGGAGAAAAGCAGGAATAGATGGAGAAGGGAGAACACCTATGTCAGCTTCAAATCAAACCGTTTACCGCATCTTGTTTGCTGTAAGCCTCGTGCATCTGTTAAACGACAGCTTACAAGCTGTAATACCCGCAACTTTGCCTATTTTACAAAAAAACTTGTCTCTTAGTTACGCTCAACTCGGCATTATCCTACTTGTTATTAATATCGTATCTTCCATTTTGCAGCCAGTGATCGGCTATATGACGGATGTAAAACCAAAGCCTTTTTTATTGCCTGTCGCCATGCTCGTCTCTGGCCTCGGAATGCTTGGGATTGCCTTTGCTGAAAATTTCTACACGGTTCTGTTTGCTGTAGCCCTCGTTGGTGTTGGGTCTGCCGTGTTCCATCCAGAAGCGTCACGGGTGGCCTACCTTGCTGCTGGACCTCGGCGTGGACTTGCTCAATCTATTTTTCAGGTTGGGGGAAACGGAGGACAAGCACTTGCCCCGTTAATGTCTGCATGGTTTTTTGTGGCATTTGGTCAGTTGGGTGCAGCCTGGTTTACGCTTCCTGCAGCAATCGCCTTGATCGTGATGGTTTTTCTTGCGTTTTGGTACGGCAATCAAAACCGTCTGGCCAAAAAACAGACGACAACCGTGGAGCTTAACTACCGAAGAGAGCGGATGATTGCACTTGGTTTGCTTGTTGTTTTCGTCAGTGTTCGGTCATGGGTCAGTGCAGGATTCCAGGCTTTTTATCCTTTGTATCTGATTGATGTCAAACATATTCCATATAATGAAGCACAATATTATACCTTTACTTTCTTGATGGCCGGCGCCATCGGTACTTTCTTCGGGGGACCACTGGCTGATCGCTTCGGCAAACGCAATTTGATGGTTCTCTCTACGCTGGGTGCTCTGCCATTTATCCTTTGTATGCCATATGCACACGGATTTTGGGCATATCCACTCCTGTTTGTCGGCGGATTGATTTTACTGTCCAGCTTTTCTGTCACTGTTGTTTATGCACAGGAATTGCTGCCAGGTCGTATTGGCACCGTATCTGGCCTGATTATTGGTCTTGCTTTCGGAATGGGTGGCATCGGCTCATACTTCCTGGGAATTCTCGGAGACACCCATGGGCTAACGTTTGTTATTACCTTGTGTTCGATTTTACCGTTAGTCGGATTTCTCGGTTTGCTGTTACCCAAAGATGCAACGATTCAAAAATGGGAACAGGCACGTCTGCGAGCCGCATCCTAAGAGGATTCGATTCTTAACAAATAAAGAGCAGGTTTCCTTTTAGGAAGGAAATCTGCTCTTTGATTTTTGTCATATTTTAGATCAGTACAGACTGGTTCACACCGAGAAGTGTGCTGATTGATGGCGGATACACTTCCGGAGTGCCAAACAATCTCCATTCTCCCTGATCTGTCTGTCCGATCAACCCGAACAGCATCCAGTCTTCAGCAAGCCCCGAATCAATTTCCTCGTGGAACACGATGGAAATTACATCTCCGTTGCCAAGCTTCACAGACCATCCATTCGTCTGTTTTTCCAGTAGAACCATATGGCTCTCCTCTACAGTTTGCGGCTGAAGGGCACGCTCTTGCAGGTTGATGGAGGCTTCCTTCTGGAAAATGGAACGAAGCTTGTATGCTTCTGGCAAATCTTCTTTTAAGTCAGCTAGAAGCGGTTGAATTCCCGCGTTGACTGTAAACTTGCTTTGTTTGTCCATCCATTTGAAGAAGGCAGACAGAACAGACAGCAGGTTCGATGCAAGTGTTTTGGTTAATGTATCTACACGCTCAACCACATCGTGTACGAGGAAATAGGCAATCTCTTCCTGTCTTAGTTGATCCCAAGTGAAATCTGGTCCAAAAGCACTTCTTACAAAGGAGCGGAACAGATTCATGGCTTCGTCGTACTTTTTGACAGTAGCTTCTGATTTGCCATCGGTCATCTCGGCAACAAATCGTGCAATATCCTCCAAGCGTTCCGTTGAAACCGTATAAGAACTATCTGTTAACCCGTGCACCAACGGTCTGGAAACCAGGTTTTGAATGTGCACAGTCGGATTCGATAATGCCAAGCGAGGACGAATCAAATTGACTCTCATAAAACGGGCAGCACCGATACCAGCATCTGCCTCATCTTCCATCTTGTTTACAAGCAGCTCAACCTGTTCCCGCAATTCAGCCTGATTGGATGCAGCAGCCAATACGGGTGCAATTCCATCCAACTCAACATGGGGTGTCACTAGCCACTTTTCAGCAAAGTAGGTCTGAACCGCAAAATGCAGAACTTTTTTGGGCAGTGTTGGCTGACTCGTAATAAAAATCGTGCCCCTCGTCAATCGGGAACCTGTGGAAGTCAGTCGAGTAATCACTTCCGTTGATTGGAGGGATGTAAGGTGCAGAGTTTGAACCATCTCGTCCAGACGGTCTGAAAAACTCTCCAGCATTACCTGATTGCCATTCAGGAGAACCTCTCCCTGCACTTCGTGAAGTTCCAAGAGCGTATGATTGAGCGCACGGAACAGGAACTCTTCTTTTCTAGCCGCATATACCCAGATTTCTTCGGCAAGATCACGCTTTTTCAATTCGAACGAAGGGTGCTGTTCCAACGTTTTGCGAAGCTGATCCAAATCCGTCTCTTCATAAACTTGACGTACCAGTTCGTCTGGAATTTTTTCTGACTTTTGTTTGTTGCTGCCTGCTTCAAGAATGATTCGATACAGCTCTGTCGCTCTCAAGGACAATTCGTCTTTTGATCCTGACTGGTCTTTTGACGGGTATCTGGTGTTCCAGGCAAGCAAGCTCTCTTGCAAATTCGCTTGAACAATTAAACTGCCGGAGAACAATAAATCTCTTGCTCCCAACGGAAGTAAGCGTCCAACGATGATTTGTCCCGCCTGTGGCTGATGAATGCTTCCACCGACCAGCGAGTGCTGATGACCTGTCGCCAGATCATGAACAGTGACCGAATCATCCAAAACTTCATCTACTTGATAAAGCCCCAAGGACAGTTCACTAAATCCTTGATACATGGTTCGATCCATTTTCTTGCCGTACTGTCTCAGGAAATCCTGAATCAGCGTTGTCTTCCCATGATACACATCGAATACGAACCAGTTGAGGAAGTGAACTTCCCATACTTGTTGTCTCACATCTTCAACGGATAACCCTACACTTTCAGCAAAGAGCTTTCGTGCACGATCAATCTCTTTTTTAGTAAGCTGTGAGGAAATGTATCGATTAAACCGTTCAATCCATTGCATGTACTCATTGCGCTGTTTCTGTTCGCGTGATCCCTGCAATTGGGTGATTGGAGTGACAATGCCGCAACATTTCTTATATTTTTTTCCGCTTCCGCACGGACAGAGTTCATTTCTACCGACTGACATGGGGGTTGAATCTCCTTTCATCCCAGCGCGGTATGCGCGGGGAACGAATCCCCCTATATATACCGCATGTAACAGATATTATTCAAGTTTTTCCTATTTTCATTCATTCAATCGATACTCATATCCGCTAAAGGTTCCCAGTGATCTACGAATGATTGGAGCTTTTGAATACGCTCTTCAATTCGCTTTTTCTCCAAAATATATTCAGAGATACGTGAAAGCTGGTTCTCACTAAATAATTCAACGACTTGCTGTTCCATAAGAGTAAGGCGCATCCGGTATGCCGCAATTACCTCTCTTAACCGTTCAAACCGTTGATCAAGTTGGATAGAGTTCTCTTGAATGATCATTGCTGGTCGTATTGTGCAAGCACTTGCGAAATACCGAGTAATGCTTGCTCATTCTTATGTTTCTCATTCATCAGTACTTCAATCGCTTGAATATTGCTTTGCTGGAAGTTAATAATTACTTCTTGTGCCATTTCCTGATTTCTCACTTCCAGAAGTGCCAATGCCTGGCGCAGATGTTGAGTAACCTCTTGTTTCACGTTTGCCTGCACTTGAGTTGTATTCATATGTGTTTCCTCCTCGAACGTATTAGGTAAGTTGTTTTCCTGTTGGATCGTCGCTGCAATTTCAGTTTCAGCAAATGTCATCTCAATTTGTTCCTTTGGTTCCTTAAGTTCTTCAAGTTCTTCAAGTTCTTCAAGTTCTTCAAGTTCTTTAGGTTCATCTGAATAAACCAGGAACAGATTGTCTCCTACCAGCTTGAACCTGTCGTCCAATTCAGGCAAGAAGATATACTCTTTTTGCTGAAGCCCCAGCTCCTGTTCCACGAAATAATACAGATTGCGTAAAGAGACGTACTCTACTTCTTTACTGGCAACCCAGTCATAAATCTGGTCGTTCATCAGTTTCCACTCGGCTAAGAACCAACGAGAGTCTCCCTCATACTGAACGAATCTCGGATCTTTTTCCAGGACTAGCAAACGAGATGCCTGATTCCATGAAAATTGCGTTTGTCTGCGTACCTCTCGAAGTATCTGTTCTACCGTCTTAGGGGCATGCGTATCACGTACATATCGATAAGCTAAGTCAAAGAGCTGGTGCGGTTGGTAGGTAAACTCGATGATTGCTTCCGAGCTTCCCACACGCACAGGCCCTTGGGACATCGATAAAATTTCCTGTAATAAACGCTCACTATCTGCTGTTTGCTCTGTCTTCGTCAACCATTGGTTGAGTCGTCCGATGATCTCATCTTTTGGAAGTGAACGCTCCCCTAGCCGAAAAACCTTCTTGATGTAGCTTGCTGGCGTATAGGTTGGCCGTTTCATGAACATTCTCCTTCATTACTTACCATGTTCTTTCCACGAAAATGGAATAACTTAGTTATTCTACAATAATCGCAAATCTCCTACAACTGTAAGGATTTTTTTGCTGATTTAAGCGCAAGAAAAGCCAATTGCCCCTATGTCTTAGAGGTAAATGGCTTCATTGATTGTTAATACCCCCGCCACACCTTGCGTCTCAAGGCAGGTGAATAAATCCACTCTTCTTCTGCTTCCCCATCGGCAATTGCTTGTCCCACTGCATTCATCTTGCTGTCAATCTGATCAAGGTAATGAAACATGATAGCCGTTGGTGTCTTGCCCGAAACCGCACTGCCCCAGCCGAATTCGAGGTCACCGTGATGACTCAAAATACAGTGTTTGAGATGTAATACTTCATTGTCATGTGGATCGATTCCCAGCGTGCGACAAGCTTCACTGACAAGATCAACCCCCATTACCAGATGCCCCATCAATTGACCAGGCGTCGAGTATTCAGGTGCAAATGCATCTGTCAGCTCATACAGCTTGCCAATATCATGCAAAATACAGGTGGCATAGAGGACATCCTTATCGATCTGTGGGTACAGAGGAACGAGTCGTTTGGCTGCCTCAAGCAACGAGACAATATGCTCCAGCAAACCACTGTAGTAGTTGTGGTGCATTTTGACTCCTGCGGGAAAACTCTTTAACCGGACAAAAAGGTCTTCATCAGAAAGAATGGTGCGGATCACAGCTATCAGCTTCTCGCTTTGCATCTCACGAATCGTTACTTCCAGACGATCCCACAGCTCTTCCACAGTGAATTTGGACGTAGGGACGAGCGTCTCCATCGCCACTTCATCGGCTTGTGTGGTCAGGCGAATGCGGGAGATGATCAATTGCTTTTTACCACGGTATGATTGTACCTGTGCATCAATTTTTACAATGGACTTTACTTGGATGGATTGTTTATGCTCTTCGGTCACATCCCAAAGCTTGGCAACAATCGAACCGCTGGAATCACCCAGCTCCAGATTCATGTATTCACTTTGATTGCTTGTGACACCGATCTCCCGACTTTTCACCAAGCAAAACGTGACAAGTCTTTCTCCCTCCGCATAATCGTGCAAATATCTCATAACGGTTCTCACTTTCTATTTTCGTTTCCCCAACAGGATTTCTTCGATTTTTTTCAGTACTCTTCTGCCGATCAATTCGTCAGCCGACTTCACGACCCGGGTAATCACATCGAGCAGGTCTTCTGTGCCATTCCAATGTTCCTTGACGATTTTATGATCCACATCAACCAAAATTTTTCTGAGCGCATAGACAGCCAGCACGACATCATCAGTTAGCCCTAGTGGTCCTGTCAACGCTTCCGGAATAAAATCAATTGGAGCGATAAAGTAGGCGATGGCTACACCAGCAATCGTTTTTGACTGAACCGGCACACGCTTGTCCACGATGAGCCGGGCAAGCAGTACGAATAAATCTGGTGCCAGCAAAACGTACTTGGCGATATTGTCACTTACCCCTTTTTCATGAATAAACCGCTCGATTTTGCTCCTGAGCTTGTCATAGAACCGCTGGTGCTCTTCAGAAAGCTGAATGGGAACAAGCTGTTGCGTTGGTTTATTTTCTATGATGACGGGGACGTGGCTGTCAGGTGTTTCATGTGCTTTGATTTCAGATTTTGTTTCGGGGTTGATGTAAACCTCATTTTCCTTTTTGTTTTCATCGGACAAATTCGACATGTTTATTCCCTCCCATTAGGATTTTTGGCGCAGGTTGGCGTGCTGCCTGGAACTTTTCTCGTTTTACGAAAGTAGGAGTAGCCAGCAATAATGGCAAAAACTACAACAAAAAAGATGGCCAGATTACGAGAAATCAAATCAAACAGCTCATCCCATCGCTCACCCAATTGCCATCCCAAGGTTACGAACAGCACACTCCAGAACAAGCCCCCTGTGTATGTATACAGCATAAAAGTTGGGAACGGGAGCTTCGTGATGCCTGAAAAATAGGCAGTGAACTGTCTGACTCCTGGGATAAAATAGCCTAGTGGCAACGCCCATTTCCCCACTTGATTGAACCAATCCTCTGTTCGTTTGTACAGTGTATACCCCATCCCCAGTCGCTTTCCGTACTTTTCAATAAACGGATACCCCAACAGGCGACCAATCCAGTAGGCTAATGTCATTGCACTGATTGAGCCGAGAAAACAGGTTACAAACGTCGGAAAATAAGCTAGCTTGCCAGTCGAAACCAAAAAACCGGAGAAGACCAGCAACGTCTCTTCGGGCAATGGCATTCCAATAATACCCAGAAAAAACAATATGTAAAGTGAAACATAGCCGTACTGTTCAATATAGCCACCGAACAACTCCATAATTTCCTGCAAAAATCTTCACCACATTTCACATAGGTGTTTGCTGCTTCGTCTATCTATCATTATGCCAAATCACAGTGGGAATTCAAAGTAAGAAGCAGTCTCTTGACATTTTCTGTCTATAAGTGTAAATTACACATAGGTAAATAATGAATACTATATAGATAAAGGAGGGTTTCTGACATGGATCAAGATATGGTGAAACCCATTCGTAGCTGGCTGACACCTTACCTTTTACTTTTGTTACGTTCCTGGGAGACCCACGGATACGATTTGATCCAAAAGCTTAGTCTGTTCGGATTTCCCAGTGTAGATCAAGGAACTGTCTACCGTACATTACGACAACTAGAGAAAGAAGGTTTCATTACTTCCGCATGGGATGCAGCAGATGGCGGCCCTGCACGCAGGTTGTACTCGATTACCGATGCAGGAGAACAGTTTTTGAAGCAATGGGCGGGTGCGCTAGGAGAGTATAATCGAATGCTCGAAAGCTTCTTTTCCTTATACACAGGAAAACCGATTAACCCGTCTTCACCTTCTGATACAGACAAAGAGTAGCAGGTAAAACGATATTACGATGGTGCGAGGAGGATAGTAGCATGCAAAATCAACAAGCGTTTCTGAATTTGCCACAAGCGATGCTGGATTTGTACGAAAAACAATGGGCGCAAGTAACCGATACTGCAGCCAAAACAGATGTTTTCTCCGAAGTTATGCAATCCTATCTCCAGACAGCAGCTTTTTGGCAAGAGGTCGTTACCAAAACAAACAACACCTGGTTGAACTCCTTGAACCTCCCGACACGTGAAGAGGTAGCACTTACCAATGAACAAATCGTTTATTTAGAGGAACGTCTGGAGGAAGCAGAGGAAAAACTGGCTCAAGCCGAATCACAAAACGCACGCATCGTTTATTTGGAACACGAGCTTTCGACCCTTCGAGCAGAGCATGCAACGCTTCTGACACAGATACAGGTCTTGTCAGACAAGCTTTCTTCCGTGATAGAAGGTAGCGGAGACAGCGCAACAGTTTCTCCCAAGCAAACCCCTCCTGCTGCGAAACCCCGAAAGTCAAGTCGTACAAAAAACACTTCTGAAACTTCTGAATAAGCTAATCGGGCGGGATTAGGTGCAAGCCATCCCGCTTTTTTCATTTGAAAAAGCAGGAAAAGTCTGCTTCACCATGGCTACATCCATATAATTAGGTTATAATGTATATACTTTATTGTATTTCTATAAGGAGACCAGCCATCATGTGGAGAAAACTTTATCGCAAACTAAAATACGAATACTACAAGTTAATACGCATGAAGGGTGATCCATCGAAAATAGCTCGAGGCTTTTCTGTTGGGATTTTTATTGAGTTTATCTTGATACCTACATTCCTGGTGTCCCTTATATTTCTCTACCCATTAAATTTACTGCTTCGTTCCAGCTTTTCCGCTTCTCTGATTGGTTTTGTTATCGGCAAAATTATTTTACCCGTTTTTATGCTGATTAACTTTAATATTGGCAACATTATTATTGGCAAACCATCTGAGGATCATATCGGAATCGGATGGGCTTGGTTAAAGCAGAATTTGCTAGCCTATTTAACGGGTAGTGCCATTATGGGACTACTGGTAGCATTCGGCAGTTATTTCCTTATCCTTTTCTCACTGCAGTGGTATCGTAAAAAAAAGGCTCGCCGCTCCCTTGCCCAAGGTGAGGCGTAAATGTATACAGTCGACTGAATCAAAAAAAAGACCGAATTCCTATCAAGGAGTTCGGTCTTTTTTTACTTATTTTTTGAAAGCGCCTTGTTCACGAAGGGTTTCCATGATTTCACTTACTGTGTACTTCTCATCAAGCAAAGACATAATTGTATCAACTTGATCCATTTCCAGACCAGTTGCCCACAAGCTATCACGGAGCAAGACATCGTTAGAGCGACGGAAATAAGTTTGAAGCGTGCGCAACACACGTCCTTCAAAACTGGTTCCCAACAACAATTCAGTTGTAGACATAGCATCCACCTCTTATGTAATTCGATTCGCTTTCCAGCACATATTCATATATTATGCCCGAAAATGAAAATAGAATCAACTTTCTTTTGGCGCTCCTAAATCTTTTGCACTGTCGACAAACAAATCCACCCGATCGAAGCCTGAGCTTTGTCGGGTGGAGCGCGGTTTACTGCCTGTTCAATTATCTTGCAACTTTTTGATTTGACACTACCAACATTTCTTCCAACTCTTCAACATCTCGCTCCAACTCGCGGATGTCGTCTTCAATCAGTTGTTTTAGATGTTGTTTTTCGCGTAATACTTTGCGAGTTTGTTCCAAGCGTTGGTTCATGTCAAAAACTCCTAAATACACTGCCGTTCCCTCCCTATGTAGGATGCATCTTCCACCTTACAAGATATGCAACGGCAGCTTGTCAGTTTACAGATATTCTTTTGATTTATATTTTCCACTTCGCAAGTTCCGCACGAAGACGAATAATCTCTTCTTGCAGTGCTCTTTTTTCAATTCGATCAATGTCTCTGTCCAAATCGATTCCCGCAGGCATGGCGTATGGATGACCAAACAGGTCTTTATCCATGGAATACGGTGAAAAAAGCGGCTCTTTCGGCATAATGATCGCCATCAGGAAATACAAAAGCAACGGAACTCCTGTGAAAATGATGACCAAGACAGTCGCAAGCCTTACTAAGGTTGGGTCAATGCCAAACGTCTGAGCTAATCCTCCGCAAACCCCAAACACTTTTTTATCTGTGCGTGAACGATACAAACGCATATAATTCCACCCTTTCTGATATCCGTTACCTTGATATCTCTATGGTAGCGAATTTTGATCGTTCGTATAACTGGCTGGGGAGGGATTTGTCCTCCGTCTCGGGGCGGAGCTGCTTTACTTGTTTGGCAAAGCAGGACGTGGACGGTCGAATGTTTCTCCGACTGTTCCGTAGGTGTGCCCTGCCAAACGGCTTACCGGGGACAGACCTGCCAAATCGATCCTGCCTTCATAGTACAGCTCATCCTTGACATGCACATGGATTACTTCGCCAATGATCAGGTCAGATGCTGCCGGATCACCGAGCGTAACGATTTGGTGAAGCCGACACTCGAAGTGGATTCTAGACTCTGCCAGCCGAGGCGTTTTGACTGCGCGGGAAGCTACAGAGGTCAAGCCGATTTCCTCTACCTCGCTCACATCACTGGGATAGTCGGCGGAGCTTTGATTGACTGCCTCTACATTGAAGAGATCGACCATATTGACCACAAATTCCCCTGTATCCGCAATGTTTCGGGCGGTGTCTTTCATCACTTGATTTGGCTTCCTCGATACCGCAATGGAAATCATCATCGGTTCGATACAGGCGACGTTGAAGTAACTGAAAGGAGCTGCATTCAACACACCCGTTTTCGATAGTGAGGTAACCCATGCGATGGGACGGGGAACCACACACCCGATGAGCAGCTTGTATTTGTCCTGTCGTTCAATTTGACTGATGTCAATTTCCATGTTCCGTCCTCCTTACAGTTGCTGCTGCACCTTTATCCTGGCTAAATGTACACCCTATTCTATCTTGGGCAGCCAGCTGTACATATAATCTTTATCTTCTACCGATAAGGCCTGTTGTGTCATCAACAATGGTCTGAAAGTATCCAGCATGACAGCAAGCTCCTGTGTCTCTTTTTTGCCGATACTAGCCTCGATCTTCCCTGGATGCGGGCCGTGGGGAATACCCATCGGATGGAGTGTAATCGAGCCTTCATGAATTCCTCTGCGGCTCATGAAATTGCCTGCTACATAATACAATACCTCGTCGCTCTCTACATTGCTATGGTAGTACGGAGCGGGAATTGCTTCTGGATGGTAGTCATACATCCGAGGGACAAAGGAGCAGATGACGAAATTGTGTCCGGCAAACATCTGGTGCACAGGTGGCGGCTGATGAATTCGTCCGGTGATCGGTTCAAAGTCATGAATGCTGATGGCATAGGGATACAGGTACCCGTCCCACCCCACTACATCAAGTGGATGAAAGTCAAACTGATAGCTGTACAACGAATTGCCTTTTTTCACCCGAACCTCAAATTCACCTGTCTCTGTATACGTCTCAAGTCGCTCAGGAACACGAATGTCTCGTTCACAAAACGGTGAGTGCTCTAACAACTGACCATGCTCATTGCGGTATCGTTTAGGCGTGGTGATCTCGTTGTCCGTTTCCATCACCAGGAATCGGCTTTGACCATCCGTTGGAATAATTCGATACGTCGTTCCGATGGGAATCATCAGGTAATCACCGGGGCGATAGGAGATGGTGCCAAAAATGGTTTGCAGCTCACCATGACCTTGATGGACGAACAATAGCTCATCTCCATCTGCATTGCGATAAAAGTAATCCATCGTTTCTATAGGGGCACAGACACCCAAAACCACGTCCTGATTGCCTAGCAAGTATTTACGTCCAAGAATAGGGTCTCCCCCCAGTGGCAGGTTAAAAGTTAGCAGATGCCGGTGTTTCAATACATCCATCTCGATTAATTCGAGATTCCGATCGGCAAATTTTCTGGCCTCTTTTACCTGTGTCGGCGGATTGTGATGATACAAAATTGATTGGATACCCGAAAAACCTTTTGTCCCCATCACTTGCTCACGATACAATTCTCCATTCGGTTTGTAAAACGTGGTATGACGCTTCTGCGGTACGTTCCCCATACGCTGATAAAACGGCATGCTTACTCCCCCTTGCGATTTTTTTATTTCACTACGTTGCGCAATACGCCCAGTCGGTCGATAACAAGCTCAACCACATCTCCAGACTCCAGCCACCCGAAGTTCTCTTCACCCAGTTCCAAAATGCAGCCTGTTCCGACAGTTCCCGAACCGATGACATCTCCCGGAAACAAGCGGCAGTCAGCAGAAGCTCGGGCAATCATCTGGGCAAAAGTAAATGTGATCTCTTGAAAATTGCCTCTCGAATACTCCTTGCCATTCACTCTCGCTACCATTTGCAAATCATAGCGATCTCCCTCTGCACTCGGAATCCGCAAATCCTCTAGTTCATCAGGAGTCACAAGATAAGGTCCTATTGATGTAGCAAAATCTTTTCCCTTGGCAGGCCCTAACCCTACTTTCACCTCTTCTCTTTGAATGTCCCTGGCACTCCAATCATTGAGGATACAAAACCCAGCAATATACGAGTCTGCTTCTTCAACAGTGATGTTGATACCGCTTTTGCCAATCACACATGCAATCTCCAGTTCGTAGTCCAGAGCACGTGATGCTTGCGGTCTGGCAATGCGATCATCAGGTCCGTGCATGGCGCAAGGATTTGAAAAATAAAAAACAGGAAATTGATACCACTCCTGAACCATCTTCAACCCTCTCCTTGCCCTCGCTGTTTTCACATGTGCCTCGAACGCATAAAAATCGCGAAAACTGGTTGGTCGGGGAATCGGCGGGCCAAGGTGTACCTGTTCAAGTGACAGTTTGAACCCCGAACTACGCTCAGAATTCCGTTGCAACTCTGCAAGAGATTCTCTCCAATTTCCCCAGTCCATCAGGAGATCCAGCATGGTAACCGCGCGACGAGAAGTTGCCTCTGCAACATCGATAATCCCGTCCTCAGTAAATATCCCCGCTCGCCATTCCTCGTCACCCGAATGATTTTTTCGAAATGTGACCAGCTTCATCTGAAAACCACCCCCATTGTTTTTTTGTAAATAGAAAAACCCAGTCTTCGCTCTCTTCTATCGAACAAAAAAGGACAGACAAATCCTGTACTTGTTGTTCCAAAAAAGATGATTGCGTAAGACTGGGTTCTGTCTACTTCGTCAAGAGCCGATCTTATCAGGATCAGCCCTCCATAGACAACCAGTTGTCAACGGTATGTATTTACTTATTTTTCTCGGTGTAACGGTCAATTGCTGCTTGGATGGCTTGAATAATAGCACCTTGCGTTGGTGTGAGAAAGCGTGAGCGAATCTCCTGGTGAATGAAATCCCAATCATCAAGGACGCTGCGCCCAATGACCAATCCTCGCAAAAATTCCTCAGTCAGCCCCATCAAAAATGTAAATGAAGCATCGACAACCTTGCCATCTCGCTTATCAATTACGAGTGAACAGGCAAACACTTTCTGCATCTCCGACAGTGGCGTTCCCTTTGGCAATTGGGCAAATCCGGTTGTCAGCAAATACTCGGAAGATACGTAGCGTGGCTTCGGATCGCTCATCAAGTCTGCCCCCTACTCCCATTTTATAAGAAAGATTCTGAACTTTCCACTAGGTAAATGTCTACAACTTCTTTTGCTTGATCTTGCGTACCAGCTCGGCCATATCGTCGGGCAATGGATCGGTAAAGATCTGTATTTGTTTTGTTCTCGGATGATTGAATTGCAAGCGAACGGCGTGCAGCGCTTGTCTGCCAATCTCATTCCGTATCCCTCCATACAAATCATCGCCGAGTAGCGGGTGTCCCAGATAGTTCATATGGACACGAATTTGATGTGTTCTACCAGTTTCCAATGACAGCTCGACCCATGTAGCTTCATTTCCTCTCGCCAGAACGGTGAAATGCGTTCGAGCCGATTGCCCATCCTCACGCACCTCTCTTTCGATAATCGAGGTTTCTTTCAGCCCGATTGGCGCATCAATGAGTCCCTGATCTTCCGCAACAACGCCATGAACAATCGCCTGATACGTCCGTTTCATCGTTTTATCCTGTTGCATGCGGGAGCATTGTTCATGTGCCCATTGATTTTTGGCCACCAAAAGTAGGCCAGAAGTGTCCTTGTCCAGCCGGTTGATCGGGCGAAATTTCCTACTTTCGCCCTTTGCCAGCCAATACGCCACAACGCCGTTGGCCAGTGTTCCGTTCGGATGTGTCCGAGTGGGATGAACGACCAGTCCTGGTGGCTTGGCGATCAGTAACAGGTCTTCGTCTTCATAGCGAATTACTAAAGACATCGGCTCCGGCTCCAGTGTCTCCGCTGATTCATCAGGGAGAGTGACTTGGATGACATCTCCTTCTGCCACCTTTTCATTTACATAGACGAGCGTCCCATTCCTGGATATTACACCGGAGTACTTGGCTGAGATGAGCAGGCGGCGGGAAACGCCGTAATTTTTTTGCAACAGGTCTCTTACTGTCAAGCCGCTTTCTTCTGGTGAAACGACGATGCGCAACAGCTCTTCATTCATGCTGCTTCTCCTTCACAACTTTGCTCTTCACAGTATATCGACTCTGGTCACAAAATCGCAAGCGAGTGGATAACATGCCTTCCCCAAAAAGAAAAAAACGCATGACATTTGTCAGGCGTTACTTTTGGATGCCTTTTCGTCTTTCTCAAGTGACGGCAGTTGATTCGGATGAATAAAAGTTTCTTTGGTTGTTTGTACTGGTCCCTTCGAAGCTTGCGGAGTCGAAGCCAGGAATTGTTCTAGGCGGTCTAGGCGTTTTGCCACTTTTATTCTCCTCCTTTCTCTACTACCATGTCTATTCGTGACTTTGGAAATATCGACTTAAATTCTTTAACTAAAAAAACTGCCCAACAAACAAAATGTCAGGCAGCTTGATCTTTACAATTCGTCCAAGGCATCAATTATTCGTAAAGTAACAATCCAATCTCATACAAGGCACCCAAGTGGAATTCAAATTCGTCTAGCTCCAGATTCGGAAACATGAGAAATTCACCTCTTTTCAAACTCTTTTGTTATTAGCTTTGCCAGTTATACGTATTCGTTATACCTTGTGGCAGTTACGAATGAGGAACAAAACGGAAAATGAAACACAAAAAAACGCCCCCGACGAATCGGAGACGTTTTGGCGTATCATTATTCGCAAATCTTACTTCGCTGCTTTTGCTGCTGCAATCGCTGCTTCGTAATCTGGATGAGTAGTAACTTCGTTTACGTATTCCACGTGAACCACTTTGTCATTTGCATCGACAACGAATACAGCACGAGCGAGCAAGCGAAGTTCTTTGATTACTACACCATAAGCAGTACCGAAAGAAAGATCACGGTGGTCAGACAAAGTTTGCACTTTATCGATACCGGCAGCACCGCACCAGCGGGATTGAGCAAATGGAAGGTCTACAGAGACGGTCAGAATGGTAACCCCGTCCAATTTAGCCGCTTCTTCGTTAAAACGGCGAGTTTGTTGGTCGCAAACACCTGTATCCAATGAAGGTACTACGGAGATAACACGAACAGTACCTTTGGAATCATTCAACGTAACTGGAGTTAAATTGTTTGCCAATACCGTAAAATCAGGTGCTTGATCTCCCACTTTTACTTCGTTGCCAACCAATGTAACAGGATTTCCTTTAAAAGTAATAACGCCTTGACGTTCAACAGCAGTCGTCATTGTAACGGCCTCCTTATTTTTGGAAATTATTATGTACCCTCTCTTATCTTACATCAACTAATGATATATTTCACTATAAAAATATAAAAAAGTATACCGTAATCTTTTAGAGCGACTTGCTAGCTAACTCTTTTTTGGCGGGTGGATCGATTTTTCTGATCTGTTTTACTTCATGTTCGAATTCCCAATCGGACTTGGCATTTAACTCATGACATTTCATCACAGCATGGTACAAGGCATATCGATAGCTTACTTTCTTCAGTTCATAGCGTGAAACAAACGTCTGTGGTGCAATCGTATTGATAATTTCAATCTGATAGGCATGTTTCTCATGTTTGGTGGTCGTCGGTACAACATACCCCATCTGTTTGAGTATACTTCCGCAATCAAATATACCCTCATCGTCAAAATCGATTACCTCTTCTGTAGAAGCAAGACGATCATAAAGCATGCTAATACTAAACAATTCAAGGTGTGGCGGTCGTGATATTGCCAGAACTGACCCATCGAAGTTGACGAAATAGATTTTGTCACGGTAGGCAAAAATAAGTTCATCTTCAGGCGTATCTTCCGAGCACAACCAGTACCTCTCAGGGATTAGCTCTCTCCAAATCGTTGCTGATTCCTTTGGCGTAAACTCCATTCTGTCATCCCTCCGTTCTCTCTACCATTTTGGGCAAAGAGAGCAGAGCATATTCATGAGAACAACCGATCGAAAATCAGCACGAACTCCTTGATCATGATCCCAAATGGCCACAACAGCACTTGCCCGATTACGGTTCCGAGCAGGCGCCCTACACCAAGCTGAAAAACCGCTGCTTTTAGATCGTGAATTCGTCGTTTCTCCAAGACGACATCATCCAACAGCTTGGCACTCACAGGATCGACAAAGATAACCAGAAGCACCGTGCCTACCCCGTTAATAACAGCCGCCATTTGGTTAGCCTTCAAAACATGATCAGGAACAAGAGTTCCGGCGTACAAAGAAGACAGGCTGGCAATGGAATAAAAAGCAAAAATGGCAGCATTCAATAGTAAAAACGTGTAAGGCATTTTCGCTGCCCTGATTTCTTGCCAGTTACTGCGAAAGGAAGGCAACCAGATTTGGGAGGGAAGCTTGCCCAAGGTGCGAAATAGCCCCTCATTGAATACGATTCTAGGCACACTTCCATGCTTGTCCAGCTTCAACGTTCCGATAGCAAGAATACGGGCAACAGATGGAGTCAGCAAAATTCCTGCAAGTATCCCGACACTCATAGATATGAGGACCAGCCGAAAATCATACACCATTGCGTCAATATTTTGCTCCCGAATAAGGGGATCAAGAATCTTTCTATTCCCTGTGATTACTTGGTCAACAATCGATGCGATCAAAATCGCCTGAATCATGACAGCAAATCGTGAAACAACAACGAGTATATTAAACAGTGAAGTCGATGCCCCAACCCGTCTGGTTCTGGCACCTGATAATCTGGCAGCGTATGAGACTGTCTCCACACAGCTAATAATACTGGTGACAAACATAATGAATAAAAGCTTCATGTTGCCATCCCCTCTCCAGTTCAACAAAAAATGCACCCATTTTCTAAAAAAACATTAAATAGTATAACACTTTTACTCAAAAAGGTGATTTAATAGAACATATTGACCGATTTATTGCGCACATTAATCGATTTTCCCTATAAAAAGTAAATAACAATTGCACAAAACAGTGCCAATCAGCAAGTAAATAGCATAACACTTTTTATAGGAAAAAAGTTTTTGCATTGCAAAAGAACGTGTCAATGTTACTAAAGTTTTGTATATTTATTTAAACAGAGTAATTAAGCCTCTTTAAGTGTAGAGAGCGTCTAGGGGGAGAAACCGTGGAACAGAGAAAAATTAAACGCTTATTGGTAGCCAACCGTGGAGAAATTGCCATCCGCATTTTCCGTGCGGCTACTGAACTAGGCATCCGTACTGTAGCTATTTACTCTGAGCAAGATAATGTATCTATTCATCGCTTCAAAGCTGATGAATCATATCTTGTGGGAGCAGGCAAAGGACCCATCGAAGCGTATCTGGATATCGAGAGTATTATCGAGATTGCCAAGCGCAACGACATTGACGCCATTCACCCTGGTTACGGGTTCCTTGCCGAAAATGGAGAATTCGCTCGCCGCTGCCAAGAAGAGGGCATCAAATTCATCGGGCCGTCACCGGAATTGATCGAAAAGTTCGGTGACAAGGTAGAAGCCCGCAAGATGGCAATTGAAGCAGGAATTCCAGTCATTCCTGGCACTCCGGAACCAATTGAAACACTGCAAGATGCCATGCTGTTCGCTAAAGAACACGGCTATCCGATCATCATCAAAGGTGTTTCCGGCGGTGGAGGTCGTGGCATGCGCATTGTTCGCAGCCAGGAAGAATTACAAGATGCACTGGATCGTGCCCGCTCTGAAGCTCGTTCCTCGTTCGGGAATGCCAAAGTGTATCTGGAGCGCTATCTGGAACAGCCGAAGCACATTGAAGTGCAGATCATCGGTGACGAACACGGCAATGTCGTTCATCTGTACGAGCGCGACTGCTCGATTCAGCGTCGCCATCAAAAAGTCGTCGAAGTGGCTCCAAGCGTAGCACTTGGCGAACAGTTGCGTCTGGAAATTTGTGAAGCTGCTCTTCGTCTCATGCAAAAAGCTGGTTATGCCAATGCTGGAACGGTTGAGTTTTTACTTACACCTGATAAGAAATTCTATTTTATTGAAGTTAACCCACGAATTCAAGTGGAGCATACCATCACCGAGCTAATTACCGGAATTGACGTTGTTCAAACGCAAATTCGTGTGGCAGAAGGACATGCATTGTCCGATTCTGTAATTGGCATCTCTTCTCAGGATGACATCAAAACAAACGGTTTTGCGATTCAATGCCGTGTTACTACCGAAGATCCTGAGAACAATTTCGCACCTGATACCGGTCGAATTCTCGCATGGCGTTCCGCTGGCGGTTTCGGTATTCGTCTTGATGGTGGCAATGGTTACCCTGGTGCCATTATCTCACCATATTACGATTCATTGCTGGTGAAGATTTCAACGTATGCTGAGGATTTCGAACAAGCGGCAAGCAAAATGTACCGCTCCCTTCGTGAATTCCGTATCCGTGGTGTGAAAACCAACCTGCAATTCCTGGAGAATGTCGTAACACACCCTGACTTCCTCAACGGGCAGTACGACACTTCCTTTATTGATACAAAGCCAGAGTTGTTCGTCTTCCCAGGCAGACAAGACCGTGGAACGAAATTGCTCAACTACATTGGAAACACGATTGTGAATGGCTATCCTGGTCTTCCCAAAGTCGAGAAAAAACCGCATTACGATTATCCGCGCATCCCAAAAACGCCAATTTCACAACCCTATCCAGAAGGAACAAAACAAATTCTGGATCGTGAAGGTGCGGATGGGTTAATCAAGTGGATTCAAGCGCAAAACAAGGTTCTCATTACGGATACCACATTCCGTGATGCCCATCAATCCCTGTTTGCCACTCGTGTTCGCTCCTATGATCTGGTGGCGATTGCAGAAGCAACAGGCAAACTGGCATCCGATTTGTTCTCGCTTGAAATGTGGGGCGGAGCAACGTTTGACACAAGCATGCGTTTCCTCAAGGAATCCCCTTGGGAGCGTCTGCAAATCCTGCGCCAAAAAATCCCGAATGTCTTGTTCCAAATGCTACTGCGTGGGGCAAATGCCGTTGGTTATACAAATTATCCGGACAATGTCATTCAAAGCTTCGTCAAGGCATCGGCTGAAAATGGTATTGACGTATTCCGCATCTTCGACAGCCTGAACTGGCTTCCTGGAATGCAGGTTGCTATCAACTCTGTGCGTGAAACAGGCAAAATTGCGGAAGCTGCTATCTGTTACACAGGAGATATCCTTGACCCGAATAAAACAAAGTACACGCTTTCGTACTACGTGAATTTGGCCAAAGAACTGGAAAAGGCTGGCGCACACATTCTTGCCATTAAAGATATGGCTGGCTTGTTGAAACCGTACGCTGCCTACGAGCTAGTCCGTGCGCTGAAGCAGGAGGTTGGCATTCCGATTCATCTGCACACACATGATACCTCTGGAAATGGCGGAGCGATGCTGTTGAAAGCGGTAGAAGCAGGCGTTGATATCGTTGATGCTTGCGTGAGCTCCATGTCGGGTCTCACCTCTCAACCGTCTCTAAACGCTCTGGTTGCTGGATTGGAACGCACCGAGCGTGATACCGGTCTCAATCTTGATTCCTTTAACAAGCTGTCCGATTACTGGGCAGACATCCGTCCACTCTACCAAGGCTTTGAGAGTGACATGAAAGCAAGCAATACAGAAGTGTACGTACATGAAATGCCGGGCGGCCAATATTCCAATCTGGAGCAACAGGCTAAGGCAGTTGGCCTGGATGGACGTTGGGACGAAGTAAAGACCATGTACTCTACTGTAAATCAGATGTTTGGAGATATCGTCAAAGTAACGCCTTCTTCCAAAGTGGTCGGTGACATGGCACTCTTTATGGTCCAAAACAACCTTACCGAAGAAACCATTTATGAAAAAGGACAGCGTATTGATTTCCCTGATTCCGTGATTCAATTCTTCCAGGGGTACCTCGGTCAACCACCGGGCGGCTTCCCGAAAGAACTGCAAGAGGTCATTTTGAAAGGCCGCGACTATTTCACGACTAGACCAGGAGAACTTCTGGCACCAGTAGACTTTGACAAAACCAAGAGCGAAATCGAAAGCAAGATCGGTCGTGAACCAAGTGACCTGGACGTTCTTTCTTACATTATGTACCCGCAGGTGTTCCTGCAATACGATCAAAGCCTGAAAGAATTTGGCGACCTCTCTGTACTCGATACGTCTACATTCTTCTACGGGCTCCGTCCGGGTGAAGAAGCATCTGTAAGCATCGAAAGAGGGAAAACACTGATCATCAAGCTTGTTGCAGTCGGCAACCTGCATCCCGATGGCAACCGCATTATCTACTTCGAATTGAATGGTCAGCCTCGTGAAGTGATGATTCGCGATCACTCAGCAGTAGTTACGGCAGACCTTCGTCCGAAAGCAGATCCTCAAAATCCGTATCAGCTTGGCGCTTCCATGCCGGGTAAAGTACTCAAAGTGCTGGTTGAGGTCGGCGATAAAGTCCGCAAAGGGGAGCACTTGCTTGTAAGCGAAGCGATGAAAATGGAGACGACCTTGCAAGCCCCTGGTGATGCGAAGGTAAAATCCATCCATGTGAAAGCTGGCGATACAATTGAAGCTGGCGACTTGTTACTAGAACTGGAATAACAAATATTACACTGAGAAGGGCGCTCCCAGATGGGTTAGCGCCCTTCCCTTGTCTCGTCTGCCCGTTTACTTACTGGAAAATGTTGAGCTATTGACAAAACAGAAGTATAATTAAGAATAATATGTTTCTTTTGGAGGTGAGCTTGGTGATCGGCATTACCCCTTATACTCTGACATCACAACGGCACAATCAGTACAATTTTCAAATGTATCAGGCATCATTGAAAAATCCTATTTACCCTCTGTCCAGCTATTCATTCCAATCTTTGTATATGAAACAACAGAGCTGGTCTTTGGAAACTTCTGCTGTCCTGACGAAATTGATGAATGAAGCTAGTTCCATTCGAAAAGAGGCAGAGCAATTCAACGCCAAACAGACAAAGAGTCCGCTTCATATACGGACCGTGACCTCTTCCAACCAACAGGCTGTTATAGCTACAGCACAGCCAAAAGCCGACATGACGAATTATAAGGTGGAAGTAACCAAGCTGGCTAAAATCCAAAAAAATACAGGCAATCAATTGTCCAGTAGCGCTTCTTCTAACCTACAGGGAAATCAGGCATTTCGACTGAATGTTGGCGGCAAAGAGCACACGGTCTCCTTTTACTCCTTTAAGGAGGATTCCAATCATCAGACGATGTCTCGCATGGCCAAGGCAATCAACCGGGATGATATTGGAGTGACTGCCCGAGTAATCGAGGATAAAGAGAAAGGTACCAGCCGGCTGGAGCTATCTAGCAATCAAACAGGGGTCAAGCAATCTTTTTCTATTTATGATGTCGAAGGAACCAGTGTTCAGACAACAGGAGCTGGCCAGGTGAGTCAATCAGCAGAAGACGCTGTCTATAAAGTAAATGACAAACCCTACACCTCTGATTCCAACAAAGTTACCATTGGTGATAAGAAGGATGTCACTCTTATGTTGAAGGAAGTAACGAGTGCATCCATTACATTGTCAGTTCAGCATGATCGGTCTCAAATACTTGATAAAGTGGAATCTCTGGTTGATCGGTTTAATCGGTTTGAATCGTTGCTTGATTCGACTTCGCTCCCTCTCTCCACTGATTTCCGCCGCTCCTTGCAAAAAATAAGCAATGATGCCAGAGCCCAGTTCGAAACGCTCGGAATTGAAACAATGGCTGACGGAAGCCTTGAGCTAGACGAACAGAAGCTTGCCGAGAAACTTGACAAGCAGTTCCAGCAGGTTCAATCAGCGATCAGTGGGTCAAATGGTTTTGCAACCAAGCTGGCAAAACTGGCTGAGCGGGTGGAACAAACTCCTGTGATCAATATGTATCAATCTCCAAACAATCGATTCAACCCATATAATCAGTATTTGCTTCCCAATGTGTTTCTCCAACAGGCTTCATCTACCGGGCTTTACTTGAATACCATCATGTAAAAAATAAAAAGAGGCATGGATACTTTTCATCCATCCCTCTTTTTTTCTGTGCAAAACGTCTCGACGTTACATGTTGTTTCAGCTTCTCTTCATAATCGTCTCAATATCGTCTTCGTCCGCATTGGTAATGATCGTAGTCGTTTGATGGTTATCCTTTTTGTTTGACTGCATGACTCCCTGGATCTTGTCAACAAATTGGGGCACTGAATCCAGGATGCGATCATACAAGTGGGTAGAATTTTCTAACGGTATGGAACGGATTCCCTGTTTGCCTACAACAAGAAATGCCACTGGAGTAATCGAAACCCCGCCACCACTACCTCCCCCAAATGGATGGGAATTACTATCGTTGTGAAGATGATGATTATCGTGGTGTTGATTATAATTGAATTCACTGCCTCCTGCCGCAAAGCCGAATCCAACTTTGGAAATAGGCAATATTACACTACCGTCAGGGGTTTCCACCGGGTCTCCGATAATCGTATTTACATCTACCATTTGCTTGAGGTTTTCCATTGTTGTACGCATTAAACCCTGGATGGGGTGGTCTGCCATTTTCGCTCACGCCCTTTTCTTAGTTTCAGTAAAATACGAATCCCTGTGACAATAGCATGTCCGAGCTTCAAAGTAAGTATGCACCTGAACTGAGTATGTATCACCGTCTGATTCCATACAGGCTGTACACTGAGACGTGGAAAGGTCCGCAAGACGATGTAGTTTGTCATGGTAGCAAGAATGATGCTTTTGATACTCCATATGATCCCCGTAATTGTTCCAGTAGCTGCTGCATCGCCAATCCCCATCGATGTATGCCAAGAAAGCTCCTTGCACTGTATATGCTTCAGAAATTTCTGGATGGTGGGGTAAAAATCATGTACATGGCTGATTACGGTATTCATTTGCTTCTTAACCCATTGCACCTTATCCTTCGTGATCGTATCGACTTTATCTGAATCATTGGGATTCATGCTGGATTCCATCTGTTGCTTCACTTTCACCTGAGAACCAATTATTTTGATCATGGGAATCTCATGCTTTATTCGAAACAATCGATACCATATAGTTATCTCAATGATGACATGATCCCGTTCTTGGTGTCGCTCGTACATCAGTACGATTCGCACCGGCGTGATTACCAGCAGTATCAGAAAAATACCAATAAGACCAAAAACAAACATGCCAACCAAAAAAATCCCCGCCTTTCCCCCATAGTATGAGTAGGAAAAGCGAGGAATATGTTAATCCAGCACGTACACTTTGGTGTCCTTTTGTCTTCCGTAAGCTTTTGCTGCTTCAAGGGAAGGCAAAAATACATCAACATGATTATTTTTCACAGCACCGCCAATATCTGCTGCAATAGCATAGCCGTATCCTTCAATATACAAATGAGAACCTAGTGCTATGACATTGGGATCGACAGCTACCGTTCCTACACGAAGTGGAGCACCAATAAATGATTTTTCCACATTCACTGAGCCTGTGTACGCAGTTGTTTGTACCGTTAGTTGACGCTTGTATTGAAAAGGTACAGGCTTTTCCGTACGGCTATAGGCCAATCGGGGAGCCACAATGTTTTCATACGTGTAATTAGCAGCCTCTGCTCGTGTAACCAGTTTCGTCGGTTCTAACAGTTGATCATCGGTTGGAGTCGCAATGTTTTTGTTCAGTGCATAGGCAAACTCACGCTGCCCCCAACTATCAATTTCGTGGGTATCCGGGTACTTGTTCAAGGTCTGTATCGTAGTTGACCATCGCAGTTGATTTACCCTGCCACTGTCACCCTTGGCACGGAGGAGTAAGGTGATGAACTCCTGCCGTTCAACTGTTTGTTGTTGATCAAAGTAAAGATTGCCTTGCCTTGGTGAACCGTTCACAATTCCCAGTCGATAAGCAGTTGTGGCAAAGGGATGCAGCCATGATTGCAACGAGATGTCAGCAAAAATTGTTTGGCTTCCCTGATACGGTGTAATTCCTTTTGCTTTCAAAAACAATGTAACCAGTTCAGCTCTCGTTATCGGCTGATCCGGATAAAATTTACCGTCTTCTTTCCCTTTAACAATCCCCTGCTTATACAATTCAGAAATTGCCTGTTCGGCCCAATGGCCAGATATATCGTCTAAACCTGTTGTTTTCTCTTCTGCCTGTACATCCTGGATTGGTAAATGCAATACCAGCATTATGCCAACCAGTAATGTCAAAAGCCATTTTCTACCCATTCATCAACCTCCATTATGTGACTTAACTATTTTGTCAATATGGGAAGCGATGCCAACCTGTAATGAAAAACCTAATCTTCATTTTACTATATGACTGATTTGGTTCAACCCTCAAATCCTGCCAATGGAAACATGAAAGGGCCCCTCTTTAGGGACCCTTTTTACCATCCAGTTATTCTGTTGTCTTTTCGATTGACTAGCGTCCAGACAATTGCTGTTCAGCAAAGGATACGAGACGTTTCGTAATCTCTCCACCGACACTGCCGTTTTGACGAGAAGTCGTATCTGCTCCGAGTTGTACGCCAAACTCTTGAGCGATTTCATATTTTAATTGATCAAGAGCTTGGTTTGCTTGAGGTACGAGAAGATTGTTGCTTCCACCTTGGTTTGCCATGTAGTTTCATCTCCTCTAACTTTTTTTGCTGCTAATTTGAGTTATTAGCAGCATTCAATGGATGTTAGCAACCCACTCAATGCTACTAATAACGTCCTTGCTTACTTGGTGATGGTGTTGAATTTAATATGCGTGTACTACTCCGAACTCATTCATGGTAAAATTTCCAATCCATTCGGGCTGATCAATTCGACGACTCGATAAGCGGCATCAGGCTTTCGATGCTGTCTAATTGTATGTGCCACTTGCGCCAACTCTTCATTTTTGATCTGCCAACGGGTAATAAGACGAGGAATTTCTTCGAGGTTTTCCACTCGTTTGGCAACACCCATCTTCTCCAAAAATTTGCCATTATGCTGTTCCTGCCCCGGTAATGGCTGCAAAAAAAGCAACGGGGTTCCCATCGACATTGCTTCCGAACAAGTCAGTCCTCCAGGTTTGCTAATTAAGAGGTCAGCCGCCCCTTGATAAGCCCACATCGATTCTACGAACCCGAGAATATGAATCAAATGTGGTGTTGTGACTGCCTGAAGACTATGTAACAGGTTTTTGCGAAGCTGTTCATTACGACCGGTTATCACCAGGATTTGCAGTGGCCGGCCAACCTGCAGCAATTGAGCAAGAATTGATGACAAATTTCCATATCCACCTTCTCCCCCACTGAGAAGCACGGTAAAAACACCCGGCTTTAAACCTAAAGCGGATTTCCACGCACTTTTATCCAGATGGGAGTCTCTCGCAAATCCAGGCCGAATGGGTATTCCAAAGGGGCGAACCTTTTCATCCGGTATTCCATACACTTGTTTGAGCTCGGCCGCCAGATGTTCATGGGCAACCACATAATAATCTACTTCTGGGTGGATCCAAAAGTTATTTACATAAAAATCAGTTGGAATGCTGGTCAATTGGAAAGGATGAATGGCCTTTCGTTTTGCCTGACAAAGGGCAGACAAGCAATAGGCATGAGTCGCTATGACGTGATCAGGCTGAAATTTGTCGATCACCTGTTTTAGAATACGTCTCGCTAATATCTTACCCAGCGGTTTTTTTATCGTTTTTCCCCACAGTTTTTCCAGGTTGTAGACCTTTTCCCACAGACCGGGTGCATAGCGAAGGCTTGAATGGTACGTCTGATTCGAAATTTTTTGCAGCAGTGGACTTATCTCCCGTAATCCGTCAAGCATTCGGATTTCCATCTTGGGAACCTTGTCCTCCAGAGCTTGCTTCAAGGCAACAGCAGCCATTCGATGACCACTGCCTGCCCAACCTTCCGTATAAATCAATACTTTTTTGCTCATTTTTGGCTTTCACCCATTTGCTGCTGATTTAGGTAGCGCTGAAACAACTCATCTTTTGACATGTACACCCGCTTCAGTGGAAGATTGCGATCAAAAGTCTCCAATCGTTTCATGCCATCAGGATGTATGATTCGCAACATCAGGCGTAAATACCATCGTTTGTACCGAAAAAACCAGTTCATTGGCACATCGGAAATGGAAAAACCAAGCGGTTCAATCCCCTTGTGCAGCATCGTAGTGCCAACAATCCCCTTGATCTCGTCCACCCTTGGATGGGATGCCAAATAGTTGGCTAATTGGGGAAGTGAATTAATAATCTGTCGCCGCAATAAAAGAATCATCCGGGTATCGTTCTTTACTCCCTTACAAAGATTGGCAAACATGTAATTATGGATATGAATTTTAAGAATGAGGTCACCTTGATTGATTGTGTAATTGGAATCTGTTTGCAGCGGTTCACCTCGATACCTCAAGAGCACTACCCGAAAAATGTTTCTGCCCTTTTCAATGTAAGTAAGCCTCGTGCAGCTTTGATAAATGGTGTCCCATACTCCCCACAGAGAAAGAATCCCCGCATTCATTTTTATCGAATCCTTTCGTTTTTGACTATATTATTACCATCTGCCTTTAAAACTAGGCACATCAAAGCACGAACTTGTTTTTTTGCCAAAAAAAAACACACCAAGAACTTGTCTCGGTATGTATTCATACTCATATTCACATTCGTATGTTATGTTCTGTTTGCATATTTTCCAATCATGACAATCAAGATTGCTGCCAATGAAGGGACGAGGACGGGGAGTATCGGGATTGTGTAGGCTGCATGATGCAAATAAGGATCCTCCATGCACATTTGTGCGGCTGTGAAGGCTAGTATCGCCGAACCAACATAGAGGATCACAGGAAAGCGATTGATCATACGCGCAATCAAAGCACTTCCCCACATCAACAGCGGAATGCTAAGCCCCAATCCAAAAAGGACCAACCCCAATTCGCCCTTTGCTGCTCCCCCCACTGCCAACACATTGTCGAGACTCATGATGAAGTCTGCCAAAATGATTGTTTTTATCGCCTGGCTCAAATTCCTGCTGTAAGCGACATCTGCCGTTTCTTCTTCACGCTGCATGGTGATTTTCATTGAGATCCATAGCAACATTAAACCGCCAATTAATTTAAGGAAGGGAATATGTAACATCCAGGTAGCCATTGCCGTTAACCCGATCCGCAGCAATACGGCACCAAGTGTTCCATACAAAATTGCCAGCCGTTGTTGCTTGGGTGCCAACCCCCGACAGGCCATACCAATGACAACTGCATTATCTCCGCTTAACAAGAGATCGATTACGATAATATTGATAAAACTGATCCAGTAGCTCCCGTCCATGTTCATCCTCCATGCTGGGCGTTTCCCTTTACATGTATGCACGGATGGATCGAATCATGACAAGCTGTTGGTTACCCCTTGTAACTCCATAAGTTGTGAATAACGGAGAGCATGATTTCTGGTACCACTTCCAGTGAATAAGTAAGTTCAACTCTCTCCCATTTTTTATGTGCATCGAATCCGTATGGGCCAATATTGACGATTGGTACATTCAATTGCCTGATTTCGTCAAAAGGAACGGTATGTTTGCTTCCCCAAGCAGGCATGTTGTCAATATAACCATGAATGCCTTCCTCATCATCACTCAGCTTAACGAAGCTCATGTCTGAGATGTACGGGAAGAACTGTCGAACTTCAATGGGTTGTGGGCAACGGTCTTTTACATTGGCAACAGCTTCTTCGACTGCTTTCATCAGGCGCTCTTCATAAGGTTGCTGTGAGCTTAGGGCCACCCTCGGCGAATACAGCGATGAGTAAAATAAAATACAGACTGGCTCACGATTTTCATCGAATCGGTGCAATTCTTCTACCATCCTGCAGCAAAAGTAACGAATATCCAGATCGCTGTTCAGAAGTTCCTTTGCTTTCGCTTGCATGGCCGACTCGATGATTTCTTTACCCTGTTTGGCAATGACATATTCCATGTACTCCTGATACGTATAGACACGAGGTTGCAGGTTCAATTCTTTCGGATTGGTGTTTGTTCTTTCACAATACGTCTTGTATCTCGACTCGTACGTCTGAATTGCTCTCTCAAAGGCAGTTGTTGCTCTTTCCTTTAAAAGGTCGAGAACTTCTTTTGGAGACAAGGAATGAACGAGAAAATTATAATAGGCGAAACCGGCAAGCGGCGTCTGCACATCGTAATACGGTTTCAAATCCGTCTGCTTCAAGCTGACAGGTGGTGGCGTTACTTCCCCATACATTTCATCACACAAATCAGGGTTATAATCAATTTCTCTTGTCAACTCTGACAACAGCAGATTGGGATCAAACCCGTCAAATGCTTGGCCTACATGTGTCTCTTTACCAACTACATAAAACGATGGCAACAACTTTCCAACAGTCCCCAAATATATGTATCGATTCGGATCTCCTTCACTTCGAGCGGTAACAAAGTCAGTATTGATCGCAGCCGTAATGGACAAGTCCCGTTCTTTTGCTAACTGATTTAGAAAAGGTACAGCAGCAAGTATCCCGTTCGAACTGTCTTCTTCATCACACTCGGCAACTAGAAGGAGGTTTCCTTGCATCATTTCAGGACTTTCACTGAAATGGCGCAGGATTGCCAGATTTGCAGCAACTCCACTTTTCATATCACATGAGCCACGCCCAAACATCCAGCCTTCGTCGTGCAGGTGCTGCTGGACACTTTCTGGAAGGTGTGATTGTTTTTTCATTCTCTCCTTTAGCACAGCAGGTTCCGTTGCCACATCCTTTAACTGAGCGTAGTCATCCACACCAACCGTATCGATATGCCCTAGCAAAAGAGTTGTCTCTGAAACCTGATTTGTCGCCGTAACCAAAGCGACCACATTATATCTTTCAATCGATGATTCACCGGAGGGCTGTAGCCAAATCTGCTCTGGATGCTTCTGAAAATAAGGCCAGCCTTTTAATTCTTCATAAAGCTGTCTGGCTACGTCTGCCTCCCCTTTTGTATTGACGACACTTGGTATTTGTACCAGCCACTCTGTCCATTTCTGAACGTCTTTACGATTAATAGCCACCAAATTATGCCCCCTCCAGTTGATCTAATCTATTTTTTCTGTCTCTTTTGATCATTTCCTGTCTTCTTCGAAAAGAATATTTTTCAAGATTTACCCGTTAAAAATAGGACCAAAAATCGAAATCTAGTAAATCCTGTCGGAATATAGCTAATTATCTTCCAGAAATTAGGGGTAAAGTTACTTGAATTTCTCTTGTATCTTCCCTAACATAAATGAGGGGGGGGAAGTTGCTAATGATCGACAATAAATTACTGCATCTTGGCAAGGTGACGAACCAGATACTCACCTTCCGAAAAATAATAAAAGAGCGTTGGGAACAGGATATAAACACGAAAATTGGTTATGATAGTCCAATTCCATCTGACTTTATCGAGTCAAGGACACAGATCATTGCTCAATCACTGATTCGTGATGTATCACAGGAGCTATTTGATCTCTCACTGGTCATGGGAAATTGGTTTCGAGACAATCACATGTCGCTTTCTGCCATTCTGCGGACACATCAATCCTATCGAAATGTGTTCTGGGAAATTGTTCGTCCAACCTTACCCTATTTACATTTATCGCATCATGAAATCATGTTCATCGAGCAACGGGTTGGAGAAATCATGGATGAGAGCCTCTACTTGTCAATTTTTCATTTTGAAAATTTGGTCAATGAAGAGCTTTCGCAAAAAGAAAAAACAATTTCTTATCTGCATAAGGACAAGCTCACCATCTTGGGCAAACTTGCGGCAAGCATGGCCCATGAGCTTCGAAACCCCCTTTGTGCCATTGAGGGATTTTTGAAGTTAATTAATGAAAATATTAAAGGACAAAAGGATCTGGAATCTTACATCCAGGTTATCATGCATGAATTCGAAAACCTCCACCGGCAAATAACCGGGTTCCTTAGTTTTTCCAAGAAGCCCATCCTTGATGAGGTATTCAAGGAAGTGAATCTGAATGATTTGCTGAACGAATTAGAAATTCTGATTACACCTCGCCTCATTGCAGAGAATATTCACTTTGTTCGCTCACTTACCTGCAACCAGATCAATTGTTATGAAGAAGGATTCAAACAAGTGCTGGTTAATCTCTTCAACAATGCCATGGATGCACTAAGAAACTCGTCCAGTAAAGAATTACATATATCCTCTTTTGCCACACCAGAAGGGGTTCAGATTATTGTTCAGAACAATGGAGAAGCAATTCCTCAAGAAGTAGCAGACCAGTTGTTCCAACCGTTTTTTACGACGAAGCATGATGGTACGGGAATTGGATTGTCAATCTGCAAAAATATTATCGAAAAACATAACGGACAGATCCGATGTGAATCAGACGAAGAACTAACAAAGTTTATCATTACACTCCCATCCGCTGGTTAGTAGTCCTTTTGCCCTATACAAACACAAAAATGCCTCCAGTGTATTCCACCGGAGGCGAGGCAAGAGATCAATTACCATTGGGCAAGCGATCTTAAAAAATACTCTACACGAAAAAACTTATTTGAACCATGAATAATTATCAACATGATTCGACATTTACAACTTTAATTAACGGGAAAGACCACTTATCATATCAATGACACCTGGCATTTGGGTAATTTTAAATCCACTATTCTGTTGATTGGTGTAGATGGAGTAAGTTTTGGAGGTTGGTGGTTGTTGGGGTGTCCGATCAGAATTCACTCCGCAACCTCCCAGCAGCACTAAGGCTGTCATCATCCACAAAACCCTGCCATACCACTTTACTCTTCTCATCGTTACCCTCCTCGTGAATCGGGTCATGATGTTAGTTTTGACAGGCAGGAGATATTTATTTCATCCATGTATAGGAACTAGTTTCATTTATTGGACAAAAAAACAGACACATCATTGTGTCTGTTAGTTTTTTAGATGGAGCGGGTGATGGGAATCGAACCCACGCGACCAGCTTGGAAGGCTGGAGTTCTACCATTGAACTACACCCGCACATATGGTGCCGAGGACCGGACTTGAACCGGTACGGGAGAAACTCCCGACAGATTTTAAGTCTGTTGCGTCTGCCTATTCCGCCACCCCGGCGATATGCAATTAAAAATGGTCGGGAAGACAGGATTCGAACCTGCGACCCCTTGGTCCCAAGCCAAGTACTCTACCAAGCTGAGCTACTTCCCGACAAATGGCGTGCCCTGAGAGATTCGAACTCCCGACCTTTTGATTCGTAGTCAAACGCTCTATCCAGCTGAGCTAAGGGCACAAATTTATGGAGCGGACGAAGGGTCTCGAACCCTCGACCTTCGCCTTGGCAAGGCGACGCTCTACCAATTGAGCTACGTCCGCATAATACTACTTTAGAAGCTTATTTTTGGTGCGGTCAAGAGGACTTGAACCTCCACGGTGTTGCCACCACTAGAACCTGAATCTAGCGCGTCTGCCAATTCCGCCATGACCGCATAATTTTTTGAAATTACATGGTGGTGAGCCATGAAGGACTCGAACCTTCGACCCTCTGATTAAAAGTCAGATGCTCTACCAACTGAGCTAATGGCTCTCAAACATATAAATGGTGGGGAGAGACGGATTCGAACCGCCGAACCCAGAGGGAGCAGATTTACAGTCTGCCGCGTTTAGCCACTTCGCTATCTCCCCATAATTCACCTCAAAAAGTAAAGGAATTACTTTTTAGGTAATGGTGCCGGCGATAGGACTTGAACCCACAACCCCCTGATTACAAGTCAGGTGCTCTACCAATTGAGCTACACCGGCATATCAACTCTTCAATTATACCATACTATCGTTTATTTTGATAGTAAAAAGTATGAAGCTTGTTACTGTAAAACTAATTACAATCTTAAAAGATGGCGGAGCTGACGGGACTCGAACCCGCGACCTCCGGTGTGACAGACCGGCGTGAACTCCAACTTCACCACAGCTCCATATTTAAGCAAAACAGGTAATAAAATTGGTTGCGGGAGCAGGATTTGAACCTGCGACCTTCGGGTTATGAGCCCGACGAGCTACCGAGCTGCTCCATCCCGCGACGACCATGGACGGTCTAGTGTCGACGTTGTTACAGGACGTAACATTCTTAGTCGACCTTCCTTAGTCCAAGTAGTTAATATGGTGGAGGCTGACGGGATCGAACCGCCGACCCTCTGCTTGTAAGGCAGATGCTCTCCCAGCTGAGCTAAGCCTCCAGGTTTTATGTTTTGTTCCGG